>JAFXJT010000023.1 GCA_017532085.1 Oscillospiraceae bacterium | reverse complement strand
TGAGCTGGGCTGGCTGCCGGAAACCAAATTTGCAGACGGCATCAAAAAGACGATTCAGTGGTATCTGGAGAACCGTGCGTGGTGGGAAACCATCATTTCCGGAGAATACCGTGATTATTATGACAAAATGTACGGCAATCGAGCTTAATACAGTGAATGGAACTGTCCGAAATCGGGCAGTTCTTTTTTGTGTCAGTGTCATAAAAAGCATAAGAAAAACAGTTCTTTGATTGACAAATTAGAATGGATGTGCTATAATGATAGCAGTATCTTGTTGATGATTCAAGAATACTCCAGTGAGGGGAGCGGTGCTATGCAGAAGAATCGGTTTTTTTTGCGAGCCATTTTAATTTCGTTGCTCTGTATTATCCTTGGATACAGCGGACTGTATGTTTATTGCCGCACAGTATCTTCCAAACAGCATATCTATTATTTTGAATCACCCGAAGCAGCACCGCAGAATGGCCTTTCACTGACACTGACGATATCCAAAGAATGGTATGACGGCACATTTCATCCCGAAGCACCTATGGGCGCACAATATGATATTGTGATGCAAATGGATCCCAAAGCAAAGTTCGATCACTGGACCGTTGCCTTGGAGTTCAATGGTGAAGCTTATATTGACAGCGCATGGAATGGTACATTGACCTCTGAAAACTGTATCGTCCGCTTTGCGCCCGATGAAATGGATACCCGAACCTTTGGTGCGGTGATGTATGCAAACCAGATCTTGCAGTTGAAGGGATATACGATTTCCGGCTATCATATTACCCATATGCGGGACACGCAGGTGTTTGCGGTCTTATTCGTAGCAGCCCTTGCATGGCTCGTGGCGGTTTGTGCGCATATAGCTGTATATTTGCGTACACAAAGCTATATTAAGCGTCAAACTCTGGATATGAAGATCATCAATCAGGCAATGGATACCTTTGCAAGCTTCATTGATGCCAAGGATTCCTATACGAAGGGTCATTCGCAACGTGTTTCGGCATATAGTGTGGAGATTGCATTCCGTATGAAGCTGGACAGTGAGGAGATTTCGCATATTTTCTATACCTCAATGCTGCATGATTGCGGAAAGATCGGTATTTCTGATGCTGTATTGAAAAAGAATTCTGAGCTGACATAAGAAGAATATACGCTCATCAAATCCCATACAACACTGGGCGCACAAATGCTGCAAAACTTTACAGCGATTCCAGGCATACAGGATGGAGCACGGTTTCATCATGAGCGATATGACGGAAAAGGCTATCCATCGGGCTTAAAAGGAACGGAAATCCCTCTATGTGCACGTATTATCTGTATTGCCGATGCCTTTGATGCTATGAGCAGTGATCGCTGTTATCGTGGATATATGGATACCGCCTCTATCATTGAGGAGCTGAAACGAAATGCCGGTAAGCAATTTGATCCTCATATCGTTGATTACATGATTGAAATGATTCAAGATGGATTTGTTTCTGAAGTGCAGGCGAATTATCCGTTTTCTTTTTCAAGTGAAAAATCGGAAGCAACAAAGTAGTAATTGAAAAGCAGCCTCTTACTCAAGAGGCTGCTTTTTTGTTGATGAATGGATTGCAGAAACAATCGAACCCCGTTATGATATGCATAACGGGGTTCGATTCGCTGGAGAGTATGATAGGATGAAGGGATTGGGATAGTCAAATTAGTGTAGATCCTCAATAGCAATCAGACCGGCAAGATATTTGAGCAGATGCGTCGCATCATCGGCATCAACACCCTTGATGCCATCGCAATTTGCGTTCAGCAAGCCAGCTTCAGATAGTTCAATTGTGGTATCTTCACCGATATAGCGGTTCATGAGCACCACATCATCAATTTTAATCACACCATCATCATTGACATCACCCGGCATTTTGGCATCCGGTTGATCCGAAATCGAAGGATTGGTTACAGTGGTAGTAGTAGTTTCTATGATATCGGGCATTTCCATGCCGTCAACGATTGCATAATAAGCGGGTTTTGCTTGGAAGCTGCCATCAAAGAGCAGAGGCACCTGATTGCCGCGCCAGCTTTGATCATCGGTAACGCCCCAAAAAACCACAGCAGAAATATGATCGGAATACTCTACACAAGCATCCATAATATCGCTGTACATCTGTGCTTGTTTTTCCAGACCGGCAGCAGAGGTATCCTTGGTGGTGATATCCAGCTCAGTAATTTGGATATCCAGACCGGTAGTAGCATATTTTGCAAGAGCGGTTTTGAACTGTGCTGCGGAGGGGAAAGTTACATCCATATGTGACTGCATACCAATGCCGTCGATCAGACCCTTTGCTTTGAGATCCATTGCCATTTGATAGATGGCATTCATTTTTCCTTCAATGTATTCATTGAAATCGTTATAATAAAGCTTTGTACCGGCAGGAGCATATTTTCTTGCATACGTAAAGGCAGGTTCAATAAAGGAATTGTCACCGAATACTTTGACCCAGGCAGATTGACCGGAGGAAGCTTTATCAGATCCGGGACTGCGCGGGTCACCGGAATCCAGAAACGCTTCATTAACAACATCCCATGCATAAATATTCACGTCGGGATATTCCGCTTCCAGAATTGCGAATACATTTTTGATGTAGTTTTCCATGCGGACAAGCATTTTTTCCTTATCGACCCATTCTCCGGAATCGGAAAATCCTTCTTTGAAGAACCAATCAGGCGTTTGGCTATGCCAAACAAGCACATGGCCTCTGACCGGTGTATTGGTTGCTTGGCAATATTTCAGCAGGCTGCGTGCAGCCGAAAGTGTAACCTGCGGATTGGTATCATCACCGTCGTTCTGCTCCATATAAGCAAGTGTGGCATTCAAATCCAGAACATTTTCAGGTTTTAACTCATTGCCGAACGTCATGGAGCGATCAAAATGCTTTTTCACCAGATCCATGAAAGACGGAGAAGAAAGGTTCGAATTCATAATGCCGGTGCCGATCATAAAATGCTCAGAATAAAGATCAGACAGGGAAAGCAGATCGTCCTGAATCGGGATAATCGGTGCAGCTTTCAGAACAAAATCATCAACATACAGCTTGCATTTATTATCCGAAGCTTCAAAATAGACATAAACATTGGTCACATCATCGGTAAAGCTGACTTTGACATCCGAAAACTCAAACCACGAATCGCCCTGTGCAGATTTCAGATTCATGTATTGACGAATACCATTGCTGTCCGTATACTCCATACTGAGATTGAGCGTACTGTACCATTCGCTCTTTACCCAAGCGCTGATTGTATATTCCACGAAGGGTTTGCATAGATCATCTAAGAGAAACTGTGGACCATGCCAGCCCTGTGATCTTTCGGATACACATAAAGCATATTCGCCGCTGTGTACAGCCTCTGTACTGGCTTCCAATACTTCTGTTCCGCCGCGGCCGGTGAATACGATCTCATCATTTTCAAAGCCGGTCTCATACAGAACATCGTCAGCGCCTGAGGTAACGATTGCAGGCATAGAGATTGCTGTGCAAGTTGCTGTGAGCAATACAGCAAGCAATTTACGATATTGTATCATAGTGTCCTCCTTCATTCTTGAAAATTATGCTAACATTATAACATAAAACAACATCTTCCGTCAATAGGGATTCCTATCAAAAGAAAGAAAAACCGTACAAATTCTGTTTATCGTTCCGGTGAACGACACTAATTATATTCTAACACAAGGCAGAAGAAAAATCAAATAGCTTTCTCTTGATAACAGGTATAGGTAAATTGTAATAACGCATCTAAAATCTCATAGAAAAAGCAGTTTTTACAGATGGATCAAAAAGAATAAGGCGCCAACAATCGTTGACGCCTCACTCATAAGGAAGGCTGGGTGCGTAAGAGAAACACCACAGCATATTTATTATAACATAAATTTTCCAAATTTACCGCAACATGTCAAAATTGGTATGTTTTCTCGTAAACCCATTTATTTACGTGGTTTTTGCAGAGCGATGTCAAACAAGCACAGGCTGATACAAAGCAGAACCGGATGCTGCGCGGTATCAGCATCCGGTTAGAAGAAACGATTATTCCATGTGATTATGACGAGCGTTCAACAGAGTGCGGATTTTTTCATGGGGATCAATCACAGTGCTGATCGAAACGTCATGGTTAATTGCAGCGATGAAGTAGGCAGCGTACTTGGAAACATCCACTTCATGGAACCAAGGACGTTCCAACAGCTCAGGCATACGGTAGGTGAGGTTTGTGCCGAATACGGCATCCAGAATGCCATCGGCATATGCCTTATCAAATTTCTCCAAACCATGAGTAAACAGACCATAGGTTGCATAGGCAAGAATGCGAGTTGCCTTTTTCTGCTTCAGCGAATAGGCAAGATCCAGCATAGACTCACCGGATGCAATGATATCATCAGCAATGAACACGGTTTTGCCTTCGACAGGATTGCCCAGATATTCATGTGCCACAATGGGATTCTTTCCTTCCACAATCTTGGAGTAATCACGACGCTTGTAGAACATACCCAGATTGACACCCAGCATGGTAGCATAATACATATTGCGTCCCAGAGCACCTTCATCGGGGCTGATGACCATGAAATTATCCGGAGTAATATCCATATCCGGAATGGTTTTGAGCATTGTCTTGAGCACCTGATAGGATGGAATGACGTTATCAATACCCATGAGCGGTACTGCATTGCTGACTCTGGGATCATGGGCATCGAATGTAACGATATTCTCAACACCCATGCTTTCGAGCTCCTGCAAAGCATAAGCACAGTCAAGAGACTCACGGTAATTTCTGCGATGCTGACGGCCGCCGTAAAGGATCGGCATGATGACATTCAGACGATGTGCCTTACCGGAAGCTGCCTGAATAATACGCTTCAGATCCTGATAATGATCATCGGGAGACATGGCATTGTTCTTTCCGAACATTTTATAGGTGCAGCTATAATTTCCGACATCAACAATAATGAACAGATCTTTGCCGCGGATGGTGGACTTAATCAGACCTTTGCCATCACCGGAGGCAAAACGAGGACATTCACAATCGATCAGATAATTTCTGTCGGGAATGCCATTTTCATTTGCCCATGAAACAAGGAACTGGTTGATCTGGGCGCCAAGCTGTTCGGCACCGGGCATGGCAATAATGCCAAGGGGAGCAACAACTTGGTTTTTGCGGTAAAGCGTGTCACTGGCTGCGAGCGTCATAGCGGTACATCCTTCCACTTTTTTTACATTCTGTCTGTATCTGAAGGTTCAAATACAGACGATCCGTATCGTACGGAACCGTGCAGAACGCATCGGTTTATTTACAAAATTCCTCGATATAATGATCGATATCCGCTTGGATAATGGAACGAGCGGTTTCGGCATCTCCGAATTCATTGACAGCGGTTGATTTCTTTTCCAGTTCTTTGTATACCGAAAAGAAATGGACCATTTCCTTGAAGATATGAGAAGGCAGATCATCGATGCTGGTGTAGCCGTTATAATTGGGATCATCAAAGGGGATAGCAATGATTTTGTCATCCCGATGTCCTTGGTCAATCATACGGATTACGCCGATCGGATAACAGCGCACCAATGTCATGGGGGACAGCGTTTCAGAACAGAGCACCAATACATCCAGAGGGTCGTTGTCATCTGCATAGGTTCTTGGAATCAGACCATAGTTTGCCGGATAATGCGTTGAAGTATGCAGAATCCGATCCAGCTTGATCAAACCGGTTTCCTTATCCAGTTCATACTTATTTTTACTTCCCTTGGGAATCTCGATCACAGCAACGAAATCATTCGGTGTGATACGCTTGGGACTGATGTTATGCCAGATATTCATAACGCAACGAATCCATCCTTTCCGGCTTTTCCACCAATGAAAGTATACCACAAAATGACTAAAGTGTCAATCACGTTTCCCATTTTTGTGAATCTTGCATGAATTCCGATGGCTTCTGCGCAAAATCTGTTTTGATTTACAAAAACCCTTAGAATTCGTGATATTTCGTAATGCAGCAGGGTTTGTTGTTGCAAAGATGCGGAAAATATGCTATACTATATTTATGGTGTGTTCAGATCAGAGTTTACAAAATGAAAGGCGATGAAATCAATGCCGGACATTCGTTCAGAATCATTGACAGAAAACATTTCTTTTCAAGAGGGTACAGAACTGATACAAAGAATTATGCATGAAATTCGCAAGGTGATTGTTGGCAAAGACATCATTGTTCTGAAAGTGTTATTGGCATTTCTGGCAAATGGCCATGTACTTCTGGAGGATATTCCCGGAGTTGGAAAAACAACACTTGCTCTGGCATTTGCGAAAACATTGGGCCTTGATTATCATCGAGTACAATTGACTCCTGATGTCCTGCCCAGTGATATCACCGGGTTTTCCATGTATCATAAGGAAAGCGGAGTGTTTGAATTTCATAAGGGCGTAGCGTTCTGTAATTTGCTGCTGGCAGATGAGGTCAACCGAACCTCACCGAAAACGCAGTCGGCGCTGTTGGAAGTGATGGAAGAAACCGCTGTCACAGTCGATGGTGTGACCTATCCCATGCCGAAGCCGTATTGTGTCATAGCAACGCAGAATCCGGTTGGATCCATAGGAACGCAGATGCTGCCGGAATCCCAAATGGATCGTTTTATGCTTTGTTTGCAAATGGGATATCCGGATTTGGAAAGTGAGATTACCATTCTTCGCAACGGTGGTTCTGCCGGATCTTTGCAGGATGTGGCTCAGGTAGTGGATCCACAGAAGCTGATTGCGCTGCAAAAGCTTGCTGCGCAGATTCATGTTGCGGATGAGATGCTCCGTTATATTGTTCAGCTTGCTGAGGCCACGCGAAAACATCCGATGATTCGTCTTGGTGTGAGCCCCAGAGGATCCTTGGCAATGATAGCAGTAGTAAAGGCGGTGGCCATTGCACGCGGCAGAGAGTATGTCATTCCCGATGATGTCGCCGTTATACTGCAGGATGTGTTTGCGCATCGAATTCTCTTGCATCCCAGAGCCAAAATGGATCATATGACAGTAGGTTCTGTGCTTGACGAGATTCTTCGTGATGTACCGATTCCTGCATTGAGAAAGGCGTAATCCCATGCTCCGCAATCAAGTGCTTTATCTGTTTTTGCTGATCATACTGGCAATGTTTTATATGCTGTATCGGGGTTCGCTGTCACTTCAGCTCTTATTACTGGCAATCATTCTGCCGATTCTGCTGTTTTTCTGTCTGCTATGGCAGCGCTGTTCCATTTCTCTGCAAAGGAAATGGAATGACCATGAGATCCCCAGCGATTCGTTGTTCTATTATATCGTTCGGATTCGCAATCGATGCCCGATTCCGTTGATCAATGTAAAGCTGACACTTACTTTTACCCATTCTTTTGATACGAAATCCGAGACGATTACAATGCATATTCCGATTGCAGCCAATAATTCTGAGCAGATACAATTTCCGTTTTCGTCTCCGTATTGCGGCAGAGTCTCCATACATACGCAAACCCTGACGCTTTATGATCCGCTTTGTTTATTCCGCATGCGGATTTTCTTGAAGGATACCACCAATATTTTGCTTCTTCCGCCGATGCATCCGATTGCGGAAGATTTGATTTCTGATCTTTCCAATGTGGAAGCCGATCAATATTCCAAGGAAAAAAGCGGCGATGATCCTTCGGAGATTTTTGGGATTCGGGCATATCAGCCCGGCGATCGCTGTTCAAGATTTCATTGGAAGCTCAGTGCAAAGGCAGATGACCTGCTGGTAAAGGAATATAGTTTACCGATCAATGATGATGTAGTTTTGTTTCCGGATTATCGCCGATGCGGCAGATCGATGCATACAGCAGCCTTTCTCGATGCGGTGTTATCAGCGTTTTATGCGGTTTCCTGTCAGATGCATGACCATGGAATCTCGCAGCGCTGCTTGCTGTATCAGAGTAGTGAGCGGCACTATACAGAGCTGTCTTTGCAATCATCAGCCGATACACAACAGGCACTTCGACAACTGTTGTGTACCGCACCGCAATCGCAGGCAGAGCCCGGTGTGATCAGTCTGTTGTGTGAAAATCCGCGCTGTACAAGCCTTTTATATTTTACGCCCAGTCTTGATCCCGAAACCATTCCTTGCCTATGTGTATTGGCGGAGCAGTTTGATCTGATTGTGTTCTATGCCGTTGCAGAGGAGGCAGCAGCGAATCTGCCGGAGGGTGCTGAGAATTTGCAATGTATTCCCATCTTGTGTTCGGAAGAAAGAAAAGAATGGAAGCTTGATTCGGTTCATGGTGAGGAGGTGCAGCCGTGAACAAATCATATGATCCTTCAAAGCAAGAGAACGATTCTTGTGTTGTGCTGCATGATGCCATTGCCATGTCGATGCAGCGGATACGTTTTGTACCGAAAAAACAGATCCGTACCGCAATTGCTTACTGTGGTGTGTTTGGAACACTGCTGAGCTTTCTCGGCTTTTTTGAATTTCAGATTTTTGCAAAAGTACTGCTGGGATTTGCTTTTCTGTTGACAACTATCAATGGATGGTTATGGCAGAAAAAACCATTTCCGATCTGGCGCGGCTGTGTTCTGTATGGTGCAATGATTCTTTATGCAGTGATACATTTTCCGCAGCTCTTGCGAGGCTATACTGTGTTGTATCAGACGATCAAAGCATCGGTATTGGATCAGACATTTACTTATGATGCCAATGATCTGACCAATGGCTGGAATGATATGGCGTGCTGTACGTTGATGCTTTGTTTGGTGACTATGTTTCTGTCACTGATTCTCAGCTATTATAGCATATTGCATCCCCATTTCCTGCCATGCTTTTTCTGTACGTTTCCATTTTTGGAACTGGGTTTGTTTTTTGGCTATCGGACGGACTCCCGAGCAGTGATGATCTTGGTTGGATTCTGGGCGGCAGTTCTTGCCATGCAGCGTGCAACGCATAAGTTCTCTGCGAAACAGTCTCAGTCAGGGTTTTATCGACGGGGTAATATCTTTTATGCCAAGCCCGGTATGCGGTTTATGACAATTGAAATCACAGCGTTTCTTTTGATGGCCGCAATCTGTAGCATCGGTGCAGTTGCCGGTATGATTGCCGAGAAAGCACCGAACAATGCATGGATCGAATCGAAACGGATGTATTTTCGTACACAGTTTCGCAGTATTCGATGGATGGATGTCATAGAGCATGTGCAAGATCTGAATCCTTTCTATTCGATTACGCCCACTGTGGATGAGATCAATCTTGCAGATCGGGGTGATCTTGTGTTTCGTGGTGAAACAGTCTTTGAATTGGTGCTGCCGGAGGACTATACGCCACAGACACTGTATCTGAAAAGCACTGTCCATTCGGTGTATACGGAAAAAGGCTGGACCACTTTGGATGATTCCGTGTGGCGCAACTGGAATACACTATATAACAACATGCAATCCGTGAAAGTAATGCCTCAATGTCTTGGATATGAGCTTTGGAATCGGATGGAGCAGCAAACGGTTCCGCTGACGATTCATACCGTTGGATCGCATTCCGTTAATTTCACGCCATATCATTGCATTTATGATAAAAATGCCAAATATATTGATGATACTTTGATGGTATTGCAAGATCGGAAGCATTATACCTTTTTCATAGATCCCGATCCGTCATCCTCTCAGTATGATTTTCATGATATTTGTGATGCATATGAGCGTGAATCGGCACTTCTGCAGGATTATGAAGTCTTTTGTCGCGTGAATTATACGAGGCATATGGAATCCTCTGAGTATGAGAAAATTCGTAAGGAAGCTGCTGCACTTTTGAATACCGAATGGAGTTCGCAGCAGGAAGCGTTACATGCCATCCGTGATTATCTGGCAAATACAGCGGATTACAGCATGCAGCCACCGAAAACACCGGCTGGCAGAGACTATATCGCTTATTTTTTGTCGGAAAGCAAAGAAGGCTATTGTACGCATTATGCATCTGCCGCAGTCATACTTTGCCGGATGCTGGATATCCCTGCACGATATTGTCAAGGTTATGTTGTTTTTCAGTCGGATTTTTATAACGAAGATATTACCACCGTTGCAGATGGCAGCTATATGTTGTCTGTGAAAGATACCAATGCCCATGCATGGGCGGAAGTTTTTCTGCCTGATTACGGATGGGTTCCTTTTGAGACAACGGAAGGATATGTCACGCAGCAAAGTCCGAATATTGTAACGACAAGCGCTACCACTGTTTCAACCAATCCGCTGAACAGTACAGCACCCACCACGACACTGACCACACAAACCACTGCCTCCAGTCAATCTGTTCTGTCAGATACTGAGGAGGACTTGCATCAGAGTGATACGATTCCGATCGGTGACATCACTGGCGATCAAGGAAATGTGTCTCAGATATGGTCGTGGCTTTGGATTGTTTTATTGACACTTGTCGGCGTGGCTTTGATATTGGGCTTCGTGATTTGGTTCTGCTATCAAAGACATTTGCATATCATACGAAAGAGAACGCTTGCTATGCAGCATAGCGATCCCAATCAAGCCGCTGCAGCATCGTATGGCTATCTGCTCACATTACTGAAGCATCAGCAAATCGAACAGAGCAATTTGTCTCATGAAAGGTTTGCGCAGTATGCGGAGGAACAATGCGATTTGATTCCTTCGGGCGCTATGACAAAAGCTGTAGCGACTCAGCTTGCTGTGACCTTCGGCACCACGCCGGTATCCAAGGAGGACGCAGCGCAGATTGCATCCTTAGCGCAGACACTTGCCCAAAGAATGTATGAACAGTCGGGAACATGCAGACGATTTATCATGCGCTGGCTGTTACATGATATTGCTTGATCAAAGAAACAGTGCTATGTCATATTCCTATGGCATAGCACTGTTTTTTATCAGAGGAAAAAAAGATTCGTTCAGAAAATACAATAAAAGGAGCTATCCATTTCGATAGCTCCTTTTTTGTAATCCGGTATTTACACTGACATGACAGTATATATGCTGTCTCAGTCAGTGTTGGAATGATCCGATGTTGGGCGGAACAAAGATTAGTTCTTCACCTCATGTGCGGTAAGATTTGCGCGAGAAGAGAAGTCCTTACCGGCACCGCCGCCGCTGACGGTCATTGCATTGCCGTCATAGCTGAACATAAAGTTGAATCCAACAAAGCCGGGGTTGTTATCCAGTACAAATACAAGCTGAACGGTATCGCCGGGCTTTGCAGTAACGGTGTTGCAGGAAATCGTCAGACCATCGCCGATGTTCTTTTTCACATTGGGTGCATTGGCATTGACGCAGACATAACCGATATTGGTGGTTACCGGCAGAGTCTTGGCATCATAGTTTGCAAAATCAGGATGGAACACATCGATCGGATAGACACCGTCCTTGGCATCCTCAGAGATCTTTGCATCAAAGATCAGAAATTCGCCGTCAAAGACGAAATCGGCCTTTTTGGACATATCCAGCCACATAGCTTGGTAGGATTTGTTCTTGGGAGTATAATCCTTCTCCGCATAAGAAGTAGCCAATGTGGTACCGGTATAAGCCTCAGTGACAGGTGCGCCGCCGGATTCTGTTACCGTGGTACCGTTGATATCGGTTTTGTTGACAAAGATATCACCATTTTCGTCGACAAATGTAGTAACGGCAGGTGTTGTGGTAACATTGACTTCAGGATCGGGAGTAAGGGTAAGATCGATATGCACCATACCTTCTTTGTCGGTAGAAACGGCAGAGTTGGTCAGATCAATCTTTGAGTTATCCTTTCCCTTGGTGCAGGCAAAAGCCGGCAATGTCATGAAGCTTGCCAGCAAAACAGCTGTTACTTGCTTATAAAATCGATTCATGTGGGTGAATCTCCTTTCTGATAATGCAAAGTTGGTACAATGCAGATTTGACTTCATTATACACAATCCGCTATAAAAAGTCAAGTGTATTTTTTGAGCAAGCAGTAAGAATTTGGTGATAGATATTTGAAATGATCGGATTATGAATAGAAAGATACGGCTTTTAGGACTATTCCTGAGAAGGATTCTGTTTTTCTTCCAAAGGTTCGGAGCGTTTTGTTCGGATCATATTCAACAGTGTTTTCATGGAAGGCGGATTGCCTCGGTACAGCACCAGCAGTCGATAGATGGTAGCAGAAAGCCATATCATGAAACAGGCTGTTGCAATGATCAGAGAGAAGGCAATGAGAATCTGTGTTGCAGAAAGCTGTCCCAGCAGCAATTTGCTGGGCAGAACAAGAATAGCGGTAAAAGGGAAGTAGGTGAGCCACATGGCCTCGGACAAGAAACTGTCTCCGGAGCTGGGAGAACCAATACACATGAAAAAGCTGAACAGCAATACCAAAACGAAGATATAATTGGTTTTGCCCAGGTCTTCCGCTTTGGAAGCAAGGGAACCGCTGATTGCAGAAATGGAACAATACAGCAAGAAGCCCAGTGCAAAGCAAAGCAAGGTCAGTATGATTCCCGACAGAGAAAAGATCTCACGATTATCGATAATCGTATCCAGGGTATGGATCACGGTATCCCCGGTTTCGGGTACAATTTTCAATGCAGTCATCAAACCGAGCAGACATCCTGCTACAGCGCTTGCCATCCAGATCAGAATCTGCAGGAAGGCAGCCAGAGCCACACCGAACAGCTTACCGAATATCATAGCCAAAGGATTCACGGAAATCAGCATCGTATCCATCAGCTTAGACGTTTTTTCCAGCAAAACGCTGTTTGCAACGCTCTGTCCGTAGAACAAGATCATAAAATAGAGCAGCATGAGAATCAGATAGGGGACAAGCATTTCAATGACTTCACTGACGATGTTCCCGTCTTCCGCATCGCTGTTTTCAAGAGAGAGCTGCTGGATTTCAGTGGAAATCGGTACGGAAAGCAAAGCGATATCATTGGCGGTCAGATTGGCTTTCTGCATCAGAATGAAGGGAAAGCACTCTTCCGCATAGGCACCAAAGGTATGAGCTTCTGCTCTGGATAAGTTTGTATCCTTGGGCAGATATACTGTCAGTGCATATTGCTGATCCACTTTGCGGATGTTGAGCAGCAGTGTAGCATCGGCATCTGCTTCGGAAAGCATGGTTTGCGCTGTTGCCATGGAATTGGCGGTGGTATACGTGACATCTTGATAGCTGCCCATTTCTTTGAATACATTATAGTCAGCAGCACCTTCTGTTTCATCGCAGATGATGACATTGCGAATCGGCTGATCCAACGGTTCATCGCTGACCGTGGTGGTTGCGATGAGATGCAGGATCAGTGGAATACCTCCCAGCAGAAATACGGTCAAAAGAATCGTAGAAATCAGCCAGCTTTTGTTCATGCAAGTCTGCTTGAGCGTGAAGGCGCAAACACGGCTGACACCGGCAAGAGAATTACGCTTTTTCATGCGGCACCTCCTGTTTCTGCTTACGTTCTGCACGATACATAGCGATCAGTTTGTTCAGCTTCGGAACGCCGCCACGATACAGAATCATCATGCGATAGATACGTCCTGCGATGATGGCAAGCGCCACAATCAAGGCAATTTGAATTGCCCAGGCAAGCAACAGGATCGCAAAGCTGATTTTTCCGCAAATATAGTTTGCAAGTGCAGTAAATACAGAAAGGAACGGACATAAGGATACAAAGAGATTCACGGATTCGCTTTCAAGCATTGGTGCAAAGCTTGCAACCATATAGCCGACCATCAGAATGAGAGCCACATAGAGACTGTTGGTCTGAATATCTTCCGTTTTGGAACAGCAGGATGCAAAAATACTGCTAAGAAGTGCCATGGTTGCATAGCCCAGGAAAACGGAAGGAATCAACAGTAAGATGGTTTTTACGTTCAGACTGTCGATCAGATGATTGATTCCAATCGTCTCAAACATTTCGTGGATAAATTCCACACTGCCCATGGAACTTGTAATCAGATAAGAAAGGAATAATCCCAGCAGAATCAGGCCGATGCCAGCTGTAAGAAATACAGTGACTGCCATAACCTTACCCACGAGAATTGCCAAGGGATTGACACTGACCAGCAAGAGTTCCACAAGCTTTGAGTTCTTTTCGTCCACACAGAGCTGGAAAATATAACTCATGGAGAGTGTGCCTAAGAACATGGTAATCATAGAATAAAACATACTGATCATGCCGTGCACTGAGAAATCGGTCTGATCACTGTCAGCATTGTAGTCGCTGATGAGTTGTACCTGCATCGAGTAGGGCGCATTTGCAATATCCAATTGTTCATCGGTAATCGAGAGCGCCTGCATCTGTGATTGATGAAATGCTTCCGCGATCATATCAGTCAGAGTATTCACATCCAGTTCATCCAGCGAGCTGTTTTCACTGTAAAAGCCCTTGATTGCAAAGCCTTTCTGTTCATCCAGAACAATGGAGGCTGCCATATTGGTTTGTGATTCTGCCAGAAGGCTTGCAAAGGTCTCATCGGAAGATTCGGTTTCAACAATCTTCAGAGATGCATATCGCTCATCGGCAAGAATGGTATCGGACAGAAACGGAATGCCGGTTTCGTTACGCAGATACAGCGTGGTTACCGAAGAGCTGTCTGCTACCTCATCGGTGAGGAAGATGCTGGCAACCGGCAGAGAAGCCAAAGAGATCACAAACAGAATCAGCAGAAAGATCCGGATGGAAATTGCTTTATAATGCTGCTGCACAGAAAACTGAAAGACAGTGCCGATACCACGAAGTGAATTACGCTTCACCATGAGGCTCACCAACCTTTTCCACAAAGATCTCATGCAGGCTCGGCTCTCTCAATTCAAATGCAACCAGTAAGATGCCCCGGTCAACCAGAAGCTTCAGTAAGGTATTGGCGTGATCTTCGCCGTTGACCTTGCATTGATAGGAATACCCCACCTGAGACAGAATGGTAACACCGGCTTGTGTAATCAGCGGTGCGATTTCCTGTTCGGTTTTGATAAAGAGATTGATTCTGCCATAGCTCTTTTTGATATCGGCAAGATTTCCCTGCAGTACAGTTTTACTGCGATTGAGGATTGTCAGATCGGTACAGAATTCTTCGATGGTTGACATTTGATGGCTGGACATAATCAGATATTTACCCTTGTTGATTTCTTCATGAATGATGCTTTTGAAGAGATCGGTATTGACCGGATCCAGACCGGAAAGCGGTTCATCGAGAATAATCAGCTCAGGGTCGCTGAGCAAAGCTGTCATAAACTGAATCTTTTGCTGATTGCCCTTAGAAAGCTGATCGGCTTTTTTGGGCTTTACGGTACGTTTGCCCTCTTGCTGCGGATAAAGATATTCGACGGCTTCCAGACGCTCCGCCCAATATTTGATCCTTTGCTTGGCATCTGCCTTGGAAACATTGCGAAGAGATGCAAAATAAATCAATTGATCCATCAGTTCTGTTTTGGGATAGAGTCCGCGTTCTTCGGCAAGATAACCAATGTTGCATTGATCAATACTCAAAGGTTTATCATTCCAAAAGACTTGTCCTCCATCCTTTGCAAGCATTCCGAGCATCATACGGATTGCAGTGGTTTTACCGGCACCATTGGTGCCCAGCAAAGCGTATACACCGGGCTGTTCGATGGAAAAGCTTAATGAATCCACCACAACCTTTTGACCGTAACGCTTATGTAATTCCTTAACAACTAAGCCCATAATCATAGTTCCTTTCATTGTTGTCGCTTTTGTGCGGAATGAAGATGATTGTGCTGTGTCAGCAACATCATTTTCACTTCATTATACCATATCCGCATGCAAAAGTAAATAACAAAACATAAAAACTATGCATAGCTTCTTAAATTAAACCAATTATCAACATGATTTTGGGGGAATCGAACGAATTCACAAATCACGATAGAAGAATTTGTGCAAAATGGCGTTTTTTATATAGATACTTGACGGAAATCAGAAATTATGAGATAATAGAAATATTATGTGAAGGGAGAGTGAGGGCGATGAGTCAAGAAATTACAACTGCCTTGACAGAAGCGTTAGGCGGTTTGCCGCCGGTTGTCATTGTCTTTTTGATATCAATGCTGCCGATTCTGGAATTGCGCGGCGGTTTGCTTGCTGCGTCATTACTTGGTATCGATCTTTGGACTGCTGTGATTGTCTGTATTCTCGGTAATATATTGCCGATTCCATTTATTTTGTTTTTTATTGAGAAGCTGCTGAATTGGATGAAGAATTGTAAAGTGAAGATATTTCAGCGGTTCGCCTGTTGGCTGGAAGCAAGAGCTTTAGGTGAAAAGTCACAGAAGATCCGAAAATATGAGTTTTGGGGTCTGCTGCTTTTCGTTGGCATTCCGCTGCCGGGTACCGGTGCATGGACAGGCTCTTTTATTGCGGCACTGCTCCATATCAAAATGAAAAAGGCAGTTCCTGCAATTCTCCTGGGTCTGATCATGGCTACCGTAATCATGTGTATTATATCTTACGGCGGCTTTGCAATGATTGATTTGTTTTCCTGATTGCTTTTAAAGATAAAACGGTATCGTTATGACGATACCGTTTTTGTTGTTATATCCTCTAGTTTACAAAGGGAGTCGAATCTTGTGTTGTGCATAACGCTGAAATCTGTTTGAAGCTTGCGAAAAAAAGGGTTTTTGCGGGTTGATTTTGTATAATCAATATAGATGCCCATCGTATGAATAGCTGTAGGTCATAGGAAGAAAAAGCGAGGAATGTGTATGACAGTTCGAGAACAAATTGAGATTATGGAAATCGGTAATTTGAGTCAATTTGCCTGTCCATCTGTAAAAGCAAAGCGCAGCAAACGTGAAGTGAAATGTCCCTATCGTACAGAATTTCAGCGTGACAGAGACAGGATCCTGCATTCTTCGGCATTTCGTCGTTTGAAGAGAAAAACACAGGTTTTTCTTTCGCCCATTGGTGATCATTATCGTACACGGCTGACCCATACGCTTGAGGTTTCGCAGATCGCCCGCACCATTGCGCGTGCACTGCATATGAACGAGGATCTGACAGAGGCCATTGCGCTGGGACATGATCTGGGGCATTCTCCCTTTGGTCATGCCGGCGAGGCGGCGCTGGATCAGGTTTGTCCCTATGGCTATCAGCATTATCTGGAAAGTGTGCGTGTTGTGCATTATATCGAGAAGGATGGCAAGGGTTTGAATCTTACGATGCAGGTCAAGAACGGTATCGCCTGTCATACCAATCGCATTGCTTCTACCAGAGAGGGTAATATTGTTCGTGTTGCAGATCGGATTGCTTATATCAATCATGATATTGACGATGCCATTCGTGGTGGGATTCTTAAGAAAAGCGAGCTGCCGAGAGATTGTGTGCAGACGCTTGGTGATACCAAAAGCCGCAGAATTACTGCGATGATTTCTTCTGTCATCGCCAATGGCCCCGATGTCATTCGCATGACCAGGGAAATTCAGGAAGCACATGATGCGCTTCATACGTTTTTGCGTGAGAATATATACAGCAATTCTGCCGCAAAACAAGAGGAACCCAAAGCGCAGGAGCTTGTCATTCGCTTGTACAATTATTTTATCAAACATATTGATGCTCTGCCGAAGGAATATCAGCGTATTGCAGAACGAATGGATATGGATCGTGCGGTCTGTGACTATATTGCCGGTATGAGTGATGATTATGCCATCTGGACATATGAAAAAATATTTGTTCCCCGCTGCTGGGATGTGCGATAACGCTTGATCCGCTGATGAAAGGAGGGTGAATCAGGATGCTGCCACAGGAATTTTTATACCAGCTCAAGCAGGCGAATCCAATTGAAACCGTCATGGGACGCTATGTACAGCTTGTGCGTGCAGGCTCGCTGCTGAAATGTCAGTGTCCGTTTCACTCTGAGAAAACGCCATCTTGTGTGGTTTATGCCGGAACACAGGATCCGCATTTCTATTGCTTCGGCTGCCACGCCGGTGGAGATGTCATCACATTTCTGATGAAGATCGAAGGTCTGGGATATATGGATGCTGTTCAGACTTTGGCACAAAACGCAGGACTGTCTGTGCCAACTGAGGAGCGTGATAATGGTGAAAGCAAACGCCGTACCCGGCTGCTGGAATTAAATCGGAATGCAGCACAGTATTATTACAAACAATTATGCGGATCCGATAAGCGTGGCTTGCAGTATCTGGCACAACGAAACTTGGATCCGAAGATTATCAAAAAATACGGTCTGGGTTTTGCAGGCGGTGAATGGGATGGTCTGCTGCGTGCCATGAAGGCGCTGGGCTATACTGAGGATGAGCTGATTGCCTCCAATTTATGCAGCCGATCACAGAAAGGAACGCTTTTTGATCGGTTCCGAGATCGTGTGATCTTTCCGATATTTGATCTCAGAGGCAGCGTGATCGCTTTTGGCGGACGTACCATTGATCCCAATGGTCAGCCAAAATATCTTAATTCCTCCGACACACCGGTGTTCAAAAAGGGAAGAAATCTGTTTTCCATGCAGTTTGCGAAAAAATCCCAGTCCAAGCGCTTGATTCTTGCAGAAGGCTATATGGATGTCATAGCAATTCATCAAGCGGGTTTCGATAATGTCGTTGCTTCTCTCGGTACGGCTCTGACGGCCGATCAATGTCGGCTGATGCGGCAATATGCCGAAGAGGTTGTGATTGCCTATGACAGCGATACCGCAGGACAGAATGCCACCATCAAGGCGGTGAATCTTTTGCGTGCTGTGGGGATTCAGCCGAAAATACTCAGGCTCCACGATGCAAAGGATCCCGATGAATATATCAAGAAGTTTGGTGCCGGACGGTTCCGACTGCTGCTGGAAGAGGCGGATGATGCAGTGCAATATGCACTGGAACGCTGTAAGGATGGCCTGGATCCGGAGGCTGTTGACGGAAAAGTGACTTTGATTGAGAAAGCCATATCTGTTTTGGCTTCCATTGAAAATGAGATGCAGCGCTCGATCTATATTTCCAATCTTGCCAAGGAGCAGGAGGTGGATGCGCAGCTCTTGACTGCACAGGTGAATCGTGAGATTGCAAAACGGCGGTCTCGTGAGAAGAAGCAGTCGTGGCAGGCAATTACCTCACTGCCGCTGATGCAGGATTCTGTGAATCCGCAGGCAGTTTCCCATCGGAAGGAAGCAAAGGCAGAGGAACTGATCCTTTGTTATTTGTTCCGGCATCCTGATGATATGGAAGTGATTCGGGAACGCATTCAACCGGAACAATTTGTCACAGAGCTTTATCAGCGTGTATATCGGGAATACCTAAACCGTATGCCGCAGATGCAGCAGTTTTCCTTGTCGATTTTTTCCGATTGCTTCCATCCGGATGAAATGGGAAGAATCACAGGAATTGAAGCCAGATATGCCGATGTGGATATTGGCGAAAACTCTGTTTTGGATGCGATTGCGGTGCTGAAGGCATGCGATAAAGGACAGGCTCCTGCGGATTCGCTCAGTGATGAGGATTTTGCAGCGCTGTTCGTGAAGAAGCGAATACAGAAAAATGGATAAGCTGAAGGGTACGGCACAAACTTTCTGTATGGTATAAAAAATAGAAATATAAGAGTACCCTGTTTTAGGAGGATGTAGCAATGTCAAATGAAAAGAACAAGTATCAAAGCCTGCTTGAAAAAGCAAAGGAAAGCGGCAAGATTTCGCTGAGAGAGATGAATGATGCCTTCGAAGGTATGGCATTCGATCCTGAGCAGATTGACAGCTTTTATGATAGCTGCAGCAGTATGCACATTGAGATCATCGACGATTACAGCACCGATGATGCGGATCTGAAGATGGGAATTGATGCGGATCTTTCGGATGATCTGGAGTTTGCGCTTTCCACAGAAGGCATTGGCGTAGATGATCCCGTTAAGATTTATCTCAAAGAGATCGGTCACGTGCAGCTTCTGACAGCAGAGGAGGAAACACAGCTTGCCCAAAAAATGAAGGCAGGAGATAGTTTTGCCAAAAAGCGTCTGATTGAAGCCAATCTTCGATTGGTAGTCAGTATTGCAAAGCGCTATGTGGGCAGAGGAATGCAGTTTCTGGATCTGATACAGGAAGGCAATCTCGGTCTGATCAAGGCTGTTGAAAAATTTGATTATACAAAAGGATTCAAGTTTGCAACCTATGCAACTTGGTGGATCAGACAGGCGATCACTCGTGCAATTGCCGATCAGGCCCGCACCATTCGAATTCCTGTGCACATGGTGGAAACCATCACAAAGGTCAAGAAGATTTCCAGCCAGCTTCTCCATGAGAATGGTCACGATCCAACACCCGAAGAGATTGCTGAACGTCTTGAGATGCCTGTGGATAAAGTGCGTGAGATTATGCGGATTGCATATGATCCGGTTTCTCTGGAAACACCGGTTGGCGAAGAGGATGACAGCCATCTTGGCGATTTTATTCCCGATGAACAAGCAATTGATCCTGTGGAAGCAGTATCCAACAGCATTCTGAAGGAAGAATTGGATAATCTTCTGAACACCTTAACCGAGCGTGAAGCATTGGTTCTGCGGATGCGTTTTGGTTTGGATGACGGTCAGACGCATACTTTGGAGGAAGTCGGTGCGGCATTTGAAGTGACCAGAGAGCGTATTCGTCAGATCGAAGCCAAAGCGATGCGTAAGCTGCGGAATCGCCGTCACAGATATTTGAGCGGATATTGCAATTGATTGTTGTATATCAGGCAGCGTAATCAATCAAAAGAGAGAAAGAAAACTCAGTCGTGTGTGAAGGAGGACGTGATATGCCCGGCGATAAAACAAAATACGATCAATTGCTGGAGATGGCCAAAGCCAATGGTAAAATTTCATTGCGGGAAATGAATGATACCTTTGAAGAACTGGAATTCGATTCGGAGCAGATGGACAGCTTTTACGATACTTGCAGTGCATTGCACATTGAAATCGTGGATGATTACAGCATCGATGTCTTGGATTTGAAAATCGGTATGGATGCTGATCTTGCCGATGATCTGGAAGTGGCGCTTGCTACGGAAGGCATTGCCATTGATGATCCGGTTAAGATCTATCTGAAAGAAATCGGCCGTGTACCTTTGCTGACTGCGGAAGAAGAAACGCAACTGGCCAAGCGGATTCAGACAGGGGACTCTTATGCCAAAAAACGTCTTTCCGAAGCGAATTTGCGTCTTGTGGTAAGCATCGCCAAGAAGTATGTTGGCCGCGGAATGCAGTTTCTGGATCTCATTCAGGAGGGCAATCTTGGTCTGATCAAAGCGGTAGAAAAATTTGACTATACAAAAGGATTTAAGTTTTCTACCTATGCTACTTGGTGGATCAGACAAGCGATCACCCGTGCGATTGCGGATCAGGCTCGTACCATTCGCATTCCCGTGCATATGGTTGAGACCATTACCAAGGTCAAAAAGGTATCCAGTCAGCTGCTTCATGAAAACGGACATGATCCGACTGCGGATGAGATTGCGGATCGGCTGGATATGCCCGTAGACAGAGTGCGTGAGATCATGCGGATTGCACAAGATCCTGTTTCGTTGGAAACACCCATCGGTGAAGAGGAGGATAGTCATCTGGGAGACTTTATTCCCGATGAGCAGGCGCCGGCTCCGACAGAGGCGGCTTCCAATCTGATGCTCAAGGAGCAGCTCAATGAAGTGCTGGGTACATTAACGGAACGGGAAGCAATGGTGCTTCGGCTGCGATTTGGTCTGGATGATGGCAGAGCACGTACCTTAGAAGAAGTCGGAAAGGCTTTTGATGTGACTCATGAGCGTATCAGTCAGATTGAAGCCAAGGCACTCAGAAAGCTTCGTCATCCAAGCAGAAGCAAAAAAGTAAGAGACTATCTGGAATAATCCATAATCCTTTGCATCAAAATAGGCTGCACTCTGAAACATGCAGCCTGTTTTTCTTATATAGATAGAGAAGACTACAGCCATCCCTTCTGATACAACAGAACGGATGGCTGTATGCATATGGCACTCAGCTGATTAAGAGTCCCAGCACTGCAAATTGATAAGCGGTGCTGCCTTCTTTTCCTTTGATTTCAATTTTGTGTTTGGTTTTTTTGTCTGAGGCAAATACTTCGGTTGCTTCCGCATAATCGCCCCAACCGCCTTTGAAATCTCCATCCAGCGTTTTGGTTAAAGTACCGTCTACATATACCTCATATTGACCGCTTTTGCCATGGATGGTCCGCTGATATAGAATACCGATATTACGAGCTTCTACTTCAAATGTAAGACTGGCTCCTTCAGTATTCGCTACCCAGTTATCGGGGAATTGATACATGACTGTTTGATTTTGAAATCCGGTGTTGGCAATCGGCATGATTTCGCTGGCATTGAGCAGCTCTGCATCGGCATACAGATCGCCGGTAGGGGATTCTGTGTCAAAGGTGAGCAGAGTTGTATCAATGGTATCGAGCTGCGCATAGACAGAATTATAGTAGTTCCAGAGCAGCTCTCCGATGATGCCGTGACCGTTGGAATTGGGGTGGATATGATCAACGGCAATATCACTCCAAAGGAAAGTGTTCTTCTCAATTTCAGGCATCACAGCATTCTGATAGCTGATCATGGGAAGATCATATGCTTCACCGATTTGCATATGCGTTTTTGCCAAGGTGGTGTTATTCTCCTGACACATGAACAGTAAGATCACAGCCGGTTGATTGTCTGCCTGGAGTATTTTTCGTATCAGACTGTCGTAGGTTTTGTAATTGAATGCCGCATCGGTATCATTCACAGAGAACTCCACTACAACCACATCCGGTTTTTGTGAAAGCAGATCCTCTGCTGCACGATGCACGCCAATATAGCTGCCTGTCGCACCGATGCCTGCATTGACAAAGTTCAGAGCTGCATTTTGAGGGAATTGCTTTACCCACCAGCTCACATGATAAAACGCATAGTTTTCACTAGAGGAGGCGGCACCGGAACCCTGTGTGATAGAACCGCCGATACAGCCGATTGTGACTTTTTTGTTGTCGGCAGCTTTTTTCATTACATTGGCAAGTCGTGCTTGATTGCCTGTATTTATCATCGCACGCTTGCACATTTCTTCAGTCGTATAGCCAAGCTGAAGCGAAGGCAGATTTAGGGTAGGATCTGCGGGAGTCCAGGATGGCTCTGTGACGATGGCGGAGGATACTGCAGATTCCATCTGATTTGTCGTAACATGGCTGCTGCTGTTTTGCCTGCATCCTGTATATGGGAGCAGCATACCGCAGGCACAAAGCAGTGTAAGAATGCGTTTTGCAATACGCATAGGCAACCTCCGGGCTTTGTCATTATTTTTTCGGATGGAATTTCATTGAAATATCAAAGGCTTTTACGCTATGGGTCAAGGCACCGATGGAAATAATATTGACACCGGTCTGGGCAACGGCACGTAATGTGTCATGCGTAATGCCGCCGGAAGCCTCCAGCAAGGCTTTGCCGTTGGTGATTGCCACTGCCTCGCGCATGGTATTGCAATCCATATTATCCAGCATAATGATATCCGCACCGGCAGACAGTGCCTCTTTGAGTTCCTCCAATGTCCGCACTTCTACTTCGATTCGTACCATATGCCCTACGTGCTTTCTCAGCTGTGTAATAGCCGGTGTGATTCCGCCGCAGGCATCGATGTGATTATCCTTCAGCATAGCACCATCCGAAAGATTGAAGCGGTGATTCTTGCCGCCGCCAACTCTTACTGCATATTTTTGCAGAGCACGCAGACCGGGAGCGGTCTTTCTGGTATCGGCAATCGAAGCATTGGTGCCTTCGACCAGTGCAACACAGCGTGCGGTTTCGGTAGCAATGCCGGAAAGATGCTGCAATAGATTCAATGCTGTGCGTTCACCCTTCAGTAAAGTACGGGTGTTGCCATGCATCTCGGCCAAGAGATCGCCCTTTTCAATACGAGCACCATCCTGCATTTTGGGCGTGAAGGTTACCCCTTCGCCTACCAGTGCAAAAACACGTGCAGCAATATCCATGCCGCAAAGGATACCGCTGTCCTTTGCGACCAAATACGCATCGGAGCAGTCATCGGGGGAAAGCAGGAAATCGGAGGTAATATCAATGCCGGTGATGTCCTCCATCAGTGCATTGCGAATCAGTTCATCAACATAACAAGGCAGAAGCTGCATCATAATAATTCCTCCAGAATCAGATAGGCAACCGTTGCTTGAGAACGTGCCTCTAAGTAATCACGATCCAGACGCCAATCTTCACAGGCAATCAACTGGATCAGCTCGGTAATTCGATCATAGGCGGCTTGAATTCGATCTGTATTGGGAATCACGAAATAGGTTTCCTGTAAGATTTTACGAAGCTCAGTGCGAATGCCATGGGGGATTGGCTCGGTTGCAGTAACCGGCTTGAAGGTACCCTGTACAAAGCGAGGATTGATATCCAATGCTTCCCGGGCGATTTCTTCGGCAGCACGACGAGAGAACACCAACGCTTCCAATAAACTGTTGCTGGCAAGACGATTGTTGCCGTGCACACCGGTATGGGCGCATTCACCACAGGCATAAAGACGATCGATGCGGGTTTGGGCATTGGCATTGACATTGATGCCGCCCATCAGATAATGCTGACAGGGGAAAATCGGCACAGGTTCCTTGGTCAGGTCATAGCCTTGTTCCAGAAGCTTGCTGTGAATCTTGGGGAAACGATTGTGGACTTCCTCGGGATCTTTGTGAGAAATATCAAGCCAAAAATCCTGAGATCCCGTGCGGCGGCTTTCCAGAATGATTGCGTGCGACACCACATCACGGGGAGCAAGCTCCAAACGATCGTCATATCGATGCATGAAACGCTCACGATGCGGATTGAGCAGATAGGCACCTTCACCACGTACTGCTTCGGAGATCAAAAAGCATTCTCTGGTATTTTTGTTGTTAAAGGCTGTGGGATGAAACTGAATCAGATTCAGGTTCTTGATGCGGGCTCCCAGCTCATAGGCAATGCGGATTCCGTCGCCGGTTGCAATGGCTGAGTTGGTGGTGTATTCATATACGCGTCCGATGCCGCCTGTTGCCATAATCAGAAAATGACAATTCACTACGGAAAAGGTATTATCATGAAGCAGTTCACAGGAAAAACCGGTTTCGGTCTGGATGGTTCTGCTCATAATGGTATGCTCTGCCAATGTAACGTTGGGCAGCATAGCCGTAGCAGCCAGCAGTCCGCGCAGAATCTCTGCGCCTGTGGAATCGCGGTAATGGAAAATTCTTCTGCGGCAATGACCGCCTTCCAATGTGCGATCATAGTCGCCGGTTTCATTGCGATCGAAATCTACTCCATAAGCAACCAGCTGTTCGATATCTCTGGCTGCTTCTGTTACCAGAATATGCAGAGTTTCGGGATTGTTGGTAAAGGCTCCTGCAATACGGGTATCATTGGCATGCAGCTCGGTGTTATCATCGGGTGCATTCCAGACACCGGCAATACCGCCCTGTGCAAGCGCAGAATTACATAAAGTGGCTTCTCGTTTTGCCAGCACCAGAACACGGAGTGTCGGCGGAAGATGCAGTGCTGCATAAAGACCGGCAGCACCGGCACCGGCAATCACCACATCATAATTTTTGTCCAAATTCAGCATGGATCGAAATCTCCTTCCGATTTGCATTGTATTCCCTTTTATTGTACCATACTTTAGGGAATTTGTCACGTGTTTTTCAGAATCTTTTCGAATCTTCGCAAATTCAAAGGAAATATGTCGAATAACGTCGGAATTCGCCTCAATGTTCATAGAATGTTCATAAAATATTCACTATAAATTCATGTTATTGTCTGCCTGTATATGGTATAATACTAAAGACCGTTTACTCGGAGTGAAGGATCTGCCCATATGCCGTGTGCAGGGAGATTCACCTACCTTCTTTCTGGGTTTATCGGTGAATATTACTTAAAGAGGTGAAACACATGCTTCGTAAGGAAGAAAAGACAGAGGTCATTCTTGCCAATGCGACTCACGAGGGCGATACCGGTTCTCCTGAGGTGCAGATCGCAATTCTGACTCGTCGCATCAACGACCTGAACGCACATCTGAAGGATCATAAGAAGGATTATCATTCTTACAGAGGTCTGCTGAAGATGGTCGGCCGCAGACGTAACCTTCTGAACTATCTGAAGAAGAAGGATATCGAGCGCTATCGTGCAACAATCGAGCGTCTTGGTCTGCGTAAGTAATCATGCGCATATAGGGCAGTGGGATTCCTTCTCTCTGCCTTTTTATGCAGTAAAAAGCAGTGGCTTCCATGGCGATTAGCATGAAATCGTGTACTGTAACGGGCAGTACAGGCTTTTGTGCTAAATCTGCATTGGGATGCCGCTTGCGTCATCCGGATTGTTGCGAAAAAGATATTAGGAGGTCAATACAATGTTTGATAACTACAAAGTATTTCAGACAGAGTTTTGCGGTCGTACTCTGACCATTGAGACCGGCAAAACCTGTGAACTCTCCAACGGTTCCTGTTGGGTTCGTTACGGTGATACCGTTGTTATGGCAAATGTTACTGCCAGTGAAAAGCCTCGTGAGGGCGTGGATTTCTTCCCGCTTTCCGTGGATTATGAGGAGCGTCTTTATTCTGTCGGCAGAATTCCCGGCAGCTTTATGAAGCGTGAGGGCAAGCCCAGCGAAAAGGCAATTCTGACTTCTCGTGTGGTTGATCGCCCGATTCGTCCTTTGTTCCCGAAGGATATGCGCAATGATGTTTCGGTTGTTATGACCGTCTTGGCAGTTGATCAGGATTATCTGCCTGAGATCTGCGGTATGATCGGTGCATCTGTTGCAATTTCCATTTCTGATATTCCTTGGAACGGTCCTATCGGCGGTGTTTCCGTTGGACTGATTGACGGTGAGATTATCCTGATGCCTACGCAGGCACAGCGTGCTGTCAGTGATCTGAATCTGACAGTTGCTGCCAGTGCGGAAAAGATCGTTATGATCGAAGCCGGTGCAAACGAGGTTTCTGAAGAAGTGATGCTGGAAGCAATTCTGAAAGCGCATGAGGAGATCAAGAAGCTGGTTGCTTTCATCAATGAGATTCGTGCACAGATCGGCAAGCCGAAGTTTACCTTTGAGTCCATGGAAGTGGATCATGCACTGTTCGACGCAATTGCTGAATTTGCAAGAAAAGATGTCGAATATGCACTGGATACCAACGACAAGAACATTCGCGAAGCACGGTTGAGCCCTGTCAAAAATGCGATCCACGAAAAATTTGATCCCGATAATGCAGAGCGCATTGCCATGATTGATGAGTGCATCTATAAACTGCAAAAGACAATCGTTCGTGAGTGGCTCTATGAGGGCAAGCGTGTGGATGGCAGACAGATCGATGAGATTCGTCCTTTGGCTTCCGAAGTTGGTTTGCTGCCTCGTGTACACGGCAGCGGTTTGTTCACCAGAGGTCAGACACAGGTGCTCACCATTGCAACACTCGGTCCTGTTTCCGATGCGCAGCGCATTGACGGCTTGGATGCCAATGAGGAATGCAAGCGTTATATGCATCATTATAATTTCCCGTCCTATTCTGTCGGTGAGACAAAGCCCAGTCGTGGCCCGGGTCGTCGTGAGATTGGTCATGGTGCATTGGCTGAGCGTGCTCTGCTGCCTGTGATTCCCTCTGTTGAGGAATTCCCTTACGCATTGCGTCTGGTATCTGAAGTGCTGAGCTCCAACGGTTCCACCTCTCAGGGTTCGATCTGCGGTTCCACATTGGCTCTGATGGATGCCGGAGTACCGATCAAGGCTCCCGTAGCAGGTATTTCCTGCGGTCTGATTACAAAGCCCGATTCCGACGACTTTATGACGATGGTGGATATTCAGGGCCTTGAGGACTTCTTCGGTGATATGGACTTCAAAGTTGGCGGTACCCATAACGGTATTACTGCAATTCAAGTCGATATTAAAGTGGATGGTCTGACCCCCGCAATCATTAAGGAAGCATTTGAAAAAACTCGCAAGGCACGTTTATATATCCTGGATGAGATTATGCTCAAGGCAATTGCAGCGCCTCGCAATACGGTCAGCGCTTATGCACCGAAGATGCTTCAGACTCGTGTGCCTGTGGATAAGATCCGTGAGGTGATCGGTTCCGGCGGTAAGGTGATCCAGAAGATCTCTGCAGAGTGTGATGTAAAGATTGATATCAATGAAGACGGTAGCGTATTTGTTTCCGGTATTGATCTTGCCAATGCGCAGAAGGCAATTACCATTGTGGATACCATTGCAAAGGGTCCGGAAATCGGTGCGATCTATAAGGGTAAAGTAACCGGTATTCAAACCTTTGGTGCTTTCGTTGAGATTGTTCCCGGTAAGGAAGGTCTTGTGCATATCTCCAAGCTGGACAAGCATCGTGTGGAGAAAACAGAGGATGTCGTTTCTCTTGGCGATGAGATCGTTGTCAAAGTCATGGAAATTGATGACGTGAAGGGAAAGATTTCCCTGTCCCGTAAGGATGCACTGGCTGATCTTGAAGCAAAAAAGCAGCTTGCCGGTGAAGAAGCTTAAGTGGAAAGAAGATCGTGTCACTTAACTGACACGATCTTTTTTGCTTAAATCACAATACGGATTGTATAA
Organism: Oscillospiraceae bacterium; assembly: GCA_017532085.1. Classification (GTDB taxonomy): domain Bacteria; phylum Bacillota; class Clostridia; order Oscillospirales; family Ruminococcaceae; genus Firm-04. The sequence goes on along the minus strand of JAFXJT010000023.1, from coordinate 5,382 downwards.
TCACTGCTTTATATTATTTTTCCTATACCCCTTATCATAAGATTCCTATTTGATTTTTGAGGTATGTTGTGCTACAATGAAATCAACAGGAAAGATACCTGTTCATTTCATTGTTCCCCCTATCGGAGCGCCGGTACAGGATGCCTCCAATCTCGGCGCTCCGTTTTCTTTTTTAGATTGATTATAAAATGAAAAAGGGTGAAATTATGCTGCGATTCCGAAAGTACCTTGCTGCATTTCTTGGCGCAAGTATTGTATATCTTTCTGCATTAACCGGTTATGTATCCGGCGCCGGTGATGCGCTTTCCATTGGTTTTGAGTCCGGTACTGAGGGCTTTATCGGCAGAGGCGATGCTGCGGTAGCACAAACCAATGCGTTTGCCTTTGAAGGGTCACACAGCTTGCTTACATCCGGCAGAACAAACGCATGGAACGGCGCTGCAATCTCCCTGGGCGATGGCTGGGTGGATGGTGCCGATTATGCATTTTCCTGTGCAGTGATGCCGGTTGGCTCCGGTAATGTGACCATGCAATTGTCGCTGCAGTATAATACTGCGGATGGTACAACTTCATATCTGCAAATTGACACGCAAAGCGTTCCTTGTGGGCAATGGACGGTTCTTTTCAATGATTGTTATACATTGCCTTCCAATGCTTCCAATGAGATTCTGTATGTAGAAACAACAGAGAGTTTATGCGATTTTTATCTGGATGCCGTTACTGCTGAGCGCTGTGCTGTGTATCTCAAAGGTGATGTGAATCAAGATAATGCTGTCAATCGCAATGATGTGATTCTGCTTACCGAATGGCTTTGCGGAGATGATTGTCAGATCAACGGCAAAGCAGCGGATCTGAATCAAGATCATATCATTTCCGGTGTGGATCTTTCGATGCTTCGTCAGTTCTTCCTTTATCCGGAACTGACTGCTACGACAACTACAACCACCACGACAACAACCACCACAACAACGACGGCACCCAGTTTGCAGCCCGGTCAGTGGAACAATCAAGCTGATATCAGTTGGATTGATCCCAATAAGCCTATGGTTGCACTGAGCTTTGATGACGGTCCTGTCGGACTCAATGGCACAGCTGCTGCCCGAATTCATGATGCATTGACCAATAACGGCTTCCATGCAACCTTCTTCTATTGGGGCAATCGTATCAACAGCAGCAATGAAAATGAAATCCTGCAAGCACAGCAGCGTGGATTTGAGATCGCGAATCACACGTTTACTCATCCTAAACTGACGGAGCTTTCGCCCAATCAGATTATGAATGAATACAATCAGACTGCTGATATTCTGCGCCGATTGACCGGTCAGCAGGACTTCTTAGTCAGACCACCTTACCTTGCTGTCAATGATACTGTGAAGAATACGCTGCCGGTTCCGCTTGTGAACTGTGCCCTCGACAGCGGTGACTGGAATCATGCAACTGCCAATGATATGATCAATAAGATTCAGTCTGCAGCCCAGAATGGTTCTCTGAACGGAAAAGTGGTTCTGATGCACGAGAATTATACGTCTACTGCCGAAGCTGTGGAAACCCTTTGCAAGTATTTTAAGCAGAACGGCTGGCAGGTTGTAACCATTTCCGAGATGTTCCGTGCCAAGGGCAAGGAAATGTTCGCAGGTAATGTATACAACGGTTTATAAGGACACCCTACAAGCAAAGTCCCGGTATGGAATGATGAGCCGTGCCGGGACTTTGCTTTTTGCGTGTATTTTCATTCGAAATATCAGCAAGATACTTGACAGTTTCATGCAGTTATGATATAATCAAAACGGAATATGTCCCAAAAGGCAAACTGCAGTTTTCATCTTTTGCCCGCGGTGTTATACCGCCTACAATGCGATGGCTTGCAGGGTGCCTTCTGTTTTTACAGGCTGTACAAAGTGCAGCATGATTTTATAAGGAACAAGGTCAAGTGCAAAATGGATTTAGAAAAGCAAAAACATGCGCCGGTTTATGAGGCACTCCAACGACTGCGCCGACAACGTGTTGTGCCTTTTGATGTGCCCGGTCATAAACGAGGCAGAGGCAATCCTGAGTTGGTTCAGCTTCTTGGTGAGCAATGTGTTGGAATTGATGTCAATTCCATGAAACCGCTGGACAATCTTTGCCATCCGGTTTCTGTGATACTGGATGCAGAGAATCTTGCAGCAGATGCTTTTGGCGCTGCCCATGCGTTTTTTATGGTGGGCGGTACGACATCAGCTGTGCAGAGTATGATTCTTTCTGCCTGTAAAGCCGGAGAAAAGATCATTGTCCCTCGTAATGTACATAAAAGTGTGATCAATGCCATGGTGCTCTGCGGTGCTGTTCCGGTATATGTCAATCCTGACGTACAGCCGAGAATCGGGATTGCATTGGGTATGGAGCTTTCGCAGTTAGAACAGGCGATTCATGCCAATCCGGATGCGGTTGCTGTTTTTGTAAATAACCCGACTTATTATGGTATTTGCTCTGATTTGCGTGCCATCGTAAATCTTGCTCATGCACATAATATGCTGGTGCTGGTGGATGAAGCGCATGGCACACATTTTTATTTCAATGATACGCTTCCCGTTTCAGGAATGGCAGCCGGCGCTGATATGGCAGCAGTTTCCATGCACAAATCCGGCGGCAGTCTGACGCAGAGTTCGCTGCTGCTGCTGAATAGCAGTGTTAATGAAGGCTATGTCAAACAGATCATTAATCTGACGCAAACAACCAGCGCTTCCTATCTGTTGATGTCCAGTTTGGATATTTCACGACGCAATCTTGCGCAAAGAGGAGAGGTGTCCTTTGCAAAGGTGATGTCCATGGCTGAATATGCGCGGGAAGAGATCAATGCAATCGGCGGCTATTATGCCTATGGCAGAGAGATTTGCAATGGCACCAGTGCGTTTGATTATGATGTGACGAAGCTTTCGGTGTACACCAGAGATATTGGTCTTGCCGGCATTGAGGTGTATGATCTGCTTCGTGATGAATATGATATTCAGATTGAGTTTGGTGACATCGGCAATATTCTGGCGTATATTTCAATCGGAGATCGTATTCAGGATATTGAACGTCTTGTGGGTGCTTTGGCGGATATCAAACGCTTGTATGCGAAGGATAATACCGGTATGCTGAGTCTGGAATATATCCCGCCGAAGGTGGTGGCGACTCCGCAGAAGGCGTTTTATGCGAAAAAGGAAATGCTGCCGCTGGAAGATACGCATGGACGTATCTGTGCTGAATTTGTAATGTGCTATCCACCCGGGATTCCGATTCTGGCACCCGGAGAAATTATTACAAAGGATATTCTGGCATATATTCGATATGCCAAAGAAAAAGGCTGCTCGATGCAGGGTACTGAAGATCCCGATGTGAACAAGCTGAATGTTCTGACAGAGGATTGAGTTGCAGCATTACATCGGTGGGAGGTGTCGTATGGAATTTTGGTTTTCGGAACTGCATACAGGCAATGTTAAGATGTCCATTCGCTGTGATCGGCAATTGTATAGCGGTCAGAGCGATTTTCAGCGGATCGATGTGTTTGAATCTGCTGAATTCGGACGCTTTCTGGTTTCCAATGGCAGTGTGATCTTTTCTGAAAAGGATGAATTCATCTATGATGAAATGATTGTACATGTGCCGATGGCGGTTCATCCCAATGTCAAGAATGTTTTGGTAATCGGCGGCGGTGACGGCGGTGTTGCCAGAGAGCTTTCTCATTATGAGGAAATTGAAGTGATTGATGTGGTTGAGCCGGATGAGATGTTTGTGGATGTGTGCCGTGAGTTTTTTCCGGATAATGCCAAAGGGCTGGAGGATCCTCGTGTTACTATCTATAATCAAGATGGCTTGCGTGCGCTGCGAACCCGTCACGGGGAATATGATCTGATTATCAATGATGCAACGGATCCTTTTGGGCATACCGCAGGATTGTTCACCAAAGAGTTTTATGGTCTTTGCTATAAGGCGCTGAAGGATGATGGTGTTATGGTTTATCAGCACGGCAGTCCTTTTTATGATGAGGATGAAGGCGCTTGCCGATCCATGCATTCAAAAGCTTATCGTTCTTTTCCCATTTGCCGTGTTTATCAGGCGCATATTCCTACCTGCTCGGCAGGCTATTGGCTGTTTGGCTTTGCATCGAAAAAATACCATCCGCTGAAGGATTTTGATCCCAAGCGCTGGAAAAAGCGTGCGATTCAGACGTGGTATTATACAACGAATCTGCATACGGGTGCCTTTATGCTGCCTCGGTATGTGGAAGATCTGCTGGAAGAAGCAGAGGATCGAAATAAATAAGATTTCCAATCAATAAAGCAATGATGTTAGGAGGATTCAAAAATGAGCAGAGTTTTGATTATTGGCTGCGGTGGTGTTGCATCCGTTGCGATTCAGAAATGCTGTATGAACAGTGCAGTGTTCCAAGAGATTTGTATTGCAAGCCGTACTGTTTCCAAATGTGAGGCATTGAAGGCAAAAATTGAAGCGGAAGGCAAAACTTCCACTGTGATTACCACAGCGGCTCTGGATGCAGATGATAAGGATGCGGTTGCTGCACTGATTCGTTCTTATCAGCCTTGTGCGGTGCTGAATCTTGCATTGCCTTACCAGGATTTGACGATTATGGAAGCATGTCTGGAAACCGGTGTGCATTATATTGACACTGCCAACTATGAGCCGGAGGATATTGATGAGCCTGTATGGCGTGCAGCCTATGAAAAGCGCTGCAAAGAAAAGGGCTTTACTGCCTATTTTGATTACAGCTATCAATGGGCATATCATGAGCGTTTTGAAAAAGCCGGTCTGACTGCTTTGTTGGGCAGCGGCTTTGATCCGGGTGTGACTTCCGTATTTACTGCCTATGCCCTGAAGCATTATTTTGACGAGATCCATACAATTGATATTCTCGATTGCAATGGCGGCGATCATGGATATCCCTTTGCTACGAACTTCAATCCTGAGATCAATCTGCGCGAGGTTTCTGCCAATGGCTCCTACTGGAAGAACGGTCATTGGGTTGAAACCAAGCCCATGGAGATTAAGCGTGTGTATGATTTTCCGGAGGTCGGTCAAAAGGATATGTATCTGCTGCACCATGAAGAAATCGAGTCTTTGGCAAAGAATATTCCCGGTGTCAAGCGCATCCGTTTCTTTATGACATTCGGACAAAGCTATCTGACCCATATGCAGTGTCTTGAAAATGTCGGCATGCTCTCTACCACACCCATCCAATTCAATGGTACAGAGATTGTTCCGATTCAGTTCCTGAAGGCGCTGTTGCCTGATCCTGCATCCTTGGGTCCCCGCACTGTCGGCAAGACCAATATCGGCTGTATCTTCACCGGTATCAAAGATGGTAAGGAAAAAACCATCTATATTTATAATGTATGTGAT
>JAFXJT010000022.1 GCA_017532085.1 Oscillospiraceae bacterium | reverse complement strand
ATAATGATTCTAATCAAGCCGAAGAATAAATACATATTTTGGAATCATGAAATGCAAAAAAACGCTACCTAGGCAGGGGGTATACTGTTCGGATTTCTTCCCAAGAACTACATAAGGTCGGGTGCTTTTAGTAAGTCAAAGCGCACTGTATCTCCGAGAGACACTGGACTTATTCCCGAGGACAGGAAAAATCCATTCAATTCATCTGACCTCATTCCTACATAAGAGAAAAAGTGCCGAATTTTCGGCACTTTTCTTATGCTCTTTATTTTTTCCTAGACATCAAAACAACGCTTTCAACGTGTCCTGTGCGTGGAAACAGATCCACAGGGCGCACTGCTTCCATATGATAGCCGTTTTTGCAAAGATATGCAGCATCTCTTGCGGCGGTGGCAGGATTGCAGGAAACCATCACAATTTTCTGAGGTGCCATAGAAATGCAGGCGTTCAGCGTCGCATCGTCGCAGCCTTTGCGGGGAGGATCCAATGTAATCAGATCGGGACGCAGATGCTGCTGTGCAAGCTGCTGTGCAATTTGTCCGGCATCGCCTACGAAAAACTCCGCATTGCCGATGCCTGCGCGTGCGGCATTTTGTTTTGCGTTTTCCACAGCTTGTGGGATGACCTCCACGCCAATGAGCTTGTCTGCTGCATCGGCCATCGAAAGCCCGATGACACCGGTGCCGCAATATAAATCCAGCAGCAGATGATGGGGCTGAGGCTGCGCCATTGTACGCACCTCTGCAAACAGACGCTCTGCTTGCGGCGTGTTGACCTGATAAAAGCTCTGGGGACTGAGTGCAACGGGAATCCCACAGAAAGTATCGTGAATTACGGGAGCACCGACAAGGCAGATGGTTTCCTTTCCAAGAATCACATTAGTTTGCTTGGGGTTGATATTCATCATAACAGAAACAATCTGCGGGAATTCTTCCATAAGCTGCCGTGCAACTGTTGTGAGCTGTTTGCGAATGGATTTTGTGACCACAAAGCAGACCATCATTTCACCGCTATGATGCCCTTGCCGCAGATAGAGATGTCGTAAAATCCCTGTGTTTGAGACTTCATCATAAGGTGCAATATGAGCAAGCAGTTCTTTGCAGCGTGCGATGACAGGGGAAAAGGATTCGGGCTGCAGGCGACAGCTGTGGTGAGGAATGATCCGATGGGAGCGCTGGGCGTAGAATCCAAAGCAGATACCGGAATTGTCGGTTTCTTTGCCGCAGGGGAGTTGCGCTTTATTGCGGTAGCCATCCACAGCATCCGCCCCGAGAATCGGGAGCATTTTGGGATGCAGACCGCCGATACGGATAAACGCATCTTCTACGAATTTCGTTTTTATACTGCATTCCGCTTCATAGGAGATATGGCGGAAGAGACAGCCGCCGCATTGCGAAAAGACAGGACAATCGGGTTCTATGCGGTCAGCAGAGGGCGTGTGGATGGTTTGCACAATGCCATAGGCAAGCTGCTTATTGACCTTAACGATTTTGACATCCAGAACATCGCCCACAGCGGTACGGGGAACAAAGACTGCCATACCCTCATAGTGTCCCACGCCGTTTCCCTCGGCGGTCATACCATCAATGGTCAATGGAATCACTTGATTCTTGAGCAGAGGCGGTTTGTGAGCTTGCATAGTTTACGCATCCTCACGAGGCATGGGTGCGCCGCAATCGGAACAATAGACATTGCCCTGTACATTATGCTTACCGCATTTTTCACAGGTAGGGCCGCCGCCACGATTGAGCATCCGACAAATATCCACATAAGCCTCTCGCAGCTCAGTGAGTTCTGCGATCAAGGTATCGATCTGCTCGGATTCATCGGATTCACCAAGCGTATGAAGGAACTGTGCTTTTCCCAGTTCACGGTATTTATCATTCAGTGCTCCGCGCAGACGCAGACGCTCCATATGTCCCTTGGAGTTCTCCAGCGCTTCGCAGGTTTTTTGTGCAGCGTGATCCATTACGCCACAGACCTCTTGCAGTGCATCATCAAAAAACGACATAATATAGTCCTCACTTTCTGTTATTTGCAGATACTATATGGTATGCCCAAAGGGGCAGTGATTGTGCAGCCATAGAAAAAATCAAGGCAGATCCCGACGCACGGGATGCGGTCGAGAGATGCCTTGATCGGATGCATGAGAAAAAACAATTGGCAGTGTCGAAAGCGCTTACTGCTCAAATTTCCAGGGAGAACCCTTGCGGTTCTTTTTGTTATCAGAGGTGGTAGTCTGCGTCATCATCAGCATGAACAGCACAGCACAGTATATCGTAAGTGCACCGCAAACGATTGCAACAATCCAGAACTCCACGCCGGTAACGATCATAGTGATAAAAGCGGCCAGCGAGAGCACGGCAATCGAAGCATTGATGATGCGGGCAATCTGCCATTTGCGGTAGGCATCCTGATATTTTGTCAGATGAGGCTTGATATAACGCATGGTCAGATTCGAGAAAAACTTCTGTTCACTTTTGATTTTTGCAGCACTTTTTTTGCTCTTGCTGCCGAGGAAGATGCCAAAGAGCAGATCTCGTAAAATAAGGCAGTTGATAAGGAAAAAGATCATAACCATAAGAGCAAGCAGAATGGAACGCGTATCCATAAGATGGACCTCCTAAAACGAAATTTGATATTCAGTGTGATGTTACCAAGCGACAGTGTTTGGCTGTACTGTCGGCAGAGCCGTGAAAAAATGAGGAATGCCTGCTCTATCTGCGGAGCAGCTTTTTTGCGGTATCCAGCAGCGCACGGAAATTGAGCGCACAGAGCAGCAAAAGAGCAATGATCTGCCACAGATACAAAAGCGGCAGACGGTTCATTGCAAGATGGCTCATAGCGAACAGAATCAGCAGATTCAGAGCAAATCGCCAATGCGCAACCGGAAAAGGAATATAACGTCTTGCATCAAAAATACGAATGATATAGCAGACAAAATAGCTTGCCAGCGTAGCTGCTATGGCACCATAGACCGCATAGCGAGGAATCAGCAGAGTGTTGAGCACCAGATTGAGCACTGCTGCAATCATACTGGTCCAGAAACTGTTTTGCGTATGTTTGGATACCGTATAGATGCTGGAGAGGAATTGATTGTAACACATCAGCATAACCGCAATCACCAGCAAGGGGGTATACAGATAAGCGCTTGCATAGGAAGAAAACCGATTGGTGTTGTTCACCAGCATAGACAGCGGCTTCACAAAGGCAATGATAAATCCTGCGCCCAATACCAGCAAAGCTTGATAGGCGTTGAAAATACGGGAATAGAATTTCGCACGATCCTTAGAATCGTTTTCGGCAATGGCGCTCATATTCCAGGCTTGATAGAATACGGTGGAGATCATGGAAAGCAGATTGGGAATTTTGGCAGCAGCGCCATAAATACCGGCATCGCCATCTGAGATCATGTGGCGTACAAAAATACGGTCAGAGAAGCCTGTTATGATCCAAAGCACTGCAGCCGGAATCAGCGGCAGAGAGAACCGCAGCATAACCTCCATCAGTTCCCGGTCAATATTGCGGAAGGAAAATTCCTTGTAATGCTTGGCAATGAGCCATACGGAAAGTCCCGACAGCAAATCGGAGATCATAACCGAAAGCAAAAAGCCTGTTACTCCGAGCTTCAGCTTGGAGATGAACAATACATTGCATAAAAACAGAGTCAGAATACAAAAGATGCCATCTGCTGCATAAAGCTTGACCATCCCTTTGACTCTTGCAAATTGCGTGGAAAGCTGTCGGAAGCAGGAGATACAGATATATCCCATCAACAGAAGCCAATAGGGCTTGATATCGGCATAGAGCTGCAATAACGGTGAAAGCAGCACGAAAACACCCAATCCGCCCAGCAGGATGGTGACTGCATTGGAGAACACCGCATTTTTTTCGTAATTGCGGTCAAGACCATAGCGGATTACCGCATCGGTGATAGAAAACGAGACAATGGGAATCAGCAAATTGGCGCATAGCTCCACAACCTCTTTGGTATTGTAAATGCCGGTATCCATGGCACCGGTATATAGATAATTGAGGAGAAAGGAAACGAGCTTTGCACCAAAACTGCCAATGGCAAAGATCGTGGTATTCAGTGCCAGCGTTTTGTATTTATTCATGTAAGGCAGGTCCTTCCATGTCATTCATAAAAATCGAAACAGATACTCATATTATAACAGTTTTTTGCCGATTCGTCAACAGGTATTCTAATTTTTTCGGAGATTGAAAAAACATAAGGCAAAATCGAAAAAAACAGTTGGCAAATTCAAAAGAATATGCTATACTATATCTGTATTGCTTTGTACAGAAGGAGGATTTTCTGTTATGTTGACTGATATTGAAATCGCACAGCAGGCGAAAATGCTGAAAATCACTGAAATTGCGGCTAACCTCGGTATCAGCGAGGAGGATTTGGAGCCTTATGGACATTATAAGGCGAAGCTTTCAGAGAAGCTGTTTGCCAAAACTGCCAATGCCCCTGATGGCAAGCTGATTCTTGTCACTGCGATTAATCCTACACCGGCAGGCGAGGGAAAAACTACAATTTCCGTAGGTCTTGCACAGGCAATGGCAAAAATCGGAAAAAAGGCAGTGCTTGCCTTGCGTGAGCCTTCTTTGGGACCTGTATTTGGTATTAAGGGTGGCGCAGCAGGCGGCGGCTATGCTCAGGTTGTGCCGATGGAGGATATCAATCTTCATTTCACCGGCGATATGCATGCGATTACGGTTGCCAATAATCTGCTTTGTGCGCTGTTGGATAATCATATCCAGCAGGGAAATGCATTGGGTATTGATCCACGCCGTGTCATACTGGATCGCTGCATGGATATGAATGATCGCGTGCTGCGCAATATTGTTGTGGGTATGGGTGCCCGCAAGGATGGTGTACCGCGTCAGGACAGCTTCCGTATTACGGTGGCCTCTGAGGTCATGGCGATTCTTTGTCTTTCCAAGGATCTGGCGGATCTGAAAAAACGACTTGGCAGCATTCTGGTGGCCTATACATATGATGATCAGCCTGTGTTTGCTCGTGACTTAAATGCGCAGGGTGCTATGACTGCACTGCTGAAGGATGCGTTGAAACCGAATCTGGTACAGACGCTGGAGAATACGCCTGTTATTATGCATGGCGGTCCTTTTGCCAATATTGCTCATGGCTGCAATTCCGTGAGAGCTACGAAGCTTGCGCTGAAGCTTGGGGATTATTGCATTACTGAGGCAGGCTTTGGTGCGGATCTGGGTGCAGAAAAGTTCATGGATATCAAATGCCGTTTTGCCGGACTCAAACCCGATTGTGTTGTACTGGTTGCGACGGTACGTGCTTTGAAATATAATGGCGGTGTACCCAAAACCGAGCTGCAGCACGAGAATGTACAGGCTTTGGAAAAGGGAATTGTCAATTTGCAGACACATATTGAGAACTTGCGGAAATTTGGAGTGCCTGTGGTGGTAGCAATGAATCGGTTCCATACCGATACGGATGCGGAACTGCAGACAATTCATGCATTCTGCGAAAAGATGGGCGTACCGGTTTCACTTGCAGAGATTTTTGTCAAGGGCGGCGCCGGCGGAACAGATCTTGCTGAGAAGGTTTGTGCAGAGATCGCAAAGGGTCAGGCAGATTTCCGTCCGTTGTATGACACCGAGCTTTCGATGAAAGAGAAGCTTGCTGTCATTGCCAAAGAGATTTATCGTGCAGATGGCGTGGTGTTCACTGCGCAGGCAGAAAAGGCGATCAAGGAGATCGAAGCCTTAGGCTTTGGAAAAGTGCCGGTTTGCATGGCCAAAACGCAATACTCTCTTTCCGATGATCCGACAAAGCTTGGCAAACCCGAAGGCTTTGAAATTACGGTGCGAGATGTCAAGCTTTCGGCAGGTGCAGGTTTTGCGGTATGCTTGACCGGTGACATCATGATTATGCCGGGCTTGCCGAAGGTACCGGCAGCGCTGAATATTGATTGCGACAATGAAGGGAACATTTCCGGCTTGTTCTGACAGCAGACAGCAGGAGGCTGCCATCGAGGCGAGGCTCTTAATGCAGCATACCGGAACATCGAACAGATCAAACAGCATAAAAATCCGTGCAGAATCGATGCGGTTCTGCACGGATTTTCTTTTTGCATCAAGTGAAATGGTTCCGGTTGCCTTCCATACATTCTTGCGCAGAGACGATTTTGATCATCCGTGCTGCAATGATGGAAGAATGCTTGTGTTCTTTTTGATAGAATGGTATTGTTTTGCGTCCTTTGGAGATTGCTTACGCCCTTCTATGGCATCCCAGTGATACGTATCACTGTGATACCATAGAAGGGCGCTGTGATTATTGTGCATCTGATCCGAAATCTTCGTGGGAATCGGATTCAATGGTTTCAAGATTCTCTTGTTCGGCTCCGATTGCTTCGTGGATGCTCTCTTCGGTATCCATCGAGGTTTCGAGCTGCAGATCAAACATTGTCGGTTCGGCATCGTTCGGCAAAGGCGGCAGATCGTTCAACGACTGCAAGCCGAAGCAGCGCAGAAATTGTGCGGTTGTGCGATACGTAATCGGTCTGCCCGGTACTTCGATGCGTCCTGCTTCTTCCAACAAGCCGCGCTCAGTAAGGGTATTGACCACAGAGGAGCTGTCCACACCCCGGACACGTTCTACGAAGCCTTTTGTCACAGGCTGATTGTAGGCGATAACAGTGAGCGTTTCCAGCGCCGCATTGGAAAGCGGCGTATTGCGGCGCACCTCCAGCGCAGAACGGATCGGCTCTGCATAGTCCGCGCGTGTTGTCAGTTGGAGCGCATTGCCCAGCTGAATCAGCTGCAAGCCGCTGTTTCGTTTGTCGTATTGTTCTGTGAGCAGATCGGCAAGGCGACGAATGGTTTCGCTGTCCACAGCAATCGCCTCTGCCAGACGTTCCATCTCCATAGGCTCACCGGATGCGAACAAAACCGCTTCCAGTGCACCGAGAGCATACTCAATTTGCATGATGGTTCTGTTTCCTTTCGTGGATCATTCGGTATCCGTTGCTGCTGCAGAATTGCGGATGCCTTTATTCTGTAACTGTTTGCGATCTCGCATTGTCAGAGCGGTGCCGTCATCGCTGATCAGAATTCTGCCGGATTTGGTCAGCTCCAGTATGGCAAGAAACATTGCCACACGATCGGTGCGCTCTGTCAGGTCGTCAAACAAACCGGAGATTTCAACAGTATCTTTGCTGAAAAATTGACGCAGCAGTGATACAACCTTAGAGAACACACTGGTCACTTGATGATGCATTTGTACTACGGCATGAATTTTCTCATCCAGACGTTTTCCGTCACCGATACCCTGCGGCAGCTTTTTTAAGCCCATATTCTGATAGACCTCAGCCAGCAGACCGGTCGGATGTTCCCTGCGATAGATCAGATCCGCAGGCAGCACCACAGGAGTACGTACAAACAATACATCGCCGAGATATTGCTGCTTGAGCCGTTCGGCAGCAAGCTTACACAGAGAATACTCGATCAGAGCACCCTCCAGCTCTTTTTTGGCGGCCACAGCTTCTTCCGGAGCAGGCAGCAAAGAGACTGTCTTCATCCAGATGAGTCTTGCCGCCATTTCCAGAAATTCTCCGGCCAGCTCATAGTCCTGCTCGGCACACTGCTGAATATATACGAGATACTGTTCCAGCAGCACAGAAATTTCAATGTCATGGATATTCAGCTTATGCTTTGCAATCAGATGCAGCAGCAGATCCATTGGCCCGTCAAATACGGGCAGATGAAATGACAATTCCGGCATAGCAATTAACCAAACAGCATAGGAATCCAGCTGGTGATGAAATACATACCCCCTTCTATCAAGCCACTGACAATGCTAAGAGGCAACGTCAAGATACGGGTGGCAAGCAAGCAGATAAAGATAATATTCACCAATTGTGCATTTTGATTAAACCAGCGTTCCACCTTGGGACCTGTAAAATAGGCTACCACCTTAGAACCATCCAAAGGCGGAATCGGCAGAAGGTTGAATACAGCAAGGCCGATATTGATGCTGATAAAGGCGGCGATGAAATGATAGATGAGAAGAGGCGCATCGGTATAGGAAAACTCAGCAGCATCATAGAGATAGGTATCTCGAAGATACTCTGTATAATAAGGTGTGATCGAATAAATCCGGATGATAATGGTACCGATGAATGCAACGATCAGATTGCTGAGCGGACCGGCAATCGCAGTAGCCGCCATGCCAAAGCGCATACTATGCTTGCGGTGAAAGCGCAGCGGATCAACAGGAACAGGCTTAGCCCATCCAAATCCGGTCAGCAGCAGACAGATACCGCCCAAAATATCAAGATGTGCCAATGGATTGAGTGTCAGACGTCCTTGATAGGATGCAGTATCATCTCCCAGCTTGTATGCCATCCAAGCATGCGCATATTCATGGACAGGCAGGATGAGAAATATGATCAAAAGACGCACCATAAAATCCAAGAATTTTTCTTGATCCATTGCGAGAAACTCCTTTCCGGTAGCAAAAAACAAAATGCATATTTTATATTATACAATAAAATGCGGCTCTTTTCAAGTCTGAAAGACAATTTTTCGGTGAAATCTGATAAAATTTGAAGAAATTGAAAAAAACACTTGCGTTTTTCAGAAGCATCTGTTATAATAGATACTGTTGACTTGTCTGTAAAGGAGGTGCCAGCTATGGCAAAATGCGAAGTTTGCGGAAAGGGCGTCAGCTTTGGTATTAAGGTTTCTCACTCTCACCGTCGTACCAATCGTACCTGGAAGCCTAATGTAAAGCGTGTGAAAGCAATCGTGAAGGGTACTCCCTGTCACATCTATGTTTGCTCCAGATGCCTGCGCTCCGGCAAGGTAGAGCGTGCGGTCGGCTGAGCCTTTGCTGGGCCGTTCTGCAAAAACTGATCTGTAACAACGATCGGCGGAGTATCCGTTTTATCAAACGGGTACTCCGAATTTTTTTGACATCTGCCTTTGAGATGCCGCTATGTGATTTGCCGAGTGCACTGTGATGCTCTGCAGGCATCTTTTTTTGTCGAATGCAGAAAAGCGCTTGCATTTTGGCTGTGAATGTGGTATACTAACAAAAAGATGTTTCGATGGTAGAATACTGATAGAAAGGGTGCGTGCGGCATGGGCATTGGCTGGATCATTTTCAGCATTATAATGGCTATCCTCTGTCTGATCCTGCTCCTTCCTGTCAGCGTAAAGCTGCATCTTCGGGGAAAACAGTGGCAGATTGCCGTTTATTATGGACCGATAGCGGTGTTTCGAAAAAGCAGCCAACCGAATTCGGCGGATTCAGAGCCGAGCGCAGAGGTCGATGGGGAATCCAAAGAGGAACATTTGCCTGATACGGTGATGGATGCCGAAACGATGCTCTATGGCGATGAAGAAACATCGGAACTGCCTGCTGCGCCTCCGAAAAAGCAAACAAAACAGCAAAAGCCTGCCAATCAGAAAGTGCATACGCAGTCTGTAACACAACAGAAATCCGAGACTGCGGATCGATCAGAGCCGCAAGCGGTTGAACCCAATCGATTGGACGAGGAATCGGAGCAGCAAAAGGAAGCATCCGAATCCGAAAAGGATTCTGAAGCAGAAAACAAGCCTGCAAAAAAAGGCTTTTTGCAGCGCTTAAAGCCTTCGAATCTTTCTGAAGCATTGTCGCTTCTGGAGGATATCTTGGCTTCGGCAAGTCCTTCCTTGCGTTTTTTATTCCGTCATTTTTATATTCGTCATCTCAATCTTTCTATTACCATCGGGACACAGGATGCTGCCAAAACTGCAATTTTATATGGTGCGGTGAGCGGAGCTGTGTTCCGTCTGGTGGGATATCTGCAAAGTCTGCTTTCGGTAAAGGCGGATGCATTGCGTGTGCGTGCCGATTTCTTAAGCGGCTATTCTACCGCAGAGTGCAGTCTCACACTGCGAGTAGCGCCTGCAACTGTATTCGGCACCGGCATCGGTTTGGCGTCTCGCTTTTTATTCCGTACCCTTCGTCGCTTTCACCGTGAGAATCGGGAACAAAAGCGGATGGAAAAGGAATCCGCACCCTTGCCGTTATCATGATCGGCGGCGAATGCAGTCGTCGTTCATGTGATATTATGAAATTTTCTCAAGCATTCCGAAAGATCTAACCCCAATTCAAAGGAGGTCTCATTTATGAGCGATCGTCAGAACGGTCAACATCCTGTACAGGATACCGTGCGCGTTACTATGGAAGAGATTCGCAGCATGGTGGATGCCAATACCATTATCGGTACACCAATCACCTGCGAAGGCGGTACCACTGTGATTCCGATTTCTAAGGTATCCTTTGGTTTTGCATCGGGCGGCTCTGATCTGCCCACAAAGGTAGCCAAGGATATGTTTGGCGGCGGCGGCGGTGCCGGCGTTACTGTGACACCGGTGGCGTTTCTGGTGATTACCGGCAGCGATGTGAAGCTCATGCAGCTTTCTATCAATGCCAAGGCGGCAAATGCAGTAGTCAATATGGTGCCTGACCTGATGGACAAGCTGACAGGCTTCCTCAATCAAAAACAGCAGGAAAAACTCAAGGCTTCCGAAAAAAACGCCCAAACTGAAGACTGATTGGCAGCGAGGAATCACATAGGATATGGAAAAAATCAGATTGCAGAAGCTTTTGGCTGATTGCGGCTATTGTTCCCGCCGAAAGGCAGAGGAGCTGATTCGGCAAGGGCGTGTGCAGGTGGGCGGAAGACCTGTGAAACTGGGCGATAAGGTCAGTGCACGGGATTATGTCACCGTGGACGGACAGCATATTGTTGTACCGAAAAAGAAGAATTATCGTTATATTATGATGAATAAGCCCCGTGGCTACGTGACAACTCTTTCGGATGAGCAGGGTCGCCGCTGCGTGACCGATTTGCTTGAAGGAATTCCGGAACGTGTATATCCTGTGGGCAGGTTGGATAAAAACTCGGAAGGCTTGCTGCTGTTTACCAATGATGGTAATTTTGCCAATGGTATTATGCATCCTTCGCGGGAGATTACCAAAACCTATCGTGTAACGGTGCGCCCGCCGGTTTCGGAGGAGCAGCTTGCGGAAATGTCGATTGGCGTGACATTGGATGATGGCTTTGTGACCTCTCCGGCTAATATTGTCATGTAGGTGCAGGAACCGACCCGTGTCGTGCTGCTGGTTTCGATTCATGAGGGCAAAAAACGCGAGGTGCGCCGTATGTGTGATGCTGTGGGACTTGAGGTGATTCGTCTGCGCCGTATCAGCATTGGTCCTGTGAAGCTGGGAATGCTTAAGCCCGGTACATGGCGTGATCTGACATCTGAGGAGCTGCGTTCTCTGCGCGCTGCTATGGGCAAGGATTCGTAAAATCGTTACAACAATCAACCCGTTCTTGATTTTTGCAATCAAGAACGGGTTTTATGGTAGGTATAGCAGTATCACAATGAAAAAAGCAGGAGAGAATCGTTTGGTTTTCTCCTGCTTTTTCGTATTCTTATATTGGGTGTACTTGTTCGTGGCGGATCAGACCGCAGATACCGCCGCTGTGGATCAAGCTGCGGTATTCGGCAGCATCTGTTATGGTTTGCTCGGTTGCGATGCCGCCCAGGAACATATGATCCCAGTGGGTATCTGAGCCGGAAACCATTGGCAGACCAAAGCTTTCTGCATACCACATGGCACGCTCGTTGTAGATCGGTTCACTGTTATTGCCGTTATAAACCTCCACAGCATCCACAAGATCCGGCACCAGCCGTATTGCACTGACATACCATGCCTGCCGGAAAGGATGGGCATGTACAATACAGGCACCGGCCTCCTTGACCAGCTTCAGATATTCATAAGGCGGAAGCGTGGCAGTTTCAGGATGTGCCTTCAGCCATGCGGGCGATAATCCATAGGTGAGAAAATCATTTCCATTCCAGCTGTATTCCCAGCCGAAACAGACTTGCAGACCAATGCGATCGCCTTCTTCTTTAGCATGATAATAGCCAAGACAAAAGCGATCTGTCCATTCTTCCCATGGAAGCTCTCTGGGAACTGCTGTGTTCCCGTGATAAAAGTGATCGGTTATAAACAAGCCGTCATAACCGGCTGTTTTACAGCCTCTTGCCATAGCAGCAGCTGAGGCAGTACCGCAAGCGCTGCCTTCAGCGGTATGCGCATGGGTTTCCCAGCGCATCATGGCAGCATCTCAACTTTCTCCAAGGTAAAACCCTCTTCTCTGAGGATGCTGCGCAGAGTATCTTCTTCCATATCCGAGCAGCAGCAAGCGGTGCTGTCCTCTAAAGAGACTGCTACATTCACAGCACCGGCTTCTTCCAGCGCCTCTTTTACCGCAGCAGTACAATGATGGCAATTCATGCCTCGAATTGTAAGCAATTGTTTCATTATCCGAAAACCTCCTTATGTATCGTTGCAGATGCAATGGGATTGTTTGATGACTTATTGCGTTTTGATCTGTGCTGCAATTTTCGGAGCTACAACAATGGCAATCATCAGCAGCAGAATTTGTGTCAGATTGACATCCAGCATGAGTCCAAAGGAAAACCGCAGAAAATGCAGATCCACATTCACGGTATCAAATCCAAACGTAAAGGGTCTGCCGAGAATTTCGATATAAGGCAGACCAACACATAATTCACCGAGAAACGCACCGCCGATTACGGCAACAATGATGCACAGCAGCAGGGTAAGTTTATACTTCATATAGATTCAGCATCCTTTCTTTGTTCTGGTTATAGTCCGGTTGAGCCGAACCCGCCGGTTCCTCTTTGTGTAGCAGGCAGCGTATCGGTTTCAAGAATATCGGGCAGGAGGACAGGGGTTACGATTAATTGTGCAATCCGCATACCATGGGTGATTGTAAAGGGCTCTTGACTGAGGTTGATGAGCGGGACGCAGATTTCTCCGCGATAATCGGCATCAATCACACCAACAGAATTTGCCATGGTGATGCCATGCCTGATCGCAAGACCTGACCGAGCATAAAGCAATAAAGCGACAGGGGTATCACTTATGGGTGCCGCACAAAGTCCGGTGGGGATCAGTGCACGCTGACCGGGCTCAAGTGTGACCGGTTCTCCTAAACAAGCGGAAAGATCAAAGCCTGCGCTTTGCGGCGTTGCACGCTTGGGAAGGATTGCTTGTGCGTTGCATTTTTGAAAATATAGTTTCATATGACTTATGGCTCCTTTGAAGATAAAGAGGCGGCAGACGAATGTGTCAGACGCATTCCTCGGGTATAACGTGCAGGAGGAGTAACATGATTGTGCTGTCGATAGGCAAGCAGAATTCGTTTGACATCTGCCGGAGATTCATCTGTCATGGAAAGCAGCAGATAGGCAGCATGCCGATATTCCGAACATCGGTCGGCAAGCCAGATGACTGCACTGTTGAAAATCTCGGCATAATCAGGCGTATCTGCATATCGGACGCAATCCGTATAGAGGACAGCACCCTTGCGGTCAATCAGCCGATGTTTGCAGTTTGCACAACCAATCTGAGCTTGAATGGGACATATACGGCAGAGCATCAATGGCAATCTGCCATAAGCAAATACACCCAGCGGCAGGCTTTCTGACAGGGGGTGCAGTGCCGAGTGCGGCAGCTCAGGCGACAGCAGACCATCGCACAGTGCCATTTGCCGCAGTTCTTCTGCAGCCAAGCGATTGGTAATATGGAGTCCTGTGCCGCCATGCAGAGTCATGCCGATTTGATTTCCCGCATATATTGCTGCAAGCTGATTACAGAGCAGGTGTGTAAATCCCAGAGCTTTTGCTGAATGCAGCATCTCATGGAAGGCGCTGTCATCGGTAATCCATCGGGGCGGCACCAGAATACAGCGCTCGGGCGGCAATGGCGGTGCTTCCAGCTTGCTGTAAGCATCCGTCAGCCATAAGGGCAGAAGCAAAGCATCTATCGTTGTTTCGGCCAAATCCGGCGTAATGGCCTTGAGCTGTGAAAGTCTGCGGATTTCAAGCCGAAGCTTGGGAGTGGGGGATTTTTGCACGACATTGCCATTGGATACAGAATGGACAGGCAGTGTTTTAATTGTATAGGAAGGCGCTGCTTGAGCGATTCTTGCTGCATCCAGTCGGGCAATGGCATCACGGCGCAGACTGTTGAGCGCCGATGCGGGCAAGGTACTGATTCCATCCAGATCGGCGGTGACAGTACCCGCAGTATAAATGGTATCGCCCAGTTTTTCAAACTGCCGATGTAAAAGGGGCAATGTGATTGGACGCTCGGTTGCTTTTTGGGGGATCTCTCCGGTTACTGTTATGCAGCATCCGCTTTGAGGATCGGTAACGGTAAGCGCCGAGGGCTTGTCCGCAGTCAGAAGATAGTGCCCGTTGATGGCAGTCAGTTTGCGGGGCTTACGATATCTCTGCTGCAGCTCTGCCAGTACGGATTTTGCCGCCAGAACATCTTCTTTGCTGCGCACACCGAACATTTCTTTTTTTACGCCGGTAAAATAGCCATCTGTGAAGCCGCTGCGGGAAAATATTGATTGCAGCACTTTGCAATCGGGCTGCTTGCCTTGTAAGGCATCGGCATAGGCGGAAACGGCAGCGGCAACATATTCGGGACGCTTCATGCGGCCTTCGATTTTCAGTGCATCCACGCCCATTTCAGTCAGCGCTGCAAGATGCGTTATGAGACAGCGATCACGCAGGGAAAGGGCAAAGGCGTCATTTTGTCGGAAATCCGCAGTAAAGGGCAGCCGACAGGGTTGTGCACATCTGCCTCGATTGGCGCTTCTGCCGCCCATGGCAGCAGACATCCAGCATTGTCCCGAAACGGACATACAGTGCGCACCGTGCACAAAGAATTCCACAGCAAGTGCAAGCTTATGAGCATATGCGCATAAGGTCTTGAGCGTATCGGAGGGCAGCTCTCTGGCTAAAACCACGCGGCAAAATCCCATGGCGGCAGCGGCCTCAAGACCATCCGATGAATGGATTGTCATTTGTGTTGAGGCGTGCAGCGGCATATCGGGCAAGCGGCTGCGCAGATAGCGTGCTGCGCCGAAATCCTGTACAATACAGGCATCCACACCGATTTTGGCTGCCAATAACAGCAGCGCATCAAAATCTGCGAGCTCCTCCTCCAGCATCAGTGTATTTACGGCAAGATAGAGCTTTTTCTGTGCCAGATGGCAAAAATCAACTGCAAGACGCAAGGTCTCCTCGTTGAAATTTTCAGCAGCCTGCCTTGCAGAAAAGTGTTTCGCACCTACATATACAGCATCGGCACCGCAGCGGATCGCTGCAATCACCGATTCCATACTGCCGGCAGGAGAAAGCAGCTCGGGCATCTGAGTGAAAGATGAACTCATTCGGCATCGTCGGTTGCATCAGTCAGTTCCAGCTGCTCTTCCTTGGCAGCAGCGGCATTGACATCCGCCTGAATGCTCTCTTTCAGTGCTTTCAGCTTGAGCAGATTCTCCAGCTGTTCAATTTTTGCCTTGCATACATCAATTTCACGAAGCGCAGCATCTCGTTCCATACGAGCTTTGCCGGCCTCATCTACATATTCCTTCACCTGTGAACGTATGACTTCTACACTTGCATTGGCTTTGGTCAGTTCATCCATCGTGGAAAGTGCGACCATCATCACCGCAGAGTGAGCGGAGATACGAGGATTGGTTTCGGTAATATCGGAGATACGTTTTTCCAATGTTTTTGCCAGTTGATAGACATAGCTGGGAGCCTCCTCGGTTTGCAGAACATATTCCTTACCGCAGAGGACAACTTTTACACGGCTCATCATAATTTGTTTTCATCCTTTCATAGTATCTTGGAAACCTGCGCATAACATAGGAGTATGGATCACATCGTTTGTGATTCTGTCAACATAGTTGTGAAAGTCCGTAGAAGATGGGAGATCAGCTTAAATAACGCAGCAGCGCTACGACTTTGCCAAGCACTGCGGCATCAGAAACATAAATCGGTTCCATGGAGTCATTTTCCGGCTGCAGACGATAGCCGCCGTTTTCTTTGTAGAATCGTTTGACAGTTGCCTCTTCGCCATCTACCAGCACCACAACGATCTCACCGTTTGCAGCGGTATCGCACTGCTCGACAATGACGATATCGCCATCCAGAATACCGGCATTGATCATACTTTCGCCTCGTACTTTCAGCGCAAATAGCTGACCGTTGAAACGGCGCTCCGGCACATAGCTGAGATATTCTGTGATGTTTTCAATTGCAGTAATGGGCTGACCTGCCGTCACGGTACCGATGAGCGGTACATTGACAGCGGATCTGCCGCGCAGTCGGATGGCACGGTTCTGATTATCCATTTTTTCCAGATAGCCTTCTTCCGCCAATTGATTGATATAGCGGTGCACCGTGGAAGTCGAACGGATATGCAGCGCAGTGCAGATTTCACGGATGGTTGGGGGATATCCCTCATCAATGCGCTCTCGGATATAGCGATAGATTTCTCTGGCCTTTTCGTTCAGCATAAGGATTCACGTTCCTTTCGTGCTTAAATTCCGTTGATCACAGGATAGGGGAGCGGTGTTATGCTTGCTGCAAGGCAGCAGCGATCTGTGCGGAAAGCTTGTTGACATCACCGCAGCCAAGGGTGATAATGAGATCGCCTTCCCGGGCAATTGCTGTAACGGCTTCACAGATAGCATCGAAATTCTGATATTTGCGGCGGTTGTTTTCCGGTTCAGATTCATCCTGCGCAAACCAAATGCAGCCTTCGATTTTTTCTGCCAGCTGACGAGTAAATACGCCTTCGGTATTTTGTTCTCTGCCTCCCATGATATCGGTGAGAGCCACCACATCCGCAATGGAAAGTGCATCGGCAAATTCCTGCATCAGACGTTTGGTACGGGTATAGGTAAAGGGCTGATGCACAGCGATCACACGGCCATAGGGCATAAATTTTGCCGCCTGCAGTGCAGCAGCGATTTCAGCAGGATGATGGGCATAGTCATCGGCAACGGTAATGCCCTTTGCTGTGGAAATGATTTCGAAGCGGCGTTTGGCACCGGTAAAGACTTTGAGTCCCTCAACAGCTTGTGCAAAGGTCAATCCAACGGCATCTGCGGCAGCAATCGCGCAAAGTGCATTGAGCACGTTATGAGCACCGGGCACTTGAATGACTGCAGTTCCCAGCTGTTCCTGTTGATGCCATACCGTAAAGCTGGTGTGCTTTGTATCGGGATGCGTGATATCGGAGACACGCCATTGGCAATGCGGTGCAGTTCCGTAAGTGATCATAGTTTTGTCTTTGACCTGTGACATGGCATCGCAGGTGTTGGCATCATCGCCGTTATAAATCACGATTCTGCTGGATTTTTCAGCGAATCGGATGAAAGATGCCTTGAGATTTTCCAGTGTTTTGAAATATTCCATATGATCCTCATCGATATTGAGGATCACGGCGATATCGGGAGAAAGCTGTAAAAAGGTATCTACATATTCGCAGGCTTCACAGACAAAGACATCGCTGCTGCCGGCTCTGCCGCTGCCGCCTAAACAGGGCAGTTTTCCGCCGATGACAGCAGAAAGATCAACACCTGCGGTATAGAGAATCTGTGCCAGCATGGAGGTCGTTGTGGTTTTGCCGTGCGTACCTGCGATACAGACAGCGTTGTCATACCATTGCGAGACAATACCGAGCAGCTTACTGCGCTCCATGGTAGGAATTCCTCTTTCCTGTGCGGCAACACGCTCGGGATTATTGGCAGGAATTGCCGCTGAATAGACCACAAGTGCAGCATCGCCCAGATTTTCTGCGCATTGTCCCAGCGCTACGGGAATTCCCAGAGCACGTACAGCGGCAAGGGTATCGGTTTCGTTATTATCAGAGCCTGTAAGCCGATAGCCTTTTGCATGCAGTACCTGTGCCAGCGGATACATACCGGATCCGCCGATACCAATCATATGAATGGTGTCCGATGGGCTAAATCTTAAGAAAGAATTCATGAAATCATCCTTTTCTGTCTTATAATGTTCACAGAACGAACACATTGCTGTGTTATACTCGGTTTTATCATTCTGAGATGGAATGGGGGAACCGGAAGGTATAATCCCCGGATATATTCGTCATACTAGCAGTATATGCTGTCATGTACTGTGTAATCAGTTTTTTGAAAAACAATCAAGAGAAAGGAAGCGTTTGTTTATGCAAATTACAGATCTGAAAATCCGCAAAATGATGACAGAAGGCCGCCTTCGTGCTATCGTGTCCATTACTTTGGATCAGATGCTTGCTGTGCACGATATCAAAGTAGTGCAGGGAGAAGAGCGTCTGTTTGTTGCCATGCCCAGCCGGAAAGATGAAGCCGGCGTATTCCGTGATGTGGTACATCCCATTTCTCCGGAGGCAAGAAGCTATCTGGAAACACAGATTCTGGATGCTTACGAAAAGCAGCTTGCTTTGCAGATGGCTGAAACGGAAGCGGAAACTTCTGCGGAAGGACCGCTTTGATGGAGAACTTGCGCTGTCTGTCCCATACCAACCTGTGAATCTTAAGAATCTGTCCGATTGTCAGCGATTTCTGACAATCGGGCAGATTTTTTATGTTGTCTTAGTCGGGACTGTTCATGATCTGTATGGTTTTCAGGAGTGCAAGCTGTGTTTTGGCATCGGGAATGCGATTTTGCATTACCAGACGGATGGCTTTTTCCAACGGGATCTTTACCACATCCAGAAATTCATCCTCATCAAGGTGCTGCTGTGTGAGCTGCAGGCCTGTAGCAAGATACATATGAATGACTTCCTTGTTATAGGCAGGCGTAGGATACAGACAGCCCAAGGAACAAATCTGTGATGCTGCGGCACCGACTTCTTCGGAAAGTTCACGGATCGCACAAGCTTTCGGATCCTCACCGAATTCCAGCTTTCCTGCAGGAATTTCCAAGGTAACCTCTCCAAACGGATACCGGAACTGTCTAACCATCAGCACTTCGAGCTGATCGGTAAGCGGCACCACGCAGGCACCGCCCGGATGATGCACGACTTCACGGATGGCAAGGGCATCATTCTGCAGCTTTGCCGTATCTTTGGTGACTCGGATGATCTTGCCGTCATATACGGTTTCTGAGGCAACCTGCTGTTCTGTCAGCGGATCCAAAGAGGGAACCGTTTTGGCAGAAGTGCAGCTGCTGCATTGACTGCAATCGCCGGCGGTACAGCCGGATGTGCCGCATGGTGTTGAGGTATTATTCTGCATGATCGGGATTCTCCTTTTCATCAAGGGTCTGCGGCGGATCGGTCGGAGCAGACACAGCATCCTCCTGTTCCGAAGAGGTATCTTCCTCAGAAGGAGCAGAATCCTGCGGCTGTTGATGCTTTTCCGCTGCATATTGCAGATAGATTCTGTGCATAGGCATGGGAATGACAGAATCGTAATCATAGAAATGCGTATGGGCAGGCACCTTGGGACGCTGCTTGCGGAATTTCCATTTTGCCCAAAGCAGATAGGCAACGAGCAGCAGCAGTCCGCCTATGGTCAATCGGAAGCCGAATGCAAGACCGGGTGTCTCATAGGAGAAGGCGATTGTATTTTCGCCTTCCTCGCAGCGTACTGCCATAAAGCCGTAGTTGACACGTTCCACATCTACGGGTTTTCCGTTGACGGTTGCACTCCAGCCTTCTTCATACGGAACACTGAAGAACACAAGCTTAGGTGCATCCAGCGAGATGGAGGCATCAAAGCCATAGGAATCATAGGAGAACGAAGAACAGGTATTGGCAGCCATCTGCTCGCATTGTTCCAGATAGCTTTCTTCGTTCATACCGAATCGCTCTGACTCGCTGATGGGGGTAAGAATATCACGGTATTTGATGATCTGGCTGAGATCCAGACTCAAAGCCTTGAGCATGATTTTTTCTTTGGTGATATCCGTGCTTTTATTCAGCTCTGCCTCGTCGATATATTGATCATAAGCAATGCCCATGGGCACGTAATATTGATTTTCATAGACATAAAATCCATTTTGCTTTTCCTTGAAGGCAAAGCCCGGCAGACCCACATCATAGTCATAGGTTTCGGCTTCATCGGTATAGTATTTATCAAAGTAATATTTTACCGAGAACAGAGCACGCAGGGGAAAATGTTTGGTTTCCGCACGGGATGCCACATCTCGGGTTACACCGACTGCGGAATAAAAATCCATAATAGAGGTCGGTACAATGCTGTGGAAGCATCGCATGGAGGAATAGCCCCAATGCATGGGATAATTATCACAATCCTCGGAAATATCCACACGGAAGAATTGATTGACCTCTTCTTCCAGCCGGATTTCCTCTTTTCCTCGGATGGCATAGGTGACATAATTGGGGGGATACATGCCAAGGCCGATCCCGAAATAGACCACTGCCGCCGTACAGACCATACAGGAAAAGGCAGTTGCCCATAATGCCATATTCATAAACGGCAGGCTTTTTCTTCTGCGGCTTACCAGCACGGCTGCCGCATAGAGCATCAACAGACAAAGCACCAGAATCATCCAGAAATACCATGGATATTTCGGGAACTGGAATTGCAGCTTTTCGCCTTCCGCAGTTGTCTTTGGCAGACAAGCGATCACAGCACAGCCCAGCAATACAAAGCCGCATATCCAGAAGCTTCGCCGCATGGAAATTTTCGCATGATCCAGCACATAGGCCGTCATCATCGCCATAATGAGAATGGGCATATAGTACCAACGAGCGTAGTAAGAGCTGTTGAAGGTGTAGAACATACTGTTGAGTATG
This sequence comes from Oscillospiraceae bacterium, assembly GCA_017532085.1. Lineage (GTDB taxonomy): Bacteria > Bacillota > Clostridia > Oscillospirales > Ruminococcaceae > Firm-04. The sequence continues at coordinate 9,447 of JAFXJT010000022.1, read as the reverse complement.
GGGAACATGGCACAAATGATGCAGATCAGGGTAAGACGCGTTGCCCAGTGCTTTTTCTTTTCTGCCATAAAAGAGAGCACACCGGTCATGGAAAACAGCGGCAGATATCCGCCGATGGATGCCCATTTGCCATATTCGGTTTCCAGCAGATTGGGCCTTGCCGGAACATCGGGAATCATAAAGAAGCTCTGGATAATACGCAGCACACGGGTGCGATCACTGTAAGCGACCATATCCATACCGGTCAGAGATGTGCTGACACGATTGTTATCCAGAATCGCCAGTGCCGAGGGCAGCAGCATAAAGCCCGAAAGCATTACGCCGATGATGGATTCCAGTGCAATGCTGAAAAACTTCCGCAGGGTAATGTGAAAATCTTTGCAGGGGCAGCGCAGAAGAAAATAGATCAGTACAAATACGACCTGTCCCGTAAAGAAAAAGTAATTGAGAACTGCCATCAATGCAGCAGCCAGAGCGAATACGCCTCTGCGGTCATTGTTGACGCGTTCTTCCAGAGCAATCAGCAATAACGGAAAAAATGCGGTAACATCTTGGAAATGATTGAAGAAAATATTGAACAGCTGAAAGCCCGAAAAGGCATAGAGCAATGCACCGATCATGGATGCCTGTCGATTGCGTACAAAGCGTCGGATGAAAGCATAGGAGGTCAATGCAGCCACACCATGCTTCAGTGCCAACAGATAAGGCATCAGATACAGAACAGCTTCTCTCGGAAAGGGCGCAGTGAGCCAGAAAAAGGGACTGCCCAGCAGATAAAAGGAATAAGACCCGATGAAGTTGGCACCCAGATCTGTATTCCAGTTCCACCCGAAGGCACCGTTTTGTACTGCCTCATGCGCTACAAGGTAAAAAGGCATTTGCTGCGAATTGTAGTCGCCATAATAAATAAAGTAGCCGCCGGTAAAGATCATGATAGGTACAAGCACCAGCAGCAGAGCAAAAAATCCCAGCAGGAATACCTGCAGATAGGGCTCACGGCGGTCATCCGCCAGACGGGAGGATGAAAAAGGATTGCGCAGCTTCATGTAAAGAGAGCCTCCATGCGATCAGATTCAGAGCCGCAGCGGATCATATCGCCGACAGCATATCATTTTCTATTATACCACAAGCTCTCGAAAAAGTAAAGTCTTTTCAGAACGAAAGTTCGCTTTTTTGAAGAGAAAAAGCAGGCTCATTTCTTGGAAAAAGGAACCGGAATGGGGGAGGCGGTGTTTGGAGAAGATCTGTTTGGGAGGAATCTGTGATGCTTGTTCCCAAGGCTTGACGGTTTCAACGGAAGAATCGGTCAATCGTCGTTTTTTTGGCGGTTGCCTCTTGACAACCCTTGGTATTTGCGGTATACTAAAAGGTACGATTTTAGTGTACTGAAATTCTTTTCAGAGAGGATGGCATAACATTCATGGAAGAGCAGATCCGCAGAATGCAGCAGGAAATTGAAGCCGCTGCTGCCCCCATTACCGATTCTAAAGAGATGTATCTGCTGAGAAAGCAGTATCTCGATAATAAAACCGGCAAAATCACTGCATTGATGAAAAATATGCGTGATCTTTCCCCGGAGGAGCGTCCTGCCTTCGGTAAGATTGTCAACGAGCTGAAGCAATGGGCGTTGGAGTTCTTTACGGCACAGGATGCCCGTCTGAAGGCAGAGGAGCTTGCACGCAAAAATGCTGCCGAGCAGATTGATGTAACGATGCCTGCCGCAAGGCAGCAGCATGGTGCCTTGCATCCCAATACCCTGATTGTCAATGAGCTTATTGACATTTTTGTGGGTATGGGCTTTACGCTCTTTGAGGGTCCGGAAATCGAAAACGACTACTACAATTTCACTGCCCTCAATACGCCTGCCGATCATCCTGCTCGTGATATGCAGGATACATTCTATATTACTGAGGATCTGCTTTTGCGCACGCAGACCTCTGCCGGTCAGATTCGTGTCATGGAGAATGCGCAGCCTCCCATTAAGATTCTTTCGCCCGGCAAGGTATTTCGTTCCGATGATGATGCAACACATTCGCCCATGTTCTCGCAGATGGAAGGTCTTGTGGTGGATAAGGGCATTACGCTTTGTGATTTGCAGGGTATGCTGGATGTATTTGCACAGCGTATTTTCGGTCAGGATGTCCGTACTCGTCTGCGTCCGTCTTATTTCCCTTTCATCGAGCCTTCGGTGGAAGTGGATGTCAGCTGCTTTGCCTGCGGCGGCAAGGGCTGTCGATTGTGCAAGGATACCGGCTGGATCGAGGTGCTGGGTGCCGGCATGGTGAATCGCCATGTGCTGGAAAACTGCGGTGTGGATCCCGATGTTTATACAGGTTTTACTTTCGGTATGGGTGTCGAGCGTATTGCGATGCTGAAATACGGTATTCCCAATATCAAGCTGCTGTTTGAATCCGATGTAAGAGTATTGGAGCAGTTCAGAGACTGATACCATGCGGTTTGCTTTGAATTTTGCGATAGAAAGGAAAAACATATCATGATCATACCGCTTAGTTGGCTGAAAGAATATGTTGATATCAACGTAACGCCGCAGGAGCTGGAAACCAAGCTCTTTGACTGCGGCTTTGAAGTGGAAACCTTAACCGAGCTGGGTGCCGATATTTCCGGTGTTGTTGTCGGCGAGGTGCTGGAATGCGAGCCTGTACCGGATACGCATCTTCATGTATGTCAGGTAAACTGCGGCAGCTATGGTACATTCCAGATCTGCTGCGGCGCAGATAATGTAAAGGCAGGCGGAAAATATCCCGTCGCTATGGTTGGCGCAACTGTTTATGCTACCGCAAAGGATCATGTTACGGTAGAAGGTGTCATGAAGATCAAGAAGGGCAAGCTCAGAGGTATCGAATCCTTTGGCATGCTCTGTTCCGGTGTGGAGATCGGTCTGAATGAAGATTTGTATCCGGGTGCCGATTATTGCGGTCTGCTGGTACTGCCGGAGGATGCACAGCCCGGTGCGGATGTGAAGCCTCTGGTGGGATTGGATGATTGGATGTATGATATCAGTATTACCGCCAATCGTCCCGATTGTCAATCTGTGCTGGGTATTGCAAGAGAAGTGGCTGCTGCATTGGGTCAGCCCTTGAAAATGCCTGCACTGGAGTATACTGCAGATGATTCTGTTCCCTTTGCGTTCCGTGTGTCTGTGGAGGCGCCTGACCTTTGTCCGCGTTATATTGCGCATTATGTCCGCAATATCCAAATGGGACAATCACCTGCATGGATGCGCCGCAGATTGGCTCTGGTGGGCATTCGCTCCATTTCCAATATCGTAGATATCACCAATTATGTGCTCAAAGAATTCGGCCAGCCCATGCATGCTTTCGATCTGCGTGATCTGGAGGACCGCACGATCTGTGTGCGCCGTGCCACAGAGGGCGAGCCGATTGTGACGCTGGATCAAAAAGAGTTCAAGCTGAATCCTGCCAATCTGGTGATCTGTGACGGCAAAAAGCCGGTTGCACTTGCCGGCATTATGGGCGGACTCAATTCCGAGATCAAGGCAGATACCACGGATGTGGTGTTTGAGGCAGCAAAATTTGCCCGTGATAATGTGCGCCGTACTGCAAGAGCTTTGGGTCAGCATTCCGACAGCAGCTCTCGCTTTGAGAAGGGTCTGGATGAATATACGACGCAGCTGGGTATGCAGCGTGCACTGCATCTGATTGAAGCACTTGGCTGCGGTACTGTCACTGCGGCTCACTATGAAGTATCGTCCGGTAATTCTGTGGAGCGTCGTCCGCTGTCCGTGAGTATTGCCTCCATGAATGCTTTGCTGGGTATCACTGTGCCCGATGCAGATATTTTGCGGATTATGCAAAATCTGGACTTTATGCCTGAAATTGATGGAGATACGCTGCATCTGCAGGTGCCTCCTTATCGTGAGGATATTGAGAATGCTCCCGATATCGCCGAGGAGCTGATTCGTATGTATGGATATTCTCATATCCGGCCGACCTTCCTTGCGGCAGCACAGGTCACTGCCGGAGGAAGAAATCAGCAGCAGCGCAATTTGCTGCAGCTGAAGCAGGCGTTATGCGCACAGGGCTGCTATGAGACCATCCATTATTCCTTCTATTCACCGAAGGATTTTGATCTGCTTCGGCTGCCGGAGGATGCACCGCAGCGTAAGGCGATCCGGATTCGCAATCCCATCAGCGAAGATCTTTCCGTGATGCGTACAATGCTCACACCCTCGATGCTGAATTCCGTGGTGCGCAATATCCGTCGCGGCAATGATACGGGCAGATTGTTTGAGGTTGCAAAAACCTTCCATGCCGAGACAATTCCGCCGACTTGTCCGCCGGAAGAAAAAGAATCGCTTGCCATTGCTTTGTTTGGCAGCAAGCTCAGCTTCTTCGACGGCAAGGCTGTGCTGGAAGGATTGGCAGATACGTTCCGTCTTGGCTTTGTTTATCAAAAGCCGGCAGATCCCGCAGCATATCCGTTCCTGCATCCCGGTATGACTGCCGAGGTGTTCTTGGATGGCTGCAAAATCGGATGGATCGGTATGCTGGCACATGATCTGTGTGATCACCTGATTCCCGAGCACACCGCTTGCTTATGCGAGCTTTCGCTGGAGCAGCTGATGCCTGCACTTTCTGCAGATCGCCGTTTTGTACCGTTGCCCAAGTTCCCTGTGGTACAGCGAGATCTTGCTTTGCTTGTGGATGAAGGAATTCTTTGCGGTGATCTGACCGCAGCGATGCAAAAGGCTTGTGCAAGACTATCCGATGTAAAGCTTTTCGATGTCTATCGAGGCGAACAGATCGAAAAAGGAAAGCAGTCCATGGCGTTCTCTCTGACCTTTACGCCCACGGATCATGCCTTTACCGATGAAGAAATGGATCAGTTTGTGGCAACAATCCTGAAGAAAATGGAAAAGCAGTTCGGAGCAACGCGGCGCTGACAACAGCAATCATCCGGGAAGGACTCTGATAGATGCTTGACAAACATGATACACTGTTTTCGTAGAAGTTACGATATCAATTACGCTATATTGTGAACTCAACGGGGGGAATACCCCTCGACTCCCTCACAGAAGAAAGGAGCCGAAGTACCATGGGAATGGGTATGCTGAACAAATTTGCCATGCAGACAAAGATTGAACAGCTTTCGACACTTTGCGAAAGAAATTATCAGATTGATCCGGCACTTTACGGACAATATGATGTGAAGCGTGGTCTGCGTGATATCAATGGTAAGGGTGTCTGCGCCGGATTGACTAATATCAGTAAGATTGTCCCCGGTGTGGAGGTCAATGGAGAAACACAGCTCGGAGACGGGCAGCTGTTTTTCCGCGGGTATGCCATTGAGGATCTTGTGCAAGGCTTTATGAAGGATCAGCGTTTCGGCTATGAGGAAACGGTATATCTTCTTTTGTTCGGTGAGCTGCCGACAAAGGAGGAATTGGCAGATTTCTGTACTTTGCTGCAAAGCTGCCGCACGTTGCCTGCCTCTTTTACCCGTGATGTCATTATGAAATCGCCCAGCGAGGATATGATGAATACCCTTGCTCGCAGCGTGCTGACGCTGTATGCTTATGATCATAATCCCAATGATACAACGATTTCTAATGTCCTGCGCCAGTGCATCCAGTTGATAGCACAGTTTCCTTCCATTGCAGTATATGGCTATCAGGCATATCGCTATTATAAGAACGATAAGAGCTTGTTCCTTCATCAGCCGGATCCCAGTCTTTCGGCAGCGGAAAATCTGTTGAGCATGCTTCGTGCCGATCGTAAATTTACGCCTCTTGAGGCTCAGATTCTGGATCTTGCCATGGTATTGCACGCAGAACACGGCGGCGGAAATAATTCCAGCTTTACGGTTCATGTTGTGTCCTCTTCCGGTACCGATACCTACTCTGCTATTGCGGCGGCACTGGGATCGTTGAAGGGACCCAAACATGGCGGTGCCAATATCAAGGTTGTGCAGATGTTTGATGATATCAAGGAAAGCGTGCATGACTGGACGGATGAGGAGGAAGTAGGGAATTATCTTCGCAGAATGCTGCATAAAGATGCCTTTGATCATTCCGGTCTGATTTATGGTATGGGGCATGCGGTGTATTCTCACAGCGATCCCAGAGCCACGGTGCTGCGTGGATTTGTGGAACAACTTGCTGAGGAAAAACAATGTCTGAAGGAATATGCTCTGTATACTTTGGTGGAACGGCTTGCACCGCAGGTGATTGCGGAAGAACGTCGTATTTACAAGGGCGTCTGCGCCAATGTGGATTTCTATTCGGGCTTGGTCTATCGTATGCTGGATCTGCCCAATGAGCTGTTTACGCCGCTGTTTGCCTGTGCACGAATTGCAGGTTGGTCGGCACATCGACTTGAGGAACTGCTCAATGCAAACAAGATCATCCGTCCGGCGTATCGGGCTGTCAAGGATGATGCAAGCTATATACCGATTGATCAACGCGGATAATATCGGAACCAATCTTCGCAGCTGCAACAGGCAAATGATACTGCTTTTTGTTGCGGCTGCGGAGCATTTTTGTTTTATTTGCGGAAAATGTATGAGAGCACAGAAAATCCTATGGAAGAATAAGGGAAATTGCTTGCTTTTTGAGAGAAAATCTGCTATAATAATAGATTGAAAAGCCGGTGCTTTCGGCATCGGCAAAACATCATTTCAAGGAGAAACGGTATGCCTACGATCGATGCAAAGAATACTGCGGCACCGGATGCTTATTTCGGCTGTAATGTGTTTAACGAAAGCGTAATGCGAAGCTGTCTGCCTCGCAAGGTTTTTGAAGCGGTAATGCGTACCAAGCGTCTTGGCACAGCATTGCCGAAGGATACGGCAGATGTCGTTGCCAGTGCAATGAAAGACTGGGCGGTCTCGAAGGGCTGCACCCATTATACCCAGTGGTTCCAGCCAATGACCGGTATCACAGCGGAAAAGCATGATGCCTTTTTGTCTCCATCCGGAGAGGGTGGCGTGATTCTGGAGTTCTCCGGAAAGGAGCTCATCAAGGGTGAGCCGGATGCTTCCTCGTTTCCTTCCGGTGGTCTGAGAGCGACGTTCGAGGCACGAGGCTATACTGCATGGGATCCCACCTCGGATGCTTTCATCAAGGATCGTACACTTTGTATTCCCACGGCATTCTGCTCCTATAACGGAGAAGTGCTGGATAAAAAAACACCTCTGCTTCGTTCCATGGAAGTGGTCAGCCGTCAGACCGTTCGTATTCTGCGCTTGTTTGGCAATGAATCGGTACAGCGTGTGACCACAACGGTTGGTCCCGAGCAGGAGTATTTCCTGATTGATAAAGCTGCCTATGATCAGCGAAAGGATCTGATTCTTACCGGCAGAACGCTTTTTGGCGCTAAGCCGCCCAGAGGCGAGGAAATGGATGATCATTATTTCGGTAATCTTACGCAGCGTGTTTCCGATTTTATGAGGGAGCTGGATGAGGAGCTTTGGAAGCTTGGCATCTATGCAAAAACCGAGCATAATGAGGTTGCACCGGCACAGCATGAGTTAGCGCCGGTTTATACCACATCCAATATCGCTGCCGATCACAATCAGCTTACTATGGAGCTGATGAAAAAAACTGCGCTCAAGCATGGTCTGGTTTGTCTGCTTCATGAAAAACCCTTTGCAGGCATCAGTGGATCGGGCAAGCATAACAATTGGTCGCTGACTACCGATGACGGTCAGAATCTGCTGGATCCGGGGGATACGCCTCGTGAGAATTTGCAGTTTTTATTGATTCTTTGTGCGATTTTGAAGGGTGTGAAGGAGTTTGCTCCTTTGCTGCGATTATCCTCTGCTTCTGCCGGCAATGATTGTCGTTTGGGCGGCAATGAAGCGCCGCCAACGGTGATCTCGGTATTCATCGGTGACGATTTGCAGCAGGTGCTGGATGCCATTGAACAGGATAAGCCTCTGGATGGTACCGGAAAGATCGCCTTCAATGTGGGTGTGGATGCTATGCCGCAGTTCCGTAAGGATGCAACGGATCGCAACCGCACTTCGCCTCTTGCTTTTACAGGTAATAAATTTGAATTCCGTATGCTGGGTGCTGCCGATTCGATTTCCTGCTGCAATTTCGTGATGAATACGATCTTTGCATGGGAGATGGATCAGTTTGCTACCGAGCTGGAAGCCGCCGAGGATTTCCATACAGCCTTGAAGGCTCTTCTGGTGCGCACCATCCGTGAGAATAAGGACATTATTTTCAACGGCAATGGCTATGGCGATGCCTGGTTTGATGAATGCAAACGTCGAAATCTTCCGAATTATCCCTCTACGGTAGAGGCTTTACAGCAGTATACTCGTCCGGAGTTCGTAGAGATCTTTGAAAAATACAGCATCCTTACCCGTGCAGAAATTGCATCCCGTATGGATATTCTGCTTGAAAATTACAGCAAAACCGTACATATTGAAGCAAAAACCATGCTGGATATGGCAAGAAAATTGATTCTTCCCGCTGCTATGGCATATTCCGGCGAGGTTTGCCGTGCCATTGCCGACAAAGAAAAAGTTGGTATGGATGCACGTGTGGAAAGAGAAATTGCTGCCGAACTCAATGATCTGACTGCTTGCTTATACGATGCTGTTACGGATCTGAACGAGCAATCCGGCAAAGCATCTTTGCTCAGCGGTGCTTCCGAAACGGCCGAGTTCTATCGCAAGACCATTGTTCCTGCTATGGAGCGTTTGCGTGCGCCTGCCGACGCACTGGAGCTGCTGGTGCCTGCGGAGCAGTGGCCGTTCCCATCCTATTCCGACATCCTGTATAATATCTGATTTTCATTTGTCTGCCGTATACCGAAAGGGAATCGGGTGCCCAATATGGAACAGAATACAAAGATCCTGCCACAACAGCTTGTGCAGCTGCCGGATGCACTGATACCATGGTATCAGCAGAATGCTCGCAGCTTGCCGTGGCGTATCGATCGGGAACCGTATCATGTATGGCTTTCTGAAATTATGCTGCAGCAGACTCGAGTGGAGGCCGTGAAACCGTATTATATCCGTTTTCTGAAACGTCTGCCTACCTTGCGTGCACTTTCTCTTTGCGATGAGGAAACGCTGATGAAGCTGTGGGAAGGCTTGGGCTATTACAGCCGGGCCCGGAATCTTCGGCGTGCAGCCAAGCAGATTATGGAGGCAGCGGATGGTGTGTTCCCTTCCGATTACGAGTCTTTGCGGAGACTGCCCGGTGTGGGGGAATATACCGCCGGTGCGATTGCATCGATTTGCTATGATTTGCCGGAGCCTGCGGTGGATGGCAATGTACTTCGCGTTATTATGCGGCTCTGTGCCGACGAAAGTGACATTGCCGCGCCTGAGACCAAAAAGAATGTGACTGCCGCATTGCGTGAGGTCTATCCTGAAGGAGCAGCCGCAAGTACGCTTACCGAGGCGATTATGGAGCTGGGGGAAAATATATGCATTCCAAACGGTATGCCT
>JAFXJT010000021.1 GCA_017532085.1 Oscillospiraceae bacterium | reverse complement strand
GTGGGGGAGAAGCGTTTATTGAGCTTTTCCCCGCATCTGCGGGGGTGATCCTAAAACCACAACAGGCACTATGCCAAAGGTTGACTTTTCCCCGCATCTGCGGGGGTGATCCCTTGACGGCGGTAACGCCAGCAAATGCGGTTGCCTTTTCCCCGCATCTGCGGGGGTGATCCTTATGCTTGAAATCCCTGCGGGCAAATGGCATCCAAATTGCGAAGAAAGTGTTCCTGCGGCATTAGATCTTCCAATGTTACAAAGTGCATTTTCATCTGTCGGTTTTCGTGCCTGTTAAGCATCCTTATTACCTCGCTTTCTGTACTTCTATTACACCATATTTCAGCAGAAAAGTCGAGTTGAACCGAGTTTGTCAACAGCTCCGATTCACCGCCCCCCTTGCTTAGGCTGACGGAACAAATCCTTCAGTCAGGTGGCCACGTCGTGAAACACGACCCCATCAATTGTCAGAATTGATGGGTGTTGCACAAGCTTGGCGACAAATTGTCGTTGCGTTTGGTGATACCATTTTGAACAAAGATGTGGTATTGTATCCATGAAAGCCTTCGGGCTTGAGGGATATTTTTTCCATTGCTGAGCAGACTAGTTACAGGAGATGATGCTTTTGAAAGGAAACCTGAACGCAGCCCTTGCGCTGAAAAAGAAAACACTGACCGCATGGACAAAGCTTCTTTTGGAAAATGGTGAAATCGATCGCGCAAAGTATAATCGTATGCTTGTGATGATCGACAAACTCACCGCATGACAAAACGGCTCCCATTCGGGAGCATACATCCGATTGATGGCAGAATTTGGCCGATTGACGCAATTTTCTCGTCATGCTATAATGTAAAGAAAAAGGGGAGTGCGAATGGATATTTATGCAGCAGTCGATCAGATGAAGCAGCATCGAACTACAATCTACGATCTGGATATCAACGTAACCTTTTATGCCAGAGTTTCCACCACCAGAGAAGAACAGGAAAACTCCATCGAAAACCAGATCTCCTATTTTACGGAGATGATCCGTTCCAATCCGCATTGGAATTATGTGGAAGGCTATGTAGATCGTGTGCGAGGTGAGCATGCGGAAAACCGCACAGCCTTTATGCAAATGATTGCCGATGGGAAAGCAGGGAAGTTTGATCTGGTATTGACCAAGGAGGTCAGTCGATTTGCAAGAAACACCATCGATAGTCTGACGTACACCAGAGATCTTCTGCGGTGCGGTGTCGGCGTTTTCTTCCAGAACGATAACATCTGTACCATTGACGGAGACAGTGAAATGCGTCTGACCATTATGTCCAGCATTGCTGCCGATGAAGTGCGCAAGCTCTCGGAACGTGTGCGCTGGGGACATAAACGAGCCATAGAAAACGGAAACGTTCTGGGCAACAACCGCATCTTCGGATACGACAAGCAGGACTGTCGGCTGGTCATTAACGAAGCAGAAGCGGAAATGGTGCGGATGATTTTTGAACTCTACGCCACAGGTGATACCAGTGTGCGAAAGATCGAACAGCTGCTCTATGATAAAGGATACCGTGGAAGAAACGGAACACGTATTCATCACAATACGATCTCGGGCATCATTCAAAATCCCAAATACAAAGGCTACTATTGCGGCAACAAGGTTAAGGTCGTGGATTACCGAACCAGAGAGCAACGATTTCTCCCGCAGGAGGAATGGGTGCTGTATAAGGATGAAACCGGTGAGATCGTGCCTGCGATCGTATCCGAAGCGCTGTGGGATAAGTGCAATCGCATTTTCACAGAACGAAGCCTTGCTATTAAAAGCAGAGAACGCTCCTTCAAGGACAGCAGTGTGCTGACCGGGAAAATCTGGTGCAGTGCACATGATAAGCCTTACTGGCGCACCTGCTTCTCCAACAACCGATCCCAAGGCAAACCGGTATACCAATGGATCTGCTCGGAAAAACGAAGATTCGGTGCAAAAAACTGTGCCTCCTTCGCCATTATGGAGCACGAACTATACACGATCCTCTCAGAGTTTTTTCGGGAAATTACTGATCATCTGGAGGATTATATCGAAACCTTTCTCCGCATCTATCAGGAGGCAGATAGACCCGCCGAATATCGCAAACAGATCGCTGAACTGCAAATGCGGATGGAAAAGGAAAGACGCAAACGGGATAAGCTGCTGGAATTGTATATGGAGGAGGCGATCGGCAAAACAGAATTTACGGACCGCAATGACCAATGCAATCAAATCCTTGCCGATATGGAATCTGCCATTACCGAGCTGGAAGCCAAATGCAAAGGCGATCAGCACTATGCCGGAACCTTAAAGTGCATCGAAACGTATCTGCAGCGGATCTATGCTTCGGATCATCCTATGGAAGCACAGCAGGTGGATGCTTTGGTAAAGGAGATCATCGACCGCATTGAGGTCATACCCATCAATGAACGCACCATGAAGCTGCAAATCAAGCTGCAAACGGGAGAAGACAGGCCTGTTACCTACGTCAGAAACGGCAGCCGCTATGCTCGGCGTTCAGGAAGCATCAGCAAGAAAATGATCGACGCATATAAGATGCAGTAATGTAAGCATTCAAAGCAGCGGTTTTCTCTCGAAATCAGAGGAAGCCGCTGCAGCTTCTTCTTAAGAATTGGCGATTGGCACTTGCAACGGCCGTGTAAATATGTTACAATAAAGAAAAATGCTGCGGGAGGTATGCTGCATGATTCACCCTAACGATTTGCAAAATGCACGGGAAAACAATCGACTGGAAGCGAAAAGTGCTATGGGCGGATTGCCGCAAAGTATCTGGGAGACCTATTCTGCATTTGCCAATGCAGAAGGTGGCATTATCCTGCTGGGGGTAGAGGAGCATGAAGATAAATCCCTGCATACTGTAAATTTGCCCGATCCTGAGGAAATGATCGCAGAGTTTCTGCATATCCTGCATATGCCCGGCAAGGTCAGTGTCAATCTGCTGACCGAAGAACGGATTACCATCGAAGAAGTGGATGGCAATCGAATTATTATCATTCGTGTGCCGGAAGCTGCAGCCATAGAAAAGCCTGTTTATCTGGACGGCAATCCATTGACCGGTACCTATCTTCGCTGCGGAGAGGGGGATTATCGTTGCTCGGCAGCGGAAGTGGAAGCCATGCAGCAAGCAGCTGCTGTGGCAAGAGCCCAATATCATATGCAGCAGCCGCATTGACGAAATACATACCTGATTACAATGCATAGGATACCAAACACGGCATCCGGTTATGCAATGCTCGGTGCAGAATACGGAAAATACCCGGAGTGCCGACACAGCAGAAAAGAAATACGGAACGGGCGATCAGAAACCGTTCGGAAGCGGCAGAACGCTTCTCTGTTTGCAGAGAACACTGCTGCTTTTTTCTGTCAAAACGGACATTGAAAGAAATTGAATTTTTTCCTATGCAGGTGTTGCAATTTTATGGCAACTGTGATATACTATAAAAGTATGCGATCACATGGATCGAAAAAAGGAGGAATTCCATTTGCATGAACGGATGACCGAGCCGCAGCAGTTCCGGGCATTATCAGCGCTGGTGGGGAATACGCCGCTGCTCGAACTTACCATGGAATATCATGGAGAACGCCGTGTGGTATATGCCAAGGCAGAATCCTATAATCTCAGCGGCAGCATTAAGGATCGTGTTGCATATTATATGCTGAAAAAGGCTTATCAGACCGGTGAGATTCATCCGGGCGACTGCATTGCCGAAGCCACAAGCGGTAATACCGGCATTGCATTTTCCGCAATGGGTGCAGCGTTGGGGCATCCTGTGGTGATTTATATGCCCGATTGGATGAGCATGGAGCGACGGAATATTATTCTCAGCTATGGCGCGGAAGTGCGGTTGGTTTCGGCCGAGGAAGGCGGTTTCCTGGGCTCCATTGCCATGACCGAAAAGCTTGCCGAACATGGCGGAGTGTATCTGCCTCGTCAGTTCTCCAATGAAGATAATGTGGAAACACATTATGAAACAACCGGCGCAGAGATTGCTGCACAGCTGGCGGCTATCGGTAAAACTGCGGATGCAGTGGTTGCCGGCGTAGGTACCGGCGGTACCGTTATGGGAATTGGCAGAAGACTGCGGACTGTAAATCCTGATTGCGCTGTATTTCCGTTGGAACCGTTGAATTCTCCGACACTGTCCACCGGCTATAAAGTTGGCAAGCATCGGATTCAGGGCATATCCGATGAGTTTATTCCGCCGATTCTCAAGCTGCCGGAGACAACCGGCATTGTTTCTGTGGATGATGTGGATTCCATCCGCATGGCGCAGATGCTTTCTCGTCAGCTTGGTTTAGGTGTCGGCATCAGTTCCGGAGCCAATTTATTGGGTTGTTTGCTGGCAGGTGACCGCATCGGCGGCGAGAAAACGATCGTTACGGTCTTTGCGGATGACAACAAAAAATATCTTTCCACGGATTATTGTGAGGAATTTCCGCAGACGGAGGATTCCATTACATCGCAGCTCAAACTGCTTTCTGTACGAAGCATTCGTTGAATGGCAGCATGCAAATAGCCTGCCGAAGAGAAAAAAGAAGCTCGGGAATTGCTGTTCCCGAGCTTTGTTTTGTGAGATTTCACCGAAGATTTTTCAGGAGTTCATCTACTTTTCACAAAACTGGGAATTTACTATTGCATTTTTTATCAACTTATGCTATAATCTAACTATCAACTAAGGTGCGATGTCTTTGGCATAACACTTTGGGTATTCGAGGAGGTATCTGCATGAAACTGAACATTATGGCAAAAAAATTACAAATCGGCCCAAGCTTTACCGAAAATGCCGAGAAGAAACTGCATCAGAAGCTCAACAAATTCTTCGAAGATGAAGCAGAAGCCAAAATCACACTCAGCGAGCAGCGCGACCAGATTGTGGTGGAATTGACCGTGCGTGCCGGTTCTATGATCTATCGTGCAGAGCAGGCAGCGGCAGATAAAAATGATGCGCTGGATGCAGCGATTGATAAGATCATCCGTAAGATCCGCAAGAACAAGACAAAGCTTGGCAAGCGGATTCGTGAGGGTGCTTTGAATGAGACCTTTGCGGATACGGTAGAGGAACAGACAGAATATAATGTCATTCGCCGCAAGAGTTTTCGTCTCCATCCTATGTCCGTGGAAGAGGCAATTCTGCAGATGAATATGCTGGGACATTCCTTCTTCCTGTTCTTAAACGGTGAAACGGGCGGTATGAATGTGGTATATCGCCGTGCAGATGGGGATTATGCAGTGCTGGAGCCGACAACCGAATAAGTCGGAAAGCAAGGCGGATTATGTTTGATACAGGAAAAAAGCGCAGATCTTTTCATAAGATCTGCGCTTTTTGCGGTATATCAAAATGGTGGTTCTTTGCTTGACTTTAAGGGGAATCCATGCTATAATAACATGATATACTATGCGAAAAAGGGGAAATTGTCTATGCAGAAGCAAGGCAAAGTATTTGTTATTGAAGGACTGGATGGCTGCGGAAAATCTACGCAGCTGCCCTTGGTATCCGAGGCATTGGCACAGCGTGGGATTCGTAATCGAGCCATCAGCTATCCCAATTACGATGATCCCTCTTCGGCATTGGTGAAGCTGTATCTGAGCGGCGCATTCGGTTCTGCGGCGGATGGCGTGAATCCTTATGCCGCATCCAGCTTTTATGCAGTGGATCGTTTTGCTTCGTTTTGTCAATATTGGCAGCAGGATTATGAAACCGGCATGACAATCCTTGCCGGACGCTATGTGACATCCAATGCCATTTATCAGATGAATAAGCTGCCGAAATCCGAATGGGATGCCTATCTGGCATGGCTTGCGGAATATGAATATGGAAAGCTGCAGCTGCCTCGTCCCAATCGGGTTGTGTTTTTGGATATGCCGTTGGAGCTTTCTCAGAGGCTTCTGCTGGAGCGCTACCATGGAATCGAGCAGCAAAAGGACATCCACGAACGGGATCTTACCTTTTTGGCAGCTTGCCGGGAAGCAGCGCTCTTTGCCGCAGAGCGGCTGGGCTGGGTGATTTTGCCCTGTGCCGATGCAAATGGTTTGCTGCCGAGAGAGGATATGACACAGCGAATTACCGATGTGCTGTGTGCGGATAATACGGATTCTGCCCTGTAAACTGAAAGGATGATTTTACTATGATCTATGTATTTCTTGCAAATGGATTTGAAGAATGTGAAGCCATTACTCCCATTGATTGTCTGCGCAGAGCAGGCAAGCAGGTTGTGACTGTGGGTATTGGCGGCAAGGTGATTACCGGTGCGCATCAGATTCCCGTGACGGCGGATGTGACGGAGGATGCTGTGGTGCTGGATAAAAACGTGGAAATGATTGTGCTGCCCGGCGGCATGCCCGGTACACTGAATCTTGGACAGAATGAGACAGTGCAGAAGGCTGTGCAGTTCTGTTCCGAGCAGAATAAATGGATTGCAGCGATCTGTGCGGCTCCGTCTATTTTGGGCAGAGCAGGTTTGTTGAAAGGAAAAAAAGCAACGGCATATCCGGGATTTGAACGGGATCTGTCCGGTGCAAAGCTTTCTCATGATACTGTTTGCGTGGATGGAAAGATCATTACGGCTAAGGGTGCCGGCGTGGCGCTGGAGTTTGGCTTGAAGCTGGTAGAATGTCTGCTTTCCAAAGAAGTACGCAAGAGCCTTGCTGAAAAGATGATTTGCAAAAAATGATGGATATGATATCACAGAAAAATGCACTGCGCGCACAAATGATGCAGCGTCGTAAGGAAATGCCTTTTGATATCCGTGCGGCAGCGGATGACGCCATTGCGCAGCAGGTGTTGGAAAGCCGCTCTTTTGCCAAGGCTACATGGATTTTTGCCTATGTTTCCATGCCGCATGAGGTATATACCCGTTGGCTGCTTGGCGAATGTCTGGCCAAAGGAAAGCGGCTGGCATTGCCGGTTTGCGATACCTATGCACATACGATGCAGTTTTATGAGCTGTGTTCCATGGAGGAGCTGCGCAGCGGCGCATATCGGATTCCGGTGCCGCCAACTGCGATTGAGCGACGGGTGATACCCAATGCCGCTTCTTTGATGTTGGTGCCTATGCTGGCATTTGACGCACAGGGCTATCGGCTTGGAGCAGGCGGCGGCTATTATGACCGTTATCTGGCACAATATCCCATAGAAACCATGGGGCTTTGCTATGCTTCCGGCTTTGTGGAAGCGCTGCCTCATGACAGCTACGATCGCCGGCTGCAGTGCTGTGTGACGGAACAGGGAACGGAGGTATTTCATGGCTGATCCGAAAAAACCATTACAACCGGATGAGGATACATCGGTGGATGATATTCTGGCAAGTATTATAAAAGAAACCGAAGAAGATACGTCGGCTTATGAGGAAGAGGATTCCGATGAAGCGGTGTATGCAGCGGATGGAGGATCGGAGGAGGAAGCAGGCTCCGACAAATCCGATGCGGCTTTGGATGATGAAGATGCATATGAAGAGAATGCGGAATCTTATGAGGATGATGACGATGCGCAAATGGAAGAACATCGTGATCGGGCTGCCGCAGCAAGAAAGCGGCATAAGAAACGCAAGCGCAAAAAAAGCAGAGGCATTTCCTGCTCACTGGTGCTGCTGACGCTGATTTTCTCCGTTTCCATTCTGGCATCCATTTCCATTCTTGCGATGGCCATGGAGCTGTTCGGAATCAATAAGGATATGACAGAAAAGAGCGTAGTCATCCCCAATGGTGCGACCACTTCGGATATTGCAGAGCTGCTGGAGGAAAAAGGAATCATCCGTGTCCCCAAATTGTTTTTGCTGATGTCTCGTCTGAACGGTAAGGATGGCGCCTATATTGCAGGTGAACACGTACTTCGGCCTTCCATGAGCTATGAGGCCATGATCGAAGAGCTGTGCGATGTTTCTGTTAATATGCGTGAAACGGTTACCGTTACGTTCCGTGAGGGAATTACCCTCTATGATGCGGCGAATCTGTTGGAAGAGAATGAGGTCTGCGATGCAGAGGACTTTATGTTCTATTTCAACGGCGGCGGTTTTGGCTATGAGTTTGAATCTCATGTCCCCACTGTTACGGATCTTCGCTTTTATCGTATGGAGGGATATTTCTTCCCCGACACCTACGATTTCTATGTCGATGAAGAGCCGCAGATTGTTGTGCAGAAGATTTATGAAAACTTCGACCGCAAAATCACGCAGGAAGATTTCGATCGTATGGAAGAGCTGGGTATGTCGCTGGATGAAGTGATCATACTGGCATCCATCGTACAGGCAGAGGCGCCGGTAGCGTCTTCTATGAAGAAGGTAGCGGCGGTGTTCCATAATCGTCTGAATAACAGCAGCATATTCCCGACACTGCAATCGGATCCCACACGTGTATATGCCGAGGATGTGATTACCCCCAATT
Source organism: Oscillospiraceae bacterium (assembly GCA_017532085.1). Taxonomy (GTDB): domain Bacteria; phylum Bacillota; class Clostridia; order Oscillospirales; family Ruminococcaceae; genus Firm-04. Next base: position 53,153 of record JAFXJT010000021.1, on the reverse strand, counting down.
TGCCCATCGCCAATAAGCTGATGCTGGATGCCTATAATACCTATGTGGGTCAAGGCTTACCGCCCGGTGCCATTAACAATCCCGGAAGGGATGCGATTGAAGCGGTGCTGTATCCTGCTGATATTGATCATTATTTCTTCTGCGCCAATGTGCAGACGGGAGAAATCTTCTATGCTATGACCAATGCTGAGCATGAGGCAAATCTTGCATTGATCAAGGAGCAGCAGGCGCAGGCAGGTCTTGCAGACAGCGAGGATTCCGGAAATGGCTGAGCTGCTGAAAAAGCCCGAGCTGTTGATTCCGGCAGGAGATGCAGAGTGCCTTGCCATGGCACTGCAATATGGTGCAGATGCAGTGTATCTGGGAGCCAAAACCTTCGGAATGCGTGCTTCTGCCAAAAACTTTGATTTTGCAGCCATGGCGCAGGCTGTGCAGGATGCACACGCAAAGGGCGTGAAGGTTTATCTGACTGTCAATGTGATGCCGCGCTGTCATGAAATGGATCAGATGCCCGATTTTTTACGGGAAGCGGCTGCCTGCGGTATTGATGCGGTGATTGCTGCGGATCTGGGTGTGATCACTACACTGCGCAGCATTCTGCCGGATTTGCCGGTGCATGCCTCCACGCAGACCGGAATTGTGAATTATGCAACGGCAACTGCGCTCTGGAATATGGGTGTTGAGCGTGTGGTGCTGGCACGAGAGCTTTCGCTGGAAGAAATTGCGGAAATCCGGGCAAAAACACCGCCACAGCTTGCATTGGAGACCTTTGTGCACGGCGCTATGTGCATGAGCGTTTCGGGCCGCTGTTTGCTTTCCGAATATTTTACAGGCCGTGATGCCAATCGCGGGGCCTGTGCACAATCCTGCCGTTGGCGCTATCATCTGGTGGAGGAAAAACGTCCCGGACAATATTTCCCTATCGGAGAAACCGAGGAAGGCAGTTACATCTTAAATGCCAAGGATCTTTGTATGCTGCCCTATTTGAAAGAGCTGTATCAAGCCGGTGTCACTTCATTGAAAATCGAAGGGCGAGCAAAGTCTTTTTATTATGTGGCAGGCATGACCAATGCCTATCGCGCTGCCATCGATGCCTTGTTTGCGGATCCGCCTAAGGAGGTGCCGACGTGGGTGATGGAGGAGCTGGAGGCAGTGAGCCATCGTCCTTATACCACAGGATTTTATTTCGGCAGACCCGATGACAGCATCCATAATGCAACGGCCAGCTATGTTCGTACTACAGAGGTCATCGGTATTGTGCAGGATTGGCGTGAGGGCAGATTGTATCTGTCTCAGCGCAACCGATTCTTTGCCGGGGATGCGGTTTCTTTGCTTTGCCCCCATGAACCGCCCCGCAGCTTTTGCGTGCAAGATCTGCAAAACGGCGAAGGAGAATCCATTGCGTCAGCCAATCATGCTATGATGGATTGCTCTGTCGCATATCCGGAACCTGTGCCAAAGGGTGCAATTTTACGAAAAGCCGCAGATGAAGAGCGGATGTGATAGCATATCGTATCATAGCATTGTCGCTTAAGGAATGGACAGAAGCAAGCTGATGCTTTTCCATGTTTCCTGCACAAGATCCGGCAAATGCTGCGCAGGTCTGCCGTTATTTAGGATATCAAACAATCTGAAAAAGAAAGGTGAATACAACAATGCTGTTTGAACGCATTGAACCTCTTTTGCTGAATGTTCAAAAGCCTGCACGCTATATCGGCGGTGAGCCGGGCAGCGTAATGAAGGATAAAAAAGAGGTATCGGTACGATTCGCATTTTGCTTTCCTGATCGCTATGATGTGGGCATGAGCCATCTTGGCATGAAGATTTTGTATTCGGTAATCAATCGCAGACCCGAATACTGGTGTGAACGTGTGTTTGCTCCCGATGTGGATTTTGAAGCAGCGATGCGGGAACACCGGATCCCGCTATATGCGCTGGAGAGTCTGGAGCCTGTCAAGGATTTTGATTTTATCGGCTTTACCCTGCAATATGAGCTTTGCTATACCAATATTCTGAATATGCTGGATCTTGCCGGTGTTCCATTGCTGCAAAAGGATCGCGGAGAATCACTCAGTCCTATTGTTTGTGCCGGCGGATCCTGCGCCTGTAATCCTGAACCCATTGCTGATTTTTTTGATTTGTTTTTCTTGGGCGAAGGGGAAGAAGTGGATCTTCAGGTGATGGATCTCTATCATGAGATGAAGCAAAAGGGCGCTTCCAGAAGCGAGTTTCTGCGTGCCGCTTCGCAGATTGAGGGAGTTTATGTGCCTTCTTTGTATGAGGTGACCTACCATGCAGACGGCACTATACAAGCGGTCACACCGAAGGAAGGTGCACCTGCCACTGTACGCAAACGAATCATCTCGGAGTTTGACACAGTGGATGTGCCGGAAGAATTTGTGGTGCCTTTTTCCGAAATCGTACATGATCGTGCTGTCACGGAGGTACTGCGCGGCTGTATTCGTGGCTGCCGTTTTTGTCAAGCGGGATTTTTATATCGGCCGTTCCGTGAAAAATCGCCGGAGCAAATCTGCAAACAGGCTAAGATACTTTGCAGAAAAACAGGCTATGAGGAGCTGTCACTCTGTTCTCTTTCCACTTCTGATCATTCTCAGATTGAGGAGATGATGGATGGTCTGCTGACTTTTACCGAGCAGGAACATATCAATCTGAGCCTTCCTTCGCTGCGAGTGGATAATTTCAGCACGGGTCTGATGAATCGGATTCGTCGGGTGCGCAGCAGCGGTTTGACCTTTGCGCCCGAAGCCGGAACGCAGCGTCTTCGGGATGTCATCAATAAGAATGTGACGGAAGAAGAATTGATGCGCACCTGCAAGATCGCTTTTTCGGCAGGACAGGCATCCGTGAAGCTGTATTTTATGATGGGTCTGCCTACGGAAACCGATGAAGATATCATCGGCATCATAGAGCTTGCTCAGCGTGTGGTGGATATGTGGTTTGCAATGGAGGAGCGCCCTAAGGGAAAATCGGTGCAGATTTCTGCCAGCGTTGCAACTTTTGTACCAAAGCCTTTTACACCCTTCCAATTCCATCCGCAGGACACCGTGGAGATGATTGCGCATAAGCAATCGCTGCTGGAGGAAGCAGTGAAGGGCCATAAACGGATTCGTGTGAGCTGGCATAGTCCCGAAACCAGTATTCTGGAGGCAGTATTGGCTCGAGGCGATCGTCGTTTGAACGCTGTCATACTGGAAGCATGGAAGCGAGGCTGCCTGTTTGATGCGTGGTCAGAGCATTTTCGCTTTGATTTGTGGCAGGAGGCATTTGCGGCCTGCGGTCTGACCATGGAGTTTTATGCAAACCGTGCACGCAGCTATGAAGAAGTGCTGCCTTGGGATCATTTGGATTATTATGTGGATAAAGCCTTTTTCATCAAGGAAAACGAAAAAGCCATTGCAGCACAAACCACACCGCATTGCCGTATGCAGTGTTCGGGCTGCGGTGTGACAAAGGTAACGCATAAGCCGTGTTTCCCTGCTGCTCTTTCGGAAAAGGAGGCAACCGTATGATTCCTGTGCGAGCAACCTTTGAAAAACGCCGAAGGGCAAAATATATTTCTCATCTGGACTTGATGCGCTGTATGCAGCGGGCTTTTCGTCGTGCTGAGGTGCCGATCTGGTTTACCGAAGGCTTTAATCCTCATGCCTATCTGATGTTTCCGCTGGCGCTTTCGCTGGGATATGAAAGCGGCTGTGAGTGTATGGATTTCCGATTGGATGGTCCGATGTCCATGCAGGAGGCGATGGAACGGCTGAATGCAGTGCTGCCCCCCGATCTGCAGATCGTCACGGTAGCAGAGCCGGTTCGAAAGCATACGGATATTGCTTTTGCCGATTATCAGATCTGTCTGGATTGTGTCGACGATACATCTGCAGATGTACTGCGGTCTGCGTGGGATGCCTTTTTTGCACAGGAGGCTATCCTGATCGAAAAGAAAACCAAACGAGGCACAGCAATGTTGGATCTGAAGCAGCAGGCACAGATTCTGATGACCCAAACGCTGGAGGATGGGCTGTGGCTGAAGCTGAGAATGCCGGCCGGCACTTCGGTGAATGTCAATCCTTCGCTGCTGTTTGATGCGTTCCGAGCATATCTGGAGCAATCTGTTCCCAATGTGCGATTTGGTATGATGCGTGCCACCCGACTTGCCATTCTTTGCGCTGATGGCAGTGCGTTTATATAAGATTGATGATGACACGAAAAAAACAATTGCGTCTTTGCTTTTGGCCGATGCTTGGTATCATCGGGATGCTTTTGCTGTTTGCCATACGAAATTCGGCATCACTGCAAACAATAGAGAAGTATCTTTCCCGGGCTGCGGATGTGTTTGCAGCTGTAATCCCCGTAGAATCCGTGGATATGGAAGGAATCGGTTCTGCCATTGGTTCGATTCTGTATGACCTTGCCGATGGGATTTTTGTCAAGCTTCCTGTTGTGATAGCGGTGATTATGGGCTTTGGTCTGCTGCTTGCAAGAGGATTGTATGCGCTGCAAGGTGCCGGTGTGGTGCTGTTTCGGGTGCAGATGGTGCTGCTGTATTTGCTGGCAATTGCGGCAGCAGGTGTTCCGCTGTGGATTGCCTGCACCATCGGTTCGTTTTCCATGATTCTGCAAGCCGTTTTGTTTGCGGTACCGGTAGCTGCGGCGATTCTATGCAGTTTTGTGCATACGTTTCGTCATTTCTCAGCAGGTTGACGGAGAACATCGGGCGAAGAATAAGAATTTTGCATTATTTGCGAAAAAATGCAAAAAATGCTTGCAATCCAAAAAAGAATATGATATAATAGTACAGCATTTGAATGTCCGCCGGTTCCTTGCCGGCGAGGGTCAATATGCAATGTGCAGTGCTGAGGCACTGTACGGCAATATTACTGACATGGATGGTCCGCTGGTGCGATCTCGTATATGCAACGGGAACTGATCTTGCACGAATGAACATCCGTAAACAATGAAGGAGGATTTTTCCCATGAACGCTTTGGAGCAGATCAGCAAGTCCAGCATGAAGGAGAACGTACCGGAACTGAACGTCGGTGATACCGTTAAGGTTCACGTTCGTATCAAGGAAGGCGAGAAGAGCCGTATTCAGGTTTTTGAGGGTACCATCATCGCCAAGAAGCATGGCGGCATCAATGAGACCTTTACTGTTCGTCGTGTCGCACATGGCTGCGGCATTGAGCGTGTATTCCCTGTTCATTCTCCCTCTGTTGACAAAGTAGAAATCGTTCGTCGCGGTGTTGTCCGCAGAGCGAAGCTCTACTATCTGCGCGGCAGAGTCGGTAAGGCTGCTAAGGTTAAGGCGCAGGTACGTTGATTGCAAACAAGCGAAAGGGGGACGCAATGTCCCTTTTTTGCTTTTCTTGACTATTGTAAATCCGCAGAATCCACAAATCATTTTGCGGAAGGAAAGGGGTGTAGGGCATGTCTGATACTCCGGAAATGCACGAAACAGTCTCGGCGGAGCAGCAGTCAGAACCAAAAAAGAAAACCACACTTTTGCAGGATCTTCTGGATATTATTGAATCTGCGATCACATCAGTATTTCTTGTGCTGCTGCTGTTTGCATTTTTACTGCGTCCTGTTACGGTAGAGGGCAGCTCTATGAATCCTACCCTGTACAATCAAGATAAGCTGCTGATGGTGAGCTTGTTCTATACGCCCAAAGCCGGCGATGTTGTAATCATAAACGGCGATCATGCCAATCTGTTTACCGATGCATCGCAAACCACTGTAACGGAATCCAAAGGTATGGAAATCCGTCTTGTCAAGCGTGTGATTGCGGTCAGTGGACAGGAGCTGGATATCGATTTTGAAACCGGTACCGTGACGGTGGATGGTGAAGTGCGCAATGAACCGTATATTGCGGATCTGACGACGCGCAATGACGGTGCCTTTGCCTATCCTCTTACCATTCCGGAAGGATATGTCTTTGTGATGGGCGATAATCGTCTGCACAGCACCGACAGCCGGAATTCGGCGGTGGGTCTGGTGTCGGAAGAGCAGGTGATGGGACGTGCAATTTTGCGGTTTTCCCGCGATGATGCACTCTGCACGACTTGGTTTGACCAGTTTGCGATCTTGAATTGATGAGGAGGATGTGTCATGGCACAGACAGAAGAGACAAAGCCGCTGAAGGAACAAAATGCAGCCGACGTGCAGGATACGTGTGAGTCTGTTGCCTTGACAGAGACTGAAAATATCCCGACAGCAGCAGAACCGATCCTTGGCGAGGAGGAAGCTCTGGCGGAATCGGAAACAGCGGAGACATCCGATGCTGCAATCGAACCGGAAACGGAGACCTCTCCTGAGGAAACGACGGAAGAACCGGATGCAGCAACAGAATCGGAAGAGACCATAGTGCAGCCGGAATCCGAGAAGGAAACAACACAGCAGTCATCGGAGCCGCAGGAACCGATTGCGCCGAAATCCAATGTATCGGTAAAAGGCATTCTCGGTGATGTGTGTGATTTGATGGAATCGATTATCACTTCGGTATTTGTTGTCTTGTTGGTTTTCACCTTTTTGTTCTGTGTTGCGACGGTTGAGGGGGAATCTATGCTGCCGACTTTGCGGGATGATGACCGATTGGTTGTGACCATGCTGGATAAGCCTGAACCGGGTGATGTGATCATTGTGGACAGCCGTACTTCCGGTACATTTCAGCAAAACGGCGAGTTGGTGCTGGGGGACGGACTGGGCAAACGGATTGTCAAGCGGCTGATTGCCGTCGGTGGACAAAAAGTGATGATTGATTTTGCAGAAGGCATTGTTTATGTTGACGATGTGCCGCTGCAAGAGGACTATACCAGTACTCTGACGACACGGGATGAGGGTGCATTTACGTATCCGATTACCGTGCCCGAAGGTTATGTATTTGTATTGGGCGATAATCGCAGCATATCGAAGGACAGCCGCCATCCGGAGGTCGGATTGATTCCCGAATCGGATATTGTAGGCAAGGTCTGGCTGCGTGTGTATCCCTTAATGGATTTTACTTTGGTGGAATAACAAGCCTGTGTACAGGTATTTCCTACCCATGCCTTAGAAATGGAGCATACATGGAGGATATGAAGGATATCCAGTGGTTTCCCGGACATATGGCCAAAACACGGCGGATGATCACAAAAAGTCTGCCGCTGGTGGATGCCGTGGCGGAGCTGCTGGATGCAAGACTGCCGCTGAGCAGCCGCAACCCGGAATTTGATCGTTTGACCCGACGGAAACCTCGCTTGGTCATTTTGAATAAAGCCGATATGGCAGATCCACAGCTTACGCAGCAGTGGGTTGAATACTATCAAAAACGTGGAGCGGTGGTGATAACCGCTGATTCCAAATCAGGAAAGGGCGTTAAGAATTTTGCGCCCGCATTACGGCGTCTGTTGGCTCCGCAGCTTGCGCAATATGCGGCAAAGGGCATGAAAGGCAGACCCATTCGTGTTATGATTCTGGGCATTCCCAATGTGGGAAAATCCTCACTGATCAATCGTCTGGCGGGCGGTAAGCGTGCCAAGGCGGAGGATCGTGCCGGTGTTACCAGAACACAGCAGTGGATCAAAATTGATGGCGGTGTGGAGCTGCTGGATACGCCCGGTGTACTCTGGCCCAAGCTTGATGATCAAGAAGTTGCTTGTCGGCTGGCGTTTACCGGTGCGGTAAGAGATGAGATCCTTGATCTGGAAGGCCTTGCAGCAAAACTGTTGGCCTTTTTGCACAGCAATTATCCGCAGATGCTGGAGGCTCGGTATCGCATTGCGCCCGATGCGGAAGGTAATGGTTTTGCATTGCTGGAAATGCTTGCGAAAAATCGAGGGATGCTGCTTTCGGGCGGGATCCCAAATACAGAACGTGCAGCCATTGCGCTGATGGATGAATATCGTGCGGCAAAGCTGGGCAGAATCACATTGGAAAAACCTTCCTCAGTGCCGCAGACAGGAACGAATGATGGCGAAAACAGCGAAAATCCCAACGGAGCTCATTGAGTTTGATGCACAGGTGCGGATGTACGCTCCGATTTTTTGCGGCGTGGATGAAGCCGGCAGAGGACCGCTGGCAGGTGATGTCTACGCTGCGGCTGTGATCTTAAAACCGGATGCACAGATTGCAGGACTGAATGACAGTAAGAAAATCACGGAACGGAAACGTGAAGCACTGATTCCGTTGATCAAAGAACAGGCGATTGCATGGGCGATCGCTTGTGCTACTGTGGCAGAGATCGAGCAATTGAATATTTTGCAGGCGGCGATGCTCGCTATGCAGCGTGCGGTGGAGCAGCTTTCTGTGCAGCCCTCTCTTGCATTGGTAGATGGAAATCGAGCTCCCAGTCTTGCGGTTGCTGTACAGACTCTGGTTGGGGGAGATGCGAAGTCTGCAAGTATTGCAGCAGCCTCAATACTGGCAAAAACGGCCAGAGATGCTTCGCTGCGTGCTCTGGACGAGCAGTACCCCATGTATGGCTTTGCAAAGCATAAGGGCTATGGCACCAAGGCGCATTATCAGGCCATTGCAGAATATGGATTGTGTCCTGCCCATCGCCCCTCATTTTTGAAAAAATTCTATGGCGAAAAGTAATTTGCGAGCCATTGGCCGCATTGGTGAAGATGCTGTTTGTCGTCTGCTGGAAACCAGAGGCTGTGAGATTCTGTGCCGGAACTATACAATAAAAGGCGGAGAGATCGATATTATTGCACGTCAAGAGGAATGGCTGTTGTTTGTAGAGGTGAAAACCCGAAGGCAAAATGCACTGGTTTCCGGAACGATTGCAGTGAATCGTCAGAAGCAGCAGCGGATTCTTCAGACTGCGCTGCGATATCTTATGGAGCATCCTTTGGATCTGCAGCCTCGATTTGATGTGGCTGAAGTAGAGTATACCGGCAGTGTTGTGCGGCACATTCATTATATCGAGCGTGCATTTGATGCGAGCTCGCCCAATTCATATGGATTCTAAACGAAGCAGCCGCTTCGATATTGGAGGTTATATACATCATGTTGTACCATAGCACAAGAAACCGTGCGCTGTCTGTCAGCAGCGCAGAAGCCATTGCGCAGGGCATATCCGCAGACGGTGGTCTGTTTGTGCCGGATTCGATTCCGGAGCTGACTGCTTCGGATTTTGAAGCGCTGATGGGACTTTCCTACGCCGAGCGCGCAGCACGTTTATTTCATCTGTATCTCACCGATTTTACTTTGGATGAGCTGCGTGAGTGTACAACGGCTGCCTATGCAAGCGGCAGTTTTGAGACTGAAAATGTACAGGAAATTACAACGCTTGCGGATGGCACAATGCTGCTGGAGCTGTGGCATGGTCCTACCTGTGCCTTTAAGGATATGGCTTTGCAGATTCTGCCGCATTTTCTCACGCGATCTGCGAAAAAGAGCGGCGTGGGACGTGAGATTGTAATCCTGACAGCAACCTCCGGCGATACCGGAAAGGCTGCATTGGCAGGTTTTCGTGATGTACCCGGCACCAAGATTCTCGTGTTCTATCCCGAGGATGGTGTCAGCTCTATGCAAAAGCGTCAAATGCAGACGCAGGAAGGTCAAAACGTAGGCGTTTGTGCCGTCAAGGGTAATTTTGATGATTGCCAGAATGGCGTAAAGGCGATTTTTACGGACCCCGCCATGCAGGAGGCACTTGCAGCAAACGGGATGCAATTTTCCAGTGCAAACAGCATCAACTGGGGTCGTCTGGCTCCCCAGATTGTTTACTATGTTTCTGCCTATGTGACTATGCTGGAAAAGGGGATTCTGAAACCGGGCGAGCGCTTCTCGCTGACGGTTCCCACCGGTAACTTCGGTAATATTCTTGCAGCATGGTATGCAAAGCAAATGGGTGTTCCGATGCAGCATCTGGTATGCGCATCCAACATCAATATGGTGCTTTCCGATTTCATCCGCACCGGTGTATATGATAGAAACCGTGATTTCCATGCAACGGTATCTCCTTCGATGGATATTCTGATTTCCAGCAATCTGGAGCGTCTGCTTTATCATATGACCCACGAGGATGATGCACAGATCCGCACATGGTTTGAGGCGCTCAAGACTGAGGGCAGATACGAAATTCCTCGTGAGCTGCGTGAACGGATTCAAGTGGAATTCTCCGGCAGCTACTGGAATGACGAGCAGACCAAAGCGATGATCGGCAAGGTATTTGGAGAAAACGGATATCTCAGCGATACACATACTGCAGTAGGCATCTGTGCTGCCCGTGATTATCAGGCAGCAGCAACAGAAAAACTGCCGATGCTGGTGGCATCTACAGCGAATCCTTATAAGTTTGGTGCTGCCGTGTTGGAGGCTGTGGATACAGTGCCTGCGGATGCGGATGAGTATGCTGTGCTGGATCTGCTGCAAGCAAAAACCGGTATGGCTATTCCTGCTGCATTGGCTGAACTCAAGAGCAAGCCTGTTCGCTTTACCGATTCGGTGGCACAGGATGCTATGGCAGCCTATGTGAAAGAAAAGCTGGGCATCTCGTGAGCTTATTCGTCATCGGAGATTTGCACCTCTCCTTTGGTGTCAACAAACCAATGGATGTGTTCTCCGGCTGGAAGGACCATGATTCTATTCTGCAAAGAGAATGGCTTGCACGCATAACACCGGAAGATACGGTGGTGCTGGCAGGAGATACCTCCTGGGGTATGACTCTGGAGGAAGCGTTGCCCGATTTTCAATGGATTGAAGCTTTGCCCGGCAGAAAGATCATACTCAAAGGCAACCACGATTATTGGTGGACTTCCATGACCAAAATGAATCGTTTTTTCGAAGAAAACGGTCTTCATTCGCTGCATATTCTGCATAATAATCATTATGCTTATGGTCAATATGGAATTTGCGGAACCCGAGGCTGGGTGAATATGGATTATCAAGAGCCTGCCAATGCCAAGGTCAATGCGCGAGAAGCGCAGCGGCTGGAGGTTTCTTTGTGTGCTGCGGAGCAGGCAGGACTCAAACCGATTGTCTTTCTGCATTATCCGCCCATTTATGCCGGCAACTGTAATTATGAGATGCTGGATGTGCTCTGGAAGCACCATGTGGAGGAATGCTATTACGGCCATGTCCATGGCAGCAGCCATCGTCATGCAATCAATGGACTGCGAGATGCAGTGCATTACCATCTGATTTCTGGTGATTTTTTACAATTTGCCCCTCGGAATGTTCTATAATTTGTAGGAAACAAAGAAGTGTGAAAAACTGCTGGAAAAATTCTATGGTTTGTGCTATAATCTAATGTATCTATGCGGCGTTTTTTGCCCTTTGGGCAGTTGCTCTGCAAATGTTGAAATCAAAATTTGGAGGAACAATCATGCGTATCGTATCCGATGTGAAAACCGATGTCAATATGAGAGAAGTAACCTTTGAAATCTCTGCGGAAGCACTGGAAGCTGCTTGCGAACGTGTTTATCAGAGACAGAAGAAGGATATCGTTATCAAGGGCTTCCGCAAGGGCAAGGCTCCTCGTAAGATGGTAGAGAAGCTCTACGGCGAAGGCGTATTTTTCGAGGATGCCGTAGACAGCCTGCTGCCTGCTGAGCTGGATGAGATGATGAAGGAGCTGCAGCTCACTCTGGTAGATCGTCCTGCTATCGAGCTGGTATCCTGCTCTAAGGAAGAAGGCGCAGTCTGCAAGGCAGTCTGCATCACCAAGCCCGAGGTAGAGCTGGGCGAGTACAAGGGCATCCATGCTCCTAAGCAGGTGCGTGAAGTGACTGATGAGGACGTGGATCAGCAGATCAATGTGCTCCGTCAGCGTCAAGCTCGCATTGTAGAGGTTGAGGGCCGTCCCGCAGAGCTGCAGGATGAGGTCAAAATCAATTTCGAAGGCTTCATCGATGATGTAGCATTTGAAGGCGGTAAAGGCGAAGAGTATCCGCTCCGTCTTGGCAGCGGTCAGTTTATTCCCGGTTTTGAAGAGCAGATCGTTGGTCACAATGTTGGCGATCAGTTTGATATCAACGTTACCTTCCCTGAGGAATATGGCGATGAGCGCTATGCAGGCAAGGCTGCTGTATTCAAGATCGAGCTGCTCGGCATCAGCAAGCAGGAGCTGCCTGAGGCTGATGATGAACTGGCAAAGGATGTTTCTGAGTTTGATACCATGGAGGCTCTGCGAGAGGATATCCGTGCAAAGCTGACTGAGACTGCACAGAAGCAGGCCGAGAATCAGTTCGAGAATGCTGTGTTTGATGCGCTGATTGCCAGTGCAGATGCTGCAATTCCTTCCGTGATGTATGAGCGCCGCATCAGTCAGATGGTGCGTGATTTCGAGCAGAATCTGCAGAGACAGTATTCTGATATGAAGCTTTCCGATTATCTGGAGCTGACCGGCATGACCGAGCAGCAGCTGCGTGATACCTATGAGGAACAGGCTCGTAAGGAAGTTCTGCTGCGTCTGGCTCTGGAGAAGGTTGCTGATCTGGAAGGTCTGACTGTTTCGGATGAAGAGCTGGAAGAGGGTCTGCAGGATTTTGCAGCTCGTGTGAATGTGCCGCTTGAGGTTGTAAAAGCACAGATTCCGATGGCTGATTTCGCAATGGATATGCGTGTGACCAAGGCAGTTGAGCTCGTAAAGAGCAATGCTGTGGTGGACAACGATATGGCACAGGCTGAGGAGACCGAAACTGCGGCTGAAGCTGCTGAGGAAGAGACTCCTGCTGCCGAATAAAATATTACGCTGCAACGATGAGCGACGCTTCCATTGGGCGTCGCTCAACTTGAAAGAAAGGATGACTGAGGATGAGTCTTGTCCCAACCGTAATTGAGCAGACCAATCGTGGAGAACGTGCTTATGATATTTTCTCCCGTCTGCTAAACGACCGCATCATTATGCTGTCGGAGGATGTGAATGATACTACGGCAAGTCTTGTTGTTGCACAGCTGCTGTTTTTGGAAAGCCAGGATTCAGAAAAAGATATCTCTTTGTATATTAACAGTCCCGGCGGCTCTGTGACTGCCGGCATGGCAATCTATGATACCATGCAGTATATCAAATGCGATGTGGCAACCATTTGTATCGGATTGGCTGCTTCCATGGGCGCATTTTTGCTGGCAGCCGGTGCAAAGGGCAAGCGTATGGCGCTGCCGAACAGTGAGATCATGATTCATCAGCCGTTGATTATGGGCGGTGGACTTTCCGGTCAAGCAACGGACATCAAGATTCGTACCGATAATCTGCTTAGAACCAAGGATAAGCTCAATCGTATGCTGGCAGAAAACACCGGCAAACCGTTGGAGGAGATCCAGCGTGATGTGGAGCGTGATTATTTCATGACCGCTGCCGAAGCACAGGCATATGGCCTGATCGATAAGGTGGTTTCCAAGCGATAAACCGAAAATGATAACCGCAGAAAGGAAAACTCATGTCAGATAAGGCATTTCGGAAATGCAGTTTTTGCGGAAAAGGCGAAAATAAAGTACAAAGTATGTTCTCTGCCGGCGATAGCAACATTTGTGATGAATGCGTTTGCTATTGCTATGAGATGATTTACGGCGGTATTGTGCCCGAGCGTGCTCAGCAGAAGAAAAATGCCGCCGCAAAGGGTGAAAAGGAGTTCCATCTGCTGAAGCCTGCGGAGATCAAAAAGGTGCTGGATGAATATGTCATCGGACAGGACCAGGCAAAGATCTCCTTGGCAGTCTCTGTTTATAATCACTATAAGCGGATTCTCAGCCGGGATGATGGCGACGATGTGGAGCTGCAAAAAAGCAATGTGCTGCTGCTGGGACCTACAGGTGTCGGAAAAACCTATCTGGCGCAGACCCTTGCGAAAATTCTGGATGTACCTTTTGCCATTGCGGATGCCACAACCATCACCGAAGCAGGCTATGTGGGCGATGACGTGGAGAATGTTCTGCTGCGTCTGATTCAAGCTGCAAACTTCAATGTAGCAGCTGCTGAGCGTGGCATTATCTATATTGATGAAATCGATAAAATCGCCCGCAAATCAGAAAACACCTCCTTAACCCGTGATGTCAGCGGCGAGGGTGTACAGCAGTCACTGCTGAAAATCATTGAAGGTACGATTTCCAATGTGCCGCCTCAAGGTGGCAGAAAGCATCCCAATCAGGAATTTATTCATATCAACACCAAGAATATCCTGTTTATCTGCGGCGGTGCGTTCGACGGTCTGGAGCGCCATATTCTGAACAGAACCCAATCCTCAGCACTGGGTTTTGGCGCACAGATTCTTTCAAAAAAGGAAAAAACCGCCAATATTTTCCGCAAAGTGATTCCGCAGGATCTGGTAAAATTCGGTATTGTCCCGGAACTGGTGGGTCGTCTGCCGATTATTACAACGCTGGATGAAATGGATGAGGATACGCTGGTGCGGATACTGACTGAGCCGAAGAATGCATTGCTGAAGCAGTATACCAAGCTGTTCCGCTATGATGATATCGAGCTGGATATCGAAGAGGCTGCTCTCTCAGAGATTGCTAAGCGTGCCATCGAGCAGAAAACCGGCGCCCGTGGATTACGTGCGATTCTGGAAGGAATTCTGATGCAAGTGATGTTTGATGCCCCTTCGGCGAAAGAGGTTGTCAAGGTAGTTGTGACCGCAGATTGTGTGCGGAATCAGACCTGTCCGGTTTTGTTGAATGCACAGGATCAAGTCGTCAATGCCTCATAAAAGAAGCCTGCAATCTCTCGCAGTATGGCTGCGAGAGATTGTTTTGTTTCTTTTGGGAGGTGATGGCATCCATGGGATGCACACATTTTCCACTTGCAATTTTCATGTATATCCTGTATAATGAACAGGACAGGAGACTCAATGATATGCCTTGGCTGCGCACAGGGTATATTTGGCAGCTATGCCGCGCAGGGCAGTTAGGATGATATAATGAGAGATGATGAAAAAAGAGAATGCCTGAACCCCGATGCTTCGGATGCACAGCAGTGGATCCCAACCGTAGCATTGCGGGGTGTGGTTGCATTTCCAAATATGGTGCTGCATTTTGATGTTGCACGTGAAATGTCAAAAAATGCTATTGAAGAAGCACTGGCAGAAGATCGCAAAATCTTTTTGGTGGCGCAAAAGAAGCTTGGCACCGAAAAGCCAAAGCGCAAAGATCTGTATCGCATTGGTGTAGTAGCGGAAATCAGACAGGTTCTGCGCAATGGCGAGGTGATGCGAGTGCTGGTGGAAGGACTCTATCGTGCACGCGTTCTTGATTTGCAGATGAATGATAAGCCTTATCTGGAGACTCAAGTGAAACGGATGGCAGTTTCACGGCGTCACAAGGCGGATGAGATTGAAATGGATGCCATGATGCGTTCGCTGCGGGATGTCTTTCAGCGGTACGCTTCGTTTTTCCCCAAAATGCCCAAAGAGCTGATAGAATCTTTGATGGCGGCGGAAACGCCCTTCGAATTGTTTGAAAGCATTGCCTTTAATGTGCAGCTGGATTATACGGATCGTCAGCAGCTTTTGGAAGAAAACGACCTGTTTTTGCGGATGACCATGCTCTATGCAATGCTGGTGCGTGAAATCGAGGTATTGGAAGTCGAGCGTGAGATCCATTCGCAGGTGCAGGAAAGCCTCGACAAAGGGCAGCGGGAGTATTATTTGCGGGAACAGATGCGTGTGATCTCGGCAGAGCTGGGAGAGGAAGAATCCTCTCATGAGGAAGTACAAAACTATCTGCAAAAGATCCATGCGCTCTCTTTAGAAGCGGAATCTGAGCAGAAACTTGTACGGGAAGCCGAACGTCTGCTGAAAATGCCGCCTTCTTCACAGGAGGCTTATGTCATCCGCAATTATCTGGATACGGTACTGGATCTTCCCTGGAATACCAAAACAAAAGAAAAGCTGGATATCAAAAAAGCCGCAGCATTACTGGATCAGGAACATTACGGCTTAAAGCGCGTGAAAGAGCGTGTGCTGGAAAGCTTGAGCGTGCATGCGCTGATGCCATCTGTGAAGGGACAGATTCTTTGCTTGGTGGGACCGCCCGGTGTGGGTAAAACCTCCATCGGACGCTCTATTGCAAAGGCATTGGGACGCAATTATGTGCGAGTTTCTCTGGGTGGTGTCAGAGATGAATCGGATATCCGCGGACATCGCAAAACCTATGTGGGCGCCATGCCCGGCAGAATTATGGACGCCATGCGGCAGGCAAAAAGCAAGAATCCGCTGATTTTGCTGGACGAGATTGATAAGATGGGCAATGATTATAAGGGTGATCCTGCCTCTGCAATGCTGGAGGTGCTTGACAGCGAACAGAATCATGCTTTTCGAGATCACTTTTTGGAGCTGCCTTTCGATTTGAGCGAGGTAATGTTTGTTACCACTGCCAATACGTTGGATACCATTCCGGGTCCTTTGCGGGATCGTATGGAGATTATCGAACTGAATTCCTATACGAGATTGGAAAAATTCCACATTGCCAAGCGGCATCTGCTGAAGAAGCAGCTGAAGCTTCATGGATTGAAAGCAACACAGCTTCGCATTACCGATGCTGCGCTCTATGATCTGATTGATTATTATACCAAGGAAGCCGGTGTGCGTTCTTTGGAGCGCCAGATCGCCTCATTGTGCCGGAAATGTGCAAAGGCAATTGTTGCTGATGATGTCAAGCGCATACAGTATACCCCCGAAACGCTGGAGACTGCTTTGGGTCCCCATAAGTATTTGCCCGATTATCAAGAGCAAGCCGATACCATTGGTTTGGTCAATGGTCTTGCATGGACCTCGGCCGGCGGAGTGCTTATGCCGCTGGAGGTGCTGGTTATGGATGGCAAGGGCGAGATCCAAGTCACGGGTTCCTTGGGCGATGTTATGAAAGAAAGTGCAAAGCTTGCGGTATCTTATACACGCTATGTTGCAAAGGAATATGACATTCGCACGGATTTGTTCAAAACCAAGGATCTGCACATTCATGCACCGGAAGGTGCTGTGCCTAAGGATGGTCCCAGTGCCGGCGTGACGATGCTGACTGCATTGGTTTCTGCGCTTTCCGGTACGCCTGTGCGCCATGATGTGGCTATGACCGGCGAGATTACCTTGCATGGCAGAGTCTTGCCGATTGGCGGCTTGTGTGAAAAATCCATGGCTGCTTATAAAGCGGGGATCAAGACTGTGATTATTCCCAAGGCCAATGTACCCGATCTTGAGGAGCTGGATGCTGTGGTGCGCAATGCCATAGAGTTTATCCCTGCCGAAACCGTTGATACTGTTTTGCAGACGGCCTTGGTGCAGCAGCAGTATGATACCAAGCTGGAGCCGCTGCATTCCACTGAGCTGCAAAAACTGGGACTTCCTGCAGTGCCTATGTGGGATCAGCCTCAAAAGCCACAAAAATCTATGACAACGGAGAAGTAACGTGAATTGGAATATCGCTGAATTTACAGCGGCGTATGGATTATCTTCTCAGCTGCCTGCAGGAAAGCATCCTGAGATTGCTTTTGCGGGACGTTCCAATGTAGGAAAATCCACGCTGATCAACAAACTGTTCAATCGCAAAAATCTTGCCAGAGTGAGTGCTGTGCCGGGAAAAACCGCTACAATCAACTTTTATCAATGTGATACCGTGACATTTGTAGATCTGCCCGGCTATGGCTATGCAAAAACCGCCAAATCCGAGCTGCATCGCTGGCGTGACCTCATCAATGGCTATTTACAGTCCGATCGTGATCTGCGGGCGGTATTGCTGCTCATTGATATGCGCCATCCGCCTACCAAAGATGATCTGCAGATGGTGGATTTTCTTATGGATACAGAGATGCCTTTTGCTGTGGTTCTGACCAAGGCAGATAAACTCAACCGTACCCAGAGAACGCAGCGATTGGAGGCATTTCCCAAGGAGATTCCGCAGTTTGAAGATATGAATGTTACGGTCTTTTCCTCTATGACCGGCGAAGGTGTACAGGATTTACGCCGTTTGATTGAGGAGATCACTGTGCCTGTGGAGATGGAATCTGAACAGGAGACATAACGCTGTCTATCCAATGTCAAAGAGCATTGTGCGATCTGAAATACAGATAGCATGATGCTCTTTTGTCATGATTTTCCAGTGTTTTTCGCATAAAAGTGCCGAATCGGAATTGTTCACAAAAAGGGGCTTGTTCCCATGTTCCTTTTATGCTATACTATAAGAGCAATTTTAGATGCGAAGAAGGGGAGGAATGCGTTGTTATGACAATCAAACGGCTGACAGCACTGCTGTTGAGTACAGGATTACTGCTTTCTGTATTCACCGGTTGTGAAAGCAAGGGAACAGAAATGCGTGATATCACAACTATGGATCTGGTGCAGGATATGGGATTGGGAATCAATCTTGGCAATACCTTTGAATCCTGCGGCAATTGGATTAACACGAGCAGTGTTACCAATTATGAGACGGCATGGGGCAGTCCTGTGATTACCCAGGAGATGATTCAGGGCTATCGTGCAGAAGGTTTTGGGGTATTGCGCGTGCCTGTTGCATGGTCGAATATGATGCAGGAGGGCTATACGATTCATCCTGATTATCTGGCTCGTGTCAAGGAAGTGGTTGGCTGGGCATTGGATGCGGATCTGTATGTCATTCTGAATATCCACTATGATAGCGGATGGTGGGAAAACTTTGCACAGGACAAGGAATCCTGCATGAAAAAATACACTCGGATCTGGGAGCAGCTTTGTGAAGCCTTCAAACAAGAGAGTGATTATCTGATGTTTGAATCGTTGAACGAGGAGGGCCATTGGGATCAGCTTTGGAATCGTTACAGCGGCAGTACCGACGGAAAAGCGGAATCCTATGGTTTGCTGAATGAGATCAATCAGACCTTTGTGGATATTGTGCGAAAATCCGGCGGCAACAATACCAAACGGCATCTGCTGATTGCAGGTTATGCCACGGATATTGATTTGACCTGTGATCCGCTGTTTGTAATGCCGAATGATAAAGAGAATCGGTGTGCTGTTTCGGTGCATTATTATACACCTTCTACTTTCTGTATTCTCACGGAGGACGCAAGCTGGGGCAAGGCACAGACCGAGTGGGGCACAGATCAGGAGCGTGCGCAGCTTGTCCAGTATATGGAAAAGCTCAAGACACATTTCATTGATAAAGGAATCCCTGTGATCATGGGCGAATTTGGCGTAGCAAAGGAGAATAAAACGCAGGAAATGATTCGTCGATTTATGACTGCGGTTTGCAAGGAGGCCTATTTCCGCGATATTTGTCCGGTGATCTGGGATACCACAGGAAGTTTTTATGATCGGGAAAACGGCAAGTTTTATGACCAAGCATTGCTTGCGGATCTCATGACGATTCTGAGCAGCGCGAATGCGCAGCAGGAAGCTGCATAATGTAAGAAATAGTGTTCCCAAAGTCGATTGGATGATTTTGCGACATTGCCTGACTTTTGTGTTACCGGGAGGATTCCTTCGATGGTAAATTGAACGCTTGGGAGGGTATTATGAAAACTGCACTGCTTGTGATTGATATGCAAAATGATTATCTGTATGACAAAAGAAAAGAGATGTTCTCTTATCATACTGCAGAGCTTACCGCTGCCGTCAATGAATTGATACACCGGTATCAAGCAAATGGAAGTGACATTATCTACATACGTCACATCATTCAGAATTTACCGACGAACCGCCTGCTCTTTGGCTATTCCATCGCAGGAACCGAAGGCGCAGAGCTTTTCAGTGGATTGGATATCGTTTCGGAATACTGTTTTGATAAATATTTCGGTGATGCACTTTCCAATCAAACGCTGCGGAAACTGATCAAGGAAAAAGGCTATGACACATTGCATCTCTGTGGTTTAGACGAGTGCGGCTGTGTTACTTCGACGGCACTTGGCGCAGCAAAACGCGGGATCAAAGCAGAGATTATCCGCAACGGAACCGCCACAGTGTTTTCTGCTAAAAAGGTTTCAAAAGCCCATGAGAAACTGAAAAAGGCAAATATCAAGTTCATATAAATGACAAGTTTGTATGCGTGATAAGAAGAACAAAGCCAGAGAAGATTTCATTTCTTCTCTGGCTTTTTTATCACTTTCGTGGATGCCTTGAATTCTTTTTCAAGACAATTTGTGTGTTCCTGCTCGGCATAAAGCAACGCCACTTTTGATGGGATGTCAAAAGCGGCGTTTGCAATTTTACTATGATAGCAGCTGAGCAATGCGCTTAGTTTTCAGAGGCAGTATCATCCGTTTTGGATTCTGCTTCCGGTTCTGCTTCCGTAACAGGCGCAACGGTATCCACAGCAGCTGGCTGCTCTTTTGCTTTGCGGGATGCGACAGAAAGTTCACCTTTCATAATCTGCACGAACTCTTCTTCGCTTGCTTTTTCATATTCGATCAAATAAGCTGCAAGAGCATCCAATTGATCGGCGTGTTCCTTCAGCAGTTCTGTGGAGTGTGCATAAGCACGTTCAATGATAGCACGTACTTCCGCATCAATATCCGCTGCCACGTCTTCGGAATAGTCACGCACATGACCGTAATCGCGGCCGATGAACACTTCGTTATTCTCAGAACCATATACCACCGGACCAAGCTTATCGGAAAAGCCCCAACGTGTTACCATATTCTTGGCAATTTTGGTTGCTCTTTCCATATCATTGGAAGCACCGGTAGAAATATCATCCAGCACCAGAGCCTCAGCGGCACGACCGCCAAGCAGCATAACCAGCATTTCAGAAAGCTTTTTACGAGTCACATGGTTATCCTCGGTATCGGGACGTGTCCATGTCATACCGGCGGCCATACCACGCTGGATCACGCTGACTTGCTGAACAGTATCCTGTGTTTCCAGATGATATGCAGTGACAGCATGACCTGCCTCGTGATATGCGGTGATCTTCTTATCCCGATCCGTAACCTTTCTGGTTTTCTTTTCGGGACCTGCAATGACCTTCATGGTAGCTTCTTCGATATCAGCCTTAACGATAGCCTTGCGGTTATCTCTTGCAGCGAGAATGGCTGCCTCATTCAGCAGGTTCTCCAGATCTGCACCGGTAAAGCCCTGTGTATCTCTTGCGATCTCACGGAAGTCCACATCGGGGCCAATGGGTTTTTTGCCCTTATGCACCTTGAGGATTTCCTCACGTCCTTTGACATCGGGATAATGGACTGTAATCTGGCGGTCGAAACGACCCGGACGCAGCAGTGCGGGATCCAGAATATCCCGTCGGTTGGTAGCTGCAATTACAATGACGCTTTCTTTTTCGGTAAAGCCATCCATTTCCACCAGCAATTGGTTGAGTGTTTGCTCACGTTCATCGTGACCACCGCCCAAGCCGGATCCGCGGTGACGACCTACCACATCGATTTCATCGATGAAAATGATCGAAGGAGCGTGCTTTTTTGCTTGCTCGAACAAATCTCTCACACGGCTGGCACCGACACCGACGAACATTTCCACAAAATCAGAGCCCGAGATTGGGAAGAAAGGCACGCCGGCTTCTCCTGCTACCGCACGAGCAAGCAGCGTTTTACCGGTGCCGGGAGGACCCAGCAGCAATACACCTCTCGGAATGCGAGCACCGATTTCGTCATACTTCTTCGGATTCTTGAGAAAATCGACAATCTCCGCCATCTCGGCTTTTTCCTCATCGGCACCTGCCACATCGGCAAAGGTTGCTTTTTTGCTGCTCTGCGAAGGCGCTTTGATATTGGCACGACCAAAAGAATTGATTTTTCCGCCGCCGTTGGCTTGCCGGAACATAAACACAAAAATTGCAATACCCAGTACCAGCATGATAATGGTAGGCACCACGGTCAGAAGCCATGAGGTATCTTTGATTTCGAAATAGTCTTGTTCCAGCTGCGCATCCGGATGCTTTTCGTTGTATTCGGTGCGATAATTCATTGTCTCCTGCAAGAACAGTGAGACATAAGGCACTTGGTAAGTATATTTCTTATCCTCGCCTTCCAGTTGATATTTCAGCTCACCGGTTCCAAGATCCAGTGTATACCATGTGACCTCATACTCATCGAAATGAGCGATCACTTCTGAATAGGGTACTCGGTTCCGATCACCTGCCAGTGCAAATAAACCGAACCAGATTGCACCGACAAAGATCAATGCAATCAGAGCGTAGGCAAGCAAGCCTCGATTTTTTCCTGCCAAATGGGTTCACTCCTTCTTCAATGTCTCATCAGCCGCAGCACTGCATTGCAGCACCAAAAGGCGATTTGTCTCCGCATCAGGTTTTACCCTTGCGGCTATGCCGATCTGTTCGCAGTAAATACACCCCAGATCATCAAAGAGAGCATATAATGTTCTGCGTTCGGGAATCGGCACAATAGTCTGCACACATTTTTTCAGTGTACTCGAAAAACCACGTCCCGGCAGCGTAATGCGATCTGCGTTTCGCCATAGCCGGAAATGGGGATTTCCAATTATTTTATCATAGTCCAACGTAGACCTTGTGAGCGTATTGTGATAGCCCGGTGATATCGGTGCCTCTAAAATCGAAGCATGACAGATCCGTGATGCAAACATCTGATTGATACCGATTTGCAAGGGCAACTCGGAGCACAGAGGTGCGGTATTCTTTCTGATATACAGAATACCCCGATGTACCTGCGCATAAACATCACCGGCAATTGTGAATTTTCCTTTGTTTTCCAGCACCAGCGTATCGAGATGAGAAAGGATCTCATAGGACGGATCGATTCCATATGGCAGAAGACAGCGCCGATAGCAGCGCATACGCAATGCCGGATGGTATTCGGAAAGTCCCTTGCACCCACCGCTTTCGCAAAGGCAAGCGGCATAGGCCTCAGATGCTTTTTCGGAAAGATATTCTTCATCCACCGAAAGACTCTGGGTGGTTTGGGACATATGCTTTACCGCTGCCGGATTGATTGCAGCAAGCTTGGGCAGCACTTGATGCCTGAGCAGATTGCGGCAGGTATCATCGGTGAGATTGGTGCTGTCCGTGACATATTCCTGTTGTTCCTCCTCAAGAAACGCACATAATTGCGCTTTTGAGAGCTTCAGCAGCGGACGGATGATCCGATCTCTCTTTTGGGGGATGCCGCAAAGTCCTTTCAGACCTGTCCCACGTACCAGATGAAACAGCAGTGTTTCCGCCTGATCATCTGCATGGTGTGCGGTGGCAATCCATCCTTCGGGAGCCGCCAGTTCCAATGCTTCATAGCGAAGCTGACGAGCAGCTGTCTCAAGAGAAAGCTTATTTTTTCTTGCAAAGCCCCTTGCATCCACCCTGCAAAGCTGAAAGGGGATTCTGTATTGTCTGCAAAGCTGTTCACAAAACCGAGCATCCCGATCGGCTTCTTCGCCTCGAATTCCATGATGCACATGCACTGCCTGCAAGGTGTAGCCAAAGGTATGCTGCAGTTTTTGCAAGATGAGCAGCAGCGCCACACTGTCGGCACCGCCGGAAAGCGCAGCCGTTACAATGCCTGTCATGGGCAGCAGACCACTGTTTGCAGCGGCGGCAAGTGTCGGATGCAAGTGTTCGCTCATCATGTCGGCGGAGGAACTGCGTCCTCACGTGCAGGAGCTGAGAAGCGGGTGAACTGTGCATCCCAGATCATATTCACCGTGGCAGTTTCACCATGACGGTTTTTCTGCACAATACATTCTGTAATATTGGGCGTTGTGGAATTCTTATTATAGTAGTAATCATTATACAGGAACATCACAATATCCGCATCCTGCTCAATGGAACCCGATTCACGCAGATCAGAAAGCATCGGACGCTTATCGGTACGGCTTTCTACGCCTCGATTGAGCTGAGAAAGCAGCAGCACAGGTACATTCAGTTCTTTTGCCATCAGCTTCAGACCTCTGGTGATTTCAGAAATCACCTGAACACGATTATCGCTTTTGTTTGGTGCATCCATAAGCTGCAGGTAGTCAATAACCACCATACCCAGGTTCTTTACACGCCGCAGCTGTGCCTTCATTTGTGAAACGGTGATGCCTGTGGCTTCCGACAGGAAGATATTCATACCGGAAAGCACATCGGCACTCTGTGCGATTCTGCCCCATTCTTTGGGATCCAGCCGACCGGTACGCAGCTTATGCGAATCCACCAGTGCTTCGGTGGAAAGCATTCTGGAAACCAGTTGTTCCATACTCATTTCCAAAGAATAGATCACAACCGTCCTGCCCGAGCGGCGACTGACATTGGTAGCAAGATTCAATGCAAATGAGGTTTTTCCCATACCCGGTCGAGCCGCCAGCAGCACCAGATCGGAGTTGTTCATACCGCCGGTAATGCTGTCAAGCTCCGGGAATCCCGTTTTCGCTCCTGCAAACTGTTCACTGTTTGGGCCGGAAAGATCACCCAGATGACGATAGGTAGAGACCATAACATCCCGAATGGGGATCAGTCCGCGCACATCCCGTCCCTGTCGGATATCGAAGATCCGTTGTTCCGCAGAATCCAGCAAGGTCTGTGCCGATTCAGCGCCGGAAGCAATCTCCCGCAGAAGATCTCTTGCCACACTGGCAAGACAGCGTGCACTGTATTTTTCGGCAATGATCTTGCAGTAGCTTGTAATATTTTCGGCAGAAGGTACGGTTTCTGCCAATGCAGCGAGATAGCGTTTTCCCTCAGCCGGTGTTTCAAAGATGCCTTGGCGCACCGCCTCATTGAGGATCACAATAATATCCATTTGCGCACCCTGCGCACCGCTGTATAACGAGAGCATCAACCGAAACAGTTCCCGATGCTGATCCAGGAAAAAGGTTTCGGGTTTGATAATCTCCAATGCAGCACTGATGGTTTCGGGTGCAAGCAGGATCGAGCCCAGCACCGATTGCTCCGCCTCAATACTATGCGGCAAGGAGCGATCGGAGAGCTGCATTCCATCTTCAGCCGTAAATCGGCCGGTGTGTTCCTGCTCAGGCATTTTCCAGCTCCACGGAGACTGTGAACTTTGCGGTTACACCGTTGAACAGCTTTGCCTCTGCAGAATAAGTACCAACATTTTTCATTTCCGAAGAGACTGTCAGCTTTCGTTTATCCACAGCAAATCCGAGCTGTTTTTCCAGCGCATCCGCTACATGCCCCAGAGTCACGGCGCCAAACAGCTTGCCGTTTTGACCTGCTTTGGCACGGACAATGATTTTTTGATCCGTAAGCTTTGCAGCCTGTGCTTCGGCCTCCTGTCGTGCCACATCAATTTTATGCTGCTCAGAATCTTTTTTTCCCTGCAGTTCAGTCAGATTTTTGGGTGTTGCCTCCACAGCAAGCCCTTTACCGATCAGAAAATTGCGGGCATAACCGTCAGAAACATTTTTTACATCGCCTTTTTTGCCGGTGCCTTTAATGTCCTGCAATAAAATAACCTTCATAAGAGACCATCCTTTCTATATAGATCGTTTGTGAGATTGACCATCGGATCGATGCACATTAGGATACAGCAGTTTCCTGTTCGGCAGATTCTGTATCAAGGGCATCCAATGCAGCAATGAGTTCCAGCCGCAATGCCGATGGTGTGCAGTCGGTACGCTGTGCCGCTGCCATGGTCTGATGACCACCGCCGCCCAATTGTTCCATAATGACCTGCACATTCATCTTGCCCAGAGAGCGTGCGGAAATACAGCTCATATTGCCATTGGGGAAGATTACGAAAGAGGCATCGACGCCCTCAATCCCCAGCAGCTCATCCGCTGTCTGTGAGGCGATAATCTGAATATCCGGCACAGCTTCTCTTGCTACGGTAATAGCGCAGCAGCGATGCAGTTCTACATCAACAACCAATCGGGAGCGCTGCCGATACGCAGTCATGGTTGCGGCAAAGAGCGTTTTCACCACAATCGGATCTGCACCTCGCTGCCGCAGATAAGCCGCTGCCTCAAAGGTATGCACACCGGTCTGCATCACAAAATTCTTGGTATCCAGCATAATACCCGAAAGCAGCGATTCCGCACAAAGCTGCGGCATTGTATCACGGCAATCCAGATACTGGATCATCTCTGCTACCAGCTCAGAGGCAGAGGATGCGTGCGGTTCATGCAGACTCAGAATGGTATTATCGATGTAATTGACCATTTTGCGGTGATGATCAATGACCACCACATGCTTTGCCATCTGATACAATGCGACATCCTCAAGGATATCCTTGTTCATCGTATCCACAATGACCAGCAAAGTATTTTCTGTCATGCGTTCTCTTGCTTCCTCCGGGGAAATCAGCAAAGAGGGACGCTCTCGCAGCAGGCGTTCTACCAGCGGCTTTGCCAGCGTTGCCTGTGCTTTGATCGCAATGTTAGCAGGCTTTCCCAGCTCTTCGGCAATGAACGCCACGCCTACCGCAGAGCCTACTGCATCCAGATCACTGAAGCGGTGTCCCATCACGAGCACCTGTTCACAGCCCTCGATCATTTCCTGCAGTGCTCTTGCAATGGCACGATATCTGGTTTTGGATTTATGCTCCACGCCCTTAGATACGCCGCCGTAAAATGTGTATCCGGATTTGGTTTTCACAGCCGCTTGATCTCCGCCTCTGCCCAGAGCCATATCCAAAGATTGCTGTGCAAAGCTTTCATTCTGTGCAAAGGTTGCGCCATCCTTACCCACACCGATCGAAAGGGTAAGCGGTGTTTTTCCGCCGACTAAGATCTTGCGTGCTTCATCCAGCAGCGGGAACCGACCGGTTTCCATCTTTTGATAATATTGATATTCGGTGATGACCAGAAAACGATCCTCATCCAGACGACAAAAGATACTTTCGCTGCCTTCCAGTGCCTTTTCAAACAGATCCTCCAGTGCAGCCAGTACCGCAGCACGTTCGCTCTGACGAGTACCGTTGAACAGATCCTCAAAATTGTCCACTACAATATGCATGGCACAAAGGCGGGTATTAAAGAATCTTCTGCGCAGTTCCATATGTGCGGTGATGTCTTGGAAACAGAGCAGATAGGTTTCTTTCCCCTCATCTTGATACACTGTGCGGAAAATACGGTAGGCATATGCAGGCAGTGTGGCCTCGCACACGCCATCCTCCATCAGCTTCTGATAATCGATGGGCAAAACAGTCTGCAAGGGCTTGCCGAACAGATCCATACCGCCTGCCACACAATGATAGAAGCTGCTGTTGTACCAAATGATCTCATGCCGTTCATTGAGAATGACAATAGGAATTCGCATTTCCTCGGGAACACTGTGGCCGGTTTCGGTCAGTGCATCGCTCATTTCCGAAACATAGCGGATTAGATTTTTTCGTGCAAGAAAACCTTCTGCGATCGTCCACGCAGCACCGCCCAGCAGCAGTACCACCGCACTCCAGAACAACAGTTTTTGCTGCTGCATCTGTCCCAATGCGATCAGCACGCATACTGCGGCAAGCAGCAGCAGGACAAAAGCACATATCGGCCGCCATAATCGTTTGTTTCGCATTCCTTCACCCTCTTTCAGAGCGGTTTTTTTATATTGCTTATTCCATTTCCATAATGATTGGCAGAATCATAGGACGACGCTGAGTGGCTGTTTTGATATAATCACAAAGCACATCACGCAGCTGCAGCTTCAAGCCGTTCCAATCCCGCATCTGTTCGAGACTGCAGTTTTCCAGAGTATCCCGAATCTGCTGCTTAGCGCCTTCCATCATTTCTTCGGATTCTCTCACATAGACAAAGCCTCTGGAGATCAGTTCCGGACCGGAAACCACAGCGCCTGTGGCACGATCAATGCCGACGACCACAATAATCAGACCATCCTGTGCCAGATGCTTGCGGTCACGGAGTACAATTGCGCCAACGTCGCCTACACCGAGACCATCCACCAGCACACTGCCGGCAGGTGCCTGCGAAACGACCTTCATTTGTACACCATTGGTTTCAATGACATTGCCAAGCTCAGGCAAAATGATATTTTCCTTTGCCATTCCCATTTCCAGAGCCAATTGTGCATGCTTTTTCAGATGTTTATATTCGCCGTGGACAGGCAGGAAAAATTTCGGCTTGGTCAGAGCCAGCATGAGCTTCAGCTCTTCCTGGCAGGCGTGACCCGAAACATGCACCTCATACATTCTTTCATATACGACCTGTGCGCCGGATTTCATCAGTTCATTGACCACTCTGGTCACGTATTTTTCATTGCCGGGAATCGGCGTTGCGGATATGATAATGAGATCCTGCGGTGTAATGGCAACCTTTTTGTGATCATGCATTGCCATACGAGTCAGTGCAGACATCGGCTCGCCCTGGCTGCCGGTGGTAATCAGCACGATCTGATCGGCAGAATACCGATTCATCAGCTCAATATCAATGATGGTGCCTTTTTTTACCTGCAAATAGCCCAGCTGCGTTGCAATATTGATGACATTGACCATACTGCGCCCGAACACCGCAACTTTTCTGCCATAGCGCTCAGCGCAATCGATAATCTGCTGAATCCGGTGAATGTTGGAAGAAAAGGTTGCGATGATGATCCGTCTGCCCTCAGCAGAGGCAAACAGTTTTTCAAAGGATTCGCCTACGGTGCGCTCTGTGGGGGTAGAGCCGGAACGCTCGGCGTTGGTGGAATCCGCCATCAGTGCCAGCACGCCTCTGGAGCCAAGCTCGCCAAAACGTGCCAGATCAATGATGCCGCCATTGATCGGAGAATAGTCCACCTTAAAATCACCTGTATGCACGATCACGCCGGCAGGTGTATGCACAGCAAGACCAACCGCATCGGGGATGGAGTGGTTGACATGAATGAATTCCACTGCCATGCAGCCCATCCGTACAGTCTGACGCGGCTTTACTACATTGAGCTTAGCACTGTTGTTTAACTGATGCTCTTTCAGCTTGGATTCTACCAGCGCAAGCGTAAGACAGGTGCCGTAAATCGGCACATTGACTTTTTTCAGCAAATAGGCAAGACTTCCGATGTGATCCTCGTGGCCGTGCGTGAGCACTACGCCGCGCAGACGCTCCACATTTCTCTCGATATAAGTAAAATCGGGAATGACCAGATCCATGCCCAGCATTTCCGCATCGGGAAATGCAAGACCGCAGTCAATGATAAACATATCATTGGCACATTCGATTACAGTCATGTTTTTGCCGATTTCGCCTAAGCCGCCCAACGGAATGATCCGAACCGGTGTTTTGGCTCGCTCGGTATGATTTCGATCCCTTGGTTCTTTGAATTCTGCAGATGCTTTTTTCGCAATGACAGGAAGCTGTTCCGATTTGCGCTGCTTTTTTTCCGTTTTATCCGGATTCATTTCGCCGGGGAAAAACTTGCGTCCGACAGCGGCAATCGGAATTCCGTTTCGAGCTTTCCGATTAGTATTTCGATGTCCTCCGGCAGCTGCAGAGGTGGAATGATTGGGATGAGTGGGTTTTCTATTCAAATGGTTACCTCTCTTTCTTGCAGTTTTTCTGCCATAACACTTTTTTGTGCAGAAAAACAGATTGATTTCCGGACATAATCATACAGATACTAGTATACGATAAAAACGCAAAAAAGTCAAGGACTTTTTAGAGAATCCAGATGTAACGCCGTGTTTGAGAAGCAACACGGCATGAAACAGAATGGGCATTGATTATTGCTCCAGCAGCGCTGTAAGATCCCCTGCAAGTTCAGCAGCCAGCTCCATACTTTGGGCTTCGGCCCATAAAGTAAGGCTTCTACCGCTGCGGGATGGACGCAGCAATGCCTGTCCTCTGGCATCCTCTGCAATCACACCTTCGGCTGTCCAATGTGTATTCCACTGTCCCTGTGCCGAACAGCGCTTTGCAACTCCTGTGGAGTCCTCCGCTCCGGAGAGCTTTACGATGCGCCGCACAGTATGACTGTTGGGAAGCTGCGCAAGCCATTCGGTCAGTGAACCATCATGCTCGGCATACATACGCAAAAACTCAGCACAGAGCACTGCTGCATCCAATGTGATTCCCTGCCGCAATGCCAAGGCTCTGGCTTCCGCATCGGTGCCGTCGGAGGCGGAAGCGTATCGCAGTACCCTGCGATGATAGTTTGCAGCAAGCTCTTCTGCTGCACGAGGCATCCAATAGGGCAAGGCAGCATCTCTGCCCTCGGCAAAATACTGTCCCGCCAAAAGAAGCAGCAGCCGTTCATAGAAAACCCATCCGGTTTTTTCGGTATATAGTGAAACTCTCCTGCCGTCTCCTGACATTTGAAAGGTGAGCAATTCGCCTCTTCCGCCCCGAAACAATCGCTGACACAGTGCATACAGCCTCGGAGCAGCGGTGCTGATTTCGGGCATCCCCCGCAGCGCTGAAGGCAAACGGCGCAGCACCTCTTTGGGATACAGCATACGCAGACCTTCTCCATCTGCTGTGCTGCCGTATTCGGTTCGCTGCAGCCAGCCTGTTTTTTTGCCTGTTGTCAGAATCTCTGTCTGTATGCCGGTCAAGGGCAGCAGGCCTCGTGCAAACATACGCATTCTCGCCTCATCAATATGCAGAATCATATCACAATCATCTGCAATGGATGCAGCTCCGAGTTCAATGGGGATACAATCCGGTACCAAAACCGTTTGTCCGCCCGCTGCGGCTGCCGCACCGCATACGGTATATGCCACGGCACGAGCAAAGGCAGAATCGGGAGAAAATCCGATCATACAGCGTGCAGAAGCCTCTGCCAGCACTGCTCCCAGCCTCATTGCGCTTTCCGGTGTAATTCTGCCGGAAAGCAAACCGTCCTCCTCAAGCAGCAGCCGATCCGTGTGATCCGTTGTCATCTGCAAATTGATACGCCTCCTTTGCATGTTCGCTACCAAGTATACCCTCTTTCGCTGCCTGTTATTCACAAATCCGGCGTGCGCAATCAAGCAAAATCAACGAAAAATTGATGCTGAAATCTGAGCGGTACGAATAAACTGATGAAATCTTTCCTAAAATATTGACAATTACGGGAGAATATGGTATAGTATATGCTATTGCGAACAGGGAGTAGCCGCCGGCGTAATACGACGGATTTCATTGCGTCAAGGCGCTGTATGGAATCATTCATGCAGCCGCGTGAAATAGAATTGGCAAGACTTTCGCTTTGGTTTTTCATGTAAGCCGGAGCGGAGGTCTTTTTTGTTGTTTGCCATCTCAACCGCTGCGGTTCGCAAGCCATCCGATTACATTTGCAGGAAAGGAACAAGCAAGTATGAAGCATTATCTGGTTTCAACCGATGAGGTGCTTGCCGAGGTCAAGAGTACCGAGGCCGGTCTATCCTCACAGGAAGCTGCCGAACGTCTGAAAGCCAACGGCCCCAATCGATTGGAGGAGCCGCCCAAAAAGTCGCTGCTGGCACGGTTCGTCGAGCAATTCAAGAATCCTATGATTCTTGTGCTGATCGTGGCTGCAGTGGTTTCTGCCATGACCGGCATCGTCGCTGAAGGCCATCTGGAGCCCGATGCCTTCATCATTTTGTTTGTTGTAATTGCCAATGCTGTTTTAGGCGTATATCAGGAAAATAAAGCCGAAGCTGCCATTGCGGCATTGCAGGCTATGAGCGCTGCCCAGAGCAAGGTGCTGCGTGACGGCGATGCGAAACTGGTTGCAAGCGCTGAGCTTGTGATCGGTGACGTAATCAATCTGGAAGCCGGCGACAGCGTACCTGCCGATTGCCGTATTCTGGAATGTGCTGCGCTGAAATCCGAGGAAGCTGCTCTCACCGGTGAGAGTGTACCTTCCGAAAAGATCAGCGATGTATTGCATGGCGATGAAGTGCCGCTGAGTGATCGCCGCAATATGCTGTATATGGGCTCTACCATTGCATACGGCAGAGCCAAGGCGGTTGTGGTGGCTACCGGTATGCAGACCGAAATGGGTAAGATTGCCACTGCAATTGCGACTGCCGATGATGATGATACTCCGCTGCAGAAAAAGCTGAATCAGCTTAGTAAGATTTTGTCCTTTGCCGTATTGGGAATTTGTATTTTTATTCTGGGACTGAATGTGGTACGTATTCTGGTGCAGGGCGGTCAGCTGACGATGCCTGCATTCTTGGAATCCTTTATGCTTTCGGTCAGCCTTGCGGTTGCTGCCATTCCTGAGGGTCTTGCTGCAGTTGTTACGGTGGTGCTCTCCATTGGCGTGACCAATATGTCCAAGCGCAGCGCGGTGATCCGTAAACTCACTGCCGTGGAGGCGCTGGGCTGTGCCGAGATCATCTGCAGCGATAAGACCGGTACACTGACGCAGAATAAAATGACCGTTACCAAGCATGTTGCTGACGAGGAAGAGCTGCTGGCTCGTGCAATGGCACTCTGCTGCGATGCTGTGCTCAATACCGACGGCAGTGTCACCGGTGAGCCGACTGAAGCTGCTTTGGTCAGCTATGCCAATACCCTTGGCTTGCGCAAATATGAAATGGAAGCACAAACACCTCGTGTGATGGAAGCTCCTTTTGATTCCATGCGTAAGATGATGTCTACAGTACACAAGACCGAACAGGGCTATGTACAGTATACCAAGGGTGCTCCCGATGAGGCGCTGCGCTGCTGTACCCGTATCCGTGAAAACGGTACGGTTCGTCCTATGACCGATGCAGACCGTACCCGTATTTTGAAATCCAATAAAGAAATGGCGGATCAGGCACTGCGTGTATTGCTGGCGGCTTATCGTGAGCATACCGATCTGCCTGCTGACAGCAATCCTGAAACATTGGAACAGGATCTCATCTATATTGGTCTGACCGGTATGATTGATCCTGTTCGTCCTGAAGTCAAGCCTGCCATTGATCTTTGCCGCAGTGCCGGTGTCCGTCCCATTATGATTACGGGCGACCATAAGGATACTGCAGTGGCTATTGCAACCGAGCTGGGTATTTTGAAGGAGGGCCAGAAGGCACTCACCGGCGCCGAGCTGAGTCAGATTCCCGATGAGGAATTTGAAAAACATGTTGCCGATTACAGTGTTTATGCCCGTGTGCAGCCCGAACATAAGGTGCGAATCGTCAATGCATGGAAAAAACAGCACAAAACAACCGCTATGACCGGTGATGGCGTGAATGATGCGCCTTCCATCAAGAGCGCAGATATTGGCGTTGGTATGGGCATCACCGGTACGGATGTAACCAAGAATGTGGCCGATATGGTGTTGGCAGATGATAACTTTGCTACCATTGTCAATGCTGTGGAGGAAGGCCGCCGGATCTATGACAATATTCGAAAAGCCATTCAGTTCCTGCTTTCCAGCAACCTCAGTGAGGTGTTGTGTATTCTGATTGCAACCATTGGTCTTGGCAGTCTTACCGGAGGTCCGTTCACGATTTTCCAGCCTGTGCATCTGCTGTGGATCAATTTGATCTCTGATACCTTCCCTGCGATTGCTTTGGGCATGGAACCTGCCGAGCGAGGCATCATGAACAGAAAGCCCCGCAGCAGCAACACCCATATTTTTGCAGAAGGCATGGGAATCAATCTGCTTTGGCAGGGTGCGGTGATTGCCGCATTGACCCTTGCAGCCTATGTCGTCGGTGCACAGACCAGTCCTGAAGCCGGCGATACCATGGCATTTTTGACCCTTTCTTTCTGTGAAATGTTCCATGCATGGAATATGCGCAGTCTTTATGGTTCGGTGTTCACCATGCACAGCCACAATCGTGCGATGCTGGGTGCTATCGGATTGTCTGTGCTGCTGACTGTTCCGCTGCTGCTGATTCCCGGATTGCAGAGCATCTTCTCGTTGGTAGCACTTGAACCGGTACAGTATCTTATTGGCATCGGTCTTGCCGCACTGATTGTTCCTATTGTTGAAATCGTCAAGGCGATTGAACGCAAAGTGATGTTCAAATAATCTAAACAGTGCTAAAACAAAGCAAAAAAGCTCCTCTTGCTGCACAAAACAGCAGGAGGAGCTTTCTTCGTTTTATGAAAGCCAATGATATCGGCTATGCTTTTTATCAGCCGGATGATCAGTATAATAAGGTGCTAACGGATCCTTGGCCAACAGAGGATCCGTTGCTGCATCCTGTTCATAGGGCTGCCCCGAATCCAGCAGGATGATTTGTCGTCCAATTTGCCTGACGCAGGAAAACGGAAGCTCATGATCTTTTTCTCTGCCAAACAAGCCAAAGCAGCGTTCCTTGCCATAACGGATTATGGCAAGCAATTTGCCGGTTTCCGTATCCACAGCAAAATCATCGGCAAATCCAAGCCGTTCTCCCGTGCGGATATCAATCAGCTCCAACTGCCGCAGATGGGAAATCCTGCGCCGCATCCTGCATCACCTCAAAATGATATATATGCAGCAATGCGCCGATTTATCGCAGCATCAGACTTACTCCGTTTCAGAATCCTTCCGGCTATCCTTTGATTTTGTATGTTTCGTCTGATTTTTTCTGTTTTCTTTCTCTGAAAGTACCTTTGACGCAGCCATAGCGATCATCAGCAGCAATGCAATGCCTCCAATGGCGAGATACAATCCCACAGGCGTGTCATCGCCGGCATTCACGTTGTTCAGCAGCCAGAATGCTGCAAGCATTTTCTCGTAACTCATCGTTTTTGCACCTCCGATGTAAGTATCACATAATTGTAAATTTGCATATACAGTGTAGCACATACAGCAGGATTTGTCAACCGTTCACCTTGCAACCCGGCAATTTATGTGGTATAATATGACCATCTGAAACGAAATGAGGGATCATATGGAACAACGCTTTCCGGTTGTAGGTATGACCTGTTCTGCCTGTGCCGCACGTATTGAGCGTCGTTTGCGCAAGCAGGAGGGGATTGCTTCCGCATCCGTGAATTTTGCCACAGAACAGCTGACGGTGGAGTATACTCCGGAGGTTATCACGGAAGCCAAGATCCGTGAAACGGTAGAAGCCTTAGGCTTTCAGCTGCCGTATCCCGATACAAAAAAGCCAAAGCTGACGGCGCAGCAAATACTTAAGCGCCGATTGATCGGATCCGTTGCTTTTACGGTTCCGCTGATGATTCTGACCATGGGTCATATGCTGGGGATGCCGTTGCCTGCTTTTTTAGATCCAGCCATATCTCCGATGCAATATGCGTTTGCACAACTGTTCTTGACGTTGCCCTCTGTGATTCTCGGCTTTCCTTTTTACCGAGCCGGCATCCGAAATCTTTTACAGGCAAGTCCCAATATGGACAGTCTGATTGCCATGGGCACCATTTCGGCGCTGGGATACAGTCTCTATGCCATGCTTCAGATCGCCGGAGGCGACCTATCCTTTGTGCATCAGCTCTATTTTGAATCTGCTGCCGGAATCTTGACATTGATTACCTTTGGCAAAATGATGGAATCAGGAGCCAAATCTAAATCCGCACAGGCCATTCGAGCGCTTTCTGCACTGGCACCCAAGCTTGCCTCCGTGCTGCGGGATGGCAATGAAATCCAGATGAAAGTGGAAATGGTCAAAATCGACGATCTGCTGCTGGTGCGTCCCGGAGAAAAAATCCCCACTGACGGCGTTGTGACAGAAGGCAGCTCTGCGATCAATGAATCCATGCTGACAGGAGAAAGTCTGCCTGTGGATAAATCCGTAGGTGATGCCGTGTTTGGAGGAACGCTGAACGGCAACGGTACGCTTACCATCCGAGCCACCAAGGTTGGTGCTGATACAGCGCTGGCACAGATGGTCAAGCTGGTGGAAGAAGCGCAAGGACGAAAAGCGCCCATTGCTCGTCTTGCCGATCGTGTATCCGGCATTTTTGTCCCCACGGTCATTGGCTTGGCGGCTCTGGCGGCTGTATTTTGGGCGATCAATGGAAAATCTGCACAGTTTGTATTGCAGATTTTTATCTCAGTGCTGGTGATTGCCTGTCCCTGTGCGCTGGGTCTTGCGACACCCACTGCCATATTAACCGCTACCGGACGAGGCGCATCCTTGGGCATTCTGTTTCGTGGCGGCGATACGCTGGAGCTGGCACATCATGTGGATACGATAGTGCTGGATAAAACCGGCACACTGACTGTCGGTTCGCCGGCGGTGTGTGCTTGTTATCCCTATCAGACAGACGAACAGACTTTGCTGACGCTTCTTGCTGCCGCAGAGCTTCGATCAGAGCATCCGCTTGCGCGTGCCATTGTCAAGGAAGCGAATCTACGGGGGTATGCTGTTCCGGCATGTACCGCCTTCCAAGCGGATACCGGTCTGGGAGTGCACTGCGAGGTGCATGGAAAATCTGTGCTGGCAGGCAGTGTCCGCTATCTGAAAGAGCATGAAATCATGATACCGCAAACTATAGTAGAGCAAATCACTGCACAGGGCGCAACGCCTGTATTATGTGCTGTCGACGGCAGTTACGTCGGTGCTGCTGCCATTGCCGATACGCTCCGACCGGATGCTGTGGATGCGATACATGCGCTCCAAGAGGATGGTCTTCGTATTGTCATGCTTACCGGTGATCATCAGGCAACGGCCGCAGCCATCGCCAAGCAAATCGGGATTACTGAGTTTTATGCCGAAGTGCTGCCGGGTGATAAGACCAATGTGATTGCACAATTGCAGCAGCAGGGACGCTGTGTGATGATGGTGGGCGATGGTATGAACGATGCTCCCGCTTTGGTGCAGGCAGAGATTGGTGTTGCCATGGGATCGGGTACCGATGTAGCAATGGAAAGTGCTGATATTGTGCTCATGCGTCCGGAGCTTTCCTTGATCCGGACTGCACTGCATCTGAGTCGTTGTACCGTGCAAAATATCAAGCAGAATCTGTTTTGGGCATTCGGCTATAATTGTCTGGGCATTCCTGTTGCCATGGGTGTATTGTATCCGCTGTTCCATATCCTGCTCAACCCGATGTTCGGTGCAGCTGCCATGAGCTTCAGTTCTGTTTCGGTATTGCTGAATGCTTTGCGGCTGCGCACCATCCGTTTAGAATCCAAAAGGCATATCCGATAAAACATACAAAGGACAGAACGGTTTCCGCCTGACGGAGCGTCTGTCCTTTTTTATCTTTCATGCAATGCTCTTGACGAATTTGCAGGAGGATGGTATAATACAAAAAGTATGTGAAAAAATTAACAGGAGGCAAATGTGGATATCTTCAATCGTGTCATTCGCGAGATTGACAGCATCATCTGGGGCGTTCCGCTGATTGTTCTGATTTTATTTTGTGGTATCTGGTTAACCATTCGGCTGAAAGGTGTGCAATTTCATAAGCTTGGGCTTGCTTTACGTTATATGGTCTCGCCGGAAAAACAAGGGCAAGGAGAGGTTTCTGCCTTTGCTGCATTATGCACAGCACTTTCTGCAACCATCGGAACAGGAAATATCGTAGGCGTTGCCACAGCCATTGCTGCCGGTGGACCGGGCGCTTTGTTTTGGATGGAAGTTGCCGCTTTGTTCGGCATGGCAACAAAATATGCAGAAGGACTGCTGGCAGTCAAATATCGTACCCCCGATGCCCAAGGACAAATGCTGGGCGGTCCGTTTTACTATATTGAGAAAGGCATGGGCAAACGGTGGAAATGGCTTGCAAAGCTCTTTGCGGTATTTGCATTGCTTGCCGGCATCATGGTAATCGGTACCATTACCCAAATCAATGGCATTACAGAAGCCGCAACCAATTTCTTTGATCCGCAACGACTTCATACGGTTTCGTTGTTTGGTATGGAATATACTTATGTGCAAATGATCGTTGGTGCGGTCATTACGCTGCTTGTGGCACTGATTATCATTGGCGGCATCAAGCGGATTGCGACTGTTTCCGAGATCCTTGTTCCCGCCATGGTGGTAGTATATGTATGCTGTTGCCTGCTGATGATTGGTTTGCATATCAAAGAAATCCCCGGTGCATTCCGCACGATCTTCGAGAGTGCATTCGGTTTGCGTGCGGTTGCAGGCGGTGCACTGGGTGCGGTATTTTCCTCTATGCAATCGGGTGTGGCAAGAGGCATTTTTTCCAATGAAGCAGGTCTCGGCTCCGCACCGATTGCGGCAGCAGCGGCCAAGACCTCAGAGCCTGCAAGACAGGGCTTAATCACCATGACCGGCACTTTTATTGATACCATTATTGTTTGCACCATGACAGGACTTGCCATTGTTATGTCCGGCTGTCTGGAGCGTGACCCTTCGCTGCAGGGAGTAGAGATTACTACCAGTGCATTCCAGTATGGCTTGCCTTTTCCGGAAACGATTTCCGCTTTGATTCTGATGATTTGTCTTGTGTTTTTTGCGTTCACTACCATTTTGGGATGGAATTATTATTCTGAGCGTTGTCTTTCGTATTTGAGCGGCGCCAACAAAACCGCCACCCGCTGCTATCGGTGGCTGTATATTGCAGCGGTCTTTATTGGACCTTATCTGACTGTTGAGGCAGTATGGAATCTGGCAGATATCTGCAATGGTCTGATGGCGCTGCCGAATATTACGGCACTGCTTGTACTTTCCGGTGTTGTGGCTTCGGAAACAAAAGAGTATTTTCAATCGCTTACTCCACCGAAAAAAGCGAACACCAGACGGAAAAAAGAGACTTCATAGCGCAAAACAACCCGTGAGGAAGCATTCCTCACGGGTTGTTTCTATATCATTCACCCAAGTGTTTGATCTCGGTGAGCCGTCATGGGAGTGATATCAATTCGCATGATTGTCACCGAGGGCAATGACACGAACATAGCGTTCCTTACCGAATAGATCCTGCAAGATTCTTGGATTCTTGTGCGATTGAGAATGGGGGATGAGGCGTGCTCAGACAATTTTGGTTGTCCAATCCTCCAGATTCCATACCTCATCGGCTACATCATAATAAAACTCCGGTTCGTGGCTTACCAGCAGCACTGTGCCTTTGAATTCCTTGATTGCACGCTTCAGTTCATCTTTGGCTTCCACATCCAGGTGATTGGTTGGCTCATCCAGCACCAGCAGATTGATGCTCTTAAGCATCAGACGGCATAGCCGCACCTTGGCGTTTTCTCCACCGGAAAGCACCCGCATCTGTGAGGTGATATGCTCAGTGGTCAGTCCGCATCTTGCCAAAGCAGCCCGGACTTCTCCATTGCTCATAGCAGGATAAGCATCCCAGATGGTTTGCAAAGCTGTTTCCGAAGTAGCAATTTCTTCCTGTTCAAAATAGCCCGGCTCAAGGAACTGATCATGCTCTACGGTT
The DNA here is from genome assembly GCA_017532085.1 of Oscillospiraceae bacterium. Lineage (GTDB taxonomy): Bacteria > Bacillota > Clostridia > Oscillospirales > Ruminococcaceae > Firm-04. The sequence goes on along the minus strand of JAFXJT010000021.1, from coordinate 14,192 downwards.
CCGCTGATTGGCGGAATCAGTTTGAGCAGTGTTTTCAACAGTGTGGATTTTCCTAAGCCATTTACGCCTTTAATTGCAATTTTCTGTCCGCATTCCAGTTTTAGAGATACAGGACGTGTCAGCGGCTCATCATAGCCAAGCACCAGATCGCGGCATTCGATTACCACACGGCCGGGCGTTCTGGCGGGAGTAAAACCGAAAGACAGCTCTGCTTTTCGAGCACCCAAAGTAATCTTATCCATCTTATCCAGCTTTTTCTGTCGGGATTTTGCCATATTGGTTGTGGCAACTCTTGCTTTGTTGCGAGCAATAAAATCCTCAAGGTCGGCAATTTCCTTTTGCTGTTTTTCATATGCCTGCTCCAGCTGGCGCTTTTTCAGCTCATACATCCGCAGAAAATTATCGTAATCTCCTGCATAGCGAGTCAGCACTGCATGTTCCACATGGTAAATCACGTTGACCACATCATTGAGAAAAGGAATATCATGGGATACTAAAATGAATGCATTTTCATAGTTTTGCAAGAAATCCTTCAGCCATGCGATATGATTCTCATCCAGGAAATTGGTTGGCTCATCGAGAATCAGAATCATAGGATTTTCCAACAGCACCTTAGCAAGCAGGACTTTGGCACGCTGACCGCCTGAAAGTTCTGAAACATCCCGATCCAGACCGATTTCGCCTAAGCCCAGACCGTTTGCATATTCCGAGATCTTGGCATCAATGGTGTAATAGCCGCTGTAATCCAACAGATTCTGGATCTCGCCGACTTCCTCCATTGCCTCTGCCAGCGCTTCTTCGGAGCAATCTGCCATTGTATCATAGAGCGCAAGCATTTCCTGTTCCAATTCTTCCAGATATCCAAAGGCATCCCGCAGCACATCATAGATCGTTTTACCCTTTTGAAGGGTGCTGTATTGATCCAGATATCCTGTGGTGATACGTCTGCACCATTCGATTTTGCCTTCATCGGGCGCAAGTTTTCCGGTGATGATATTCAAAAAAGTAGATTTTCCCTCACCATTTGCTCCTACCAATCCGATATGTTCACCCTTGAGCAGCCGGAAGGATGCATTGTTCAGAATCTGACGGGCACCAAAGCCGTGGGTCACATTTTCAACGGTTAAAATACTCATAGCAGCGGATGCTTCTCCTATATTTTATTGTATAGAATCCATTATAGCACAGATCCTGTTTTTTTTCAACTTTTCTTGGTTTCTCTTTCCTTTTATAAGAAAAGGATGACACAAGTGTACCCTTCTGTCATCCTATATGCCATATTTTTTTTGGATTCGCAGCAGCTTATCTCCGATCGGTTTACCGAGCACTGCCAAAAATAATACATTACCGCCGACATATAACAATGTATGCGGCATTGCCGTGATGAGCACTGTACCATAATACGCTGCCGAAAAGCCTTCATAATGCCATAATACAGTCCAGATATCCATCAGCATCGAGTATCCCAAGCCTGTGATTGCACCGTATCCCAGCATCAGCCATCGATGGGTTTGCAGCGGGATTGCAAGAATGCCCGCCAACCAGCCGATCAATCCCCATGCAAGCATCTGAAAGGGCGTCCAAGGGCCTTGTCCAAAGAAAAAATTGGAAAGCACTGCGGAGAATGCTCCCACAAGAAAACCGGCTTCTTTGCCAAGATACATTGCTGCAAGGATCGTCAATGCTGTTACGGGCTTGAGAATTGGCAGTGCCCGTCCGGCGATTGCCATACCGATAAATATTGCAGAAAGTACCATTCTGCGTGTGCCGATTTCTTTGCGATTGATTCCGGAAAGAAACAGCAGTAAAGTCAAGACGACCATCAAAAGAATCATTCCTGCTGTATATCGGCTATCCAGTTTTGTACTGAGATATACCACAGGCGGCATGATCAGAAGCGGCAGTATCCATGAAAGCACAATCCGAGTTTTTTTATGTTCTATCATTCGCATTGTCATCCTCCTGCTGCATACGCTGTCTGCCGTATTGGGCAAGCTGTTCCACAGTGATGGCGTTTTCACACAGTCCTCGGCTCATCCGATGAGCGGCGGTGGTATAAAAATGATTGCCTGCAAAAAAACGATCCGGAGATTCCGCTGCAATCAAATTTCCACGAAACAGCAGTCCGCATCGCTGTGCATACACGGCAGAAAAGGCAATGTCGTGAGTCACGATGACGATGGTCACGCCTTGCTGCTGCAGGGCACGCAGCACTTGACCCAATCGAGCTTTGGCATCGGCATCCAGACCTTTTGTCGGTTCATCCAGCAAAAGAATTCGCGGCTTTTGGCCCATAATTTTGGCAAGTGCGATCAGCTGCTGCTCTCCGCCGCTGACATCATAGGGATGACGATCATACCATTGTGTCAGTGCAAAGGGAAAGGCTTCTGCCGCTGTGCCGATTTCCGCAAGCTCCTCTTTGACGGTGTTCTTCACGAAGAGTGTCTGTACATTTTGCGGCAGCATTGCAAGACAATGATGATATAAGGCACCGTTTGTATAATCCGATTGCTTTTTTCCGAACACACGAATGCTGCCTGCATAGGGCTTTAACAGACCGGCAGCCGCTTTCAATGCTGTGGATTTTCCTGCACCGTTTCCGCCTAACAGACAAAAGCATTCACCTTCATAAATGCACAGCGAAAAATCAGAGAGCACATCCGGTGCATTGCGATGGTATCGTTGATACACACTGTTCCACTCCAGAGCAGGTGCTGATGCAGAGGGAGATTGCGGCGGCATGACAGGCAGACGTGATGGCAGTGTGCAGTGCTCCTGCAAATAGGCTCTGCCTTCTCTTTGCGTCAAAGGACAGTGTGCCGTTGCTGCGCCTAAAGCATGATATAATCGGGCTGCAGCAGGCATACCACCCAGCAGCGGAGAGGTGGAAGGCATTGCCGAAAGTACGTTGCGCGGTGAGTCATAGGCGGTGAGTGTTCCATGCTCCATGACCATCAGTGCATCGGAAAGCGGCACAACCTCTTCCAGTCGATGTTCGGTGATGAGAATGGTCAGTGACAGCTCTCGATTGAGCTGATGCAGCGTTGCGATAAATTCGCCGGCTGCAATCGGATCCAGTTGTGCCGTTGGTTCATCCAGCAATAGAAGCTTTGGCTGCATAATCATGACTGCTGCCAGATTCAAAAGCTGTTTTTGACCGCCTGAAAGAGAGGCTGTATCTCGTTCAAACCAATCGGTAATGCCAAAATAGGATGCCATTTCCGCCACGCGTCTGCGGATTTCCTGCTGAGGCAGACCGAGATTTTCCAGTCCAAATGCAAGCTCATGCCACACTTTATCCGTAACAATTTGCTGTTCAGGCTGTTGTGCGACAAAACCAATATCAGAAGCTGCAGTACGAGCATCCGTTGCAGAAAGCGGCTTGCCTTGAAAACAAACAGAGCCGTTTTGCGTGCCATGAGGCATCAGCTCACGCTTGCAAAGACGCAGCAGTGTACTTTTACCGCAGCCGGTTGTACCGCAGAGTGTGACAAATGCTCCCGCCTCAACGGAAAAAGAGACCTTTTCAATGGCAGGTTTCTTTTGTTCGGGATACCAAAAGCTCAAATCTTTGACTGTAAGTATCGCCATTGCAGCGCCTCCTTTCCGTTGTGAAGCATAGGATAGCATGAAAGCAATCCATATGCACAATAGCAAAGCCATGAATATCCATTCCAAGGAGGTGATTGTATGTTCGGGTAATAGGTATCCAGCAAAGCGCCTTTCGATATCCCAAGCAGCACCAATGCTGTCAGCGCTATGACACTGAGCAGATGCAGTGCATCCTTGCGATGAAATACAAATATGGAGAAGCTGCTTCGTTTGCCAATTCCATAACCGCGTGCGCTCATACTGTCAGCAGTCACAATGCCGTTTTCCAATCCCCAAGAAAGAGTTGCGGAAAAACTGCGTAATCCGCTGCGCATCCGATCAATGAGATTTTGCTCTTGCTGCAAGCCCATCACCATCTGTGCTTCTCGAATGCGCTGCAGTTGTGCAGTCAGCAAGGATGCCTGCCGTATTCCCATGGAGACAGTCAATGCAAGCTGCGGAGAAAGTCTGCGGCAAAGATACAACAAGCGATCGGCGGTCATCCAACGAGAGAATACAGCGAACCAATACAGCACTGCAAGCAGCATCAGCGCAGATACCGCACCGTAGCACAACGCTTCCAGCGTAATCGGGCGATCATTGAGAATGAAAAGTACGGTGGTACCGCTCTGATTCCATAAAGGATTCAGCAGCGTAAAGCCGAAAAATAACAGCACTGCAAAACCATGCAGTTTATGATCCATTTTCTGCTGCCAATAGCAGCCCAATGCACCGACAAGAGCAAGCCCCAGCAGCAATGGATCACGACTGAACATGGCGATCAACGCTGTGCACAGCAGATGTGCTGCAACAGGCACTGGATGTCCTTGTTCAAAGCGGCGCATCATTTCCCTCCTTTACTGTTCTGAGTCAAAGAGATCCTCTCCCATAGAAAGCGAGTAAATCCATTCTACGACATCGCCATCCGAAAGCACGTATTGACCGCAGCCGATGGATGGAGATTCGCCGTTGACCCGATACATCCAGCCGGACAAATCGCCATAATCAAACTCATATAAATTTGCAATACTGCGGATATAGGCTTGTTCGTCCTGCAAGCCGTTGACTTCCAACTGAAGCTTCTGTGTTTTTGTGACTTCATATAGCAAATCCAGTATGGTTTCTCCCTCCCCAAGAGCAAGTACCGTCGGCGGGAGCAAAATGCCGTCTTCCGGCAGATGTGCATGAGTATGATTGTTTGGCAGTTGATCACAGCGAATGCTGTACGTTACGGTACCGATTACATTGCTTTTTTCTGGTTGTGTTCCATAGTATTGTTCCGGTGTTTCCAATCGGATCCACCATACCCCAGCGATCATGACAGCTCCGCATCCCAACACAAGCAGGATATGATTGGGATGCCTGCGTCCCTTTCGCCACATCACCACGCAAATCAGAGCTGCGGTCAAAAGGATCGCAGCAGTAAGGAGCCATCGCAGCAGCGGCATTTTGCGGACAGTGGAGTTTCCCGATCCTGCAGTGTGATTCGGCGCAAGCTGTTCTGCTGCAGTGATATCAACAGCAGAGGTATGGCTGCCGATCCATGTACTGCCGCTGCCGTTTGGCATGGATTGTGAGGTGCTGTCACTTTGCAATCCTGCAGTCGCTGCTGCAGAATTCGTCGTATGCGTTGTTGCCGAAGTGCTTGTTTGCGCTGCTGTCGAAGATGCTGCGGATGTGCTTGCAGCAGGAGAATCGTTTCGCAAAAAGGCATACAAGCTGCGTTGTTCTGTTTCCAGCAGCCGCTGAGCTGTCAGCGCCAGAAATACCTGTACGGTGGCATTGGCATTTTCTTTGCCGTTTGCAACATGGGCAAATCCGCCCGATTCACATTGAAACCGCAAAATCGCATCTGCAATTGTATTGCCGTTTTTGCAAAAACGTGGATCTGTTTGAGAATCGATCCCCAAAGCGGCCAGTGCAATCCAAACCTGCGCACCGCTTTCCGGATTGGATACGCCATAGCTGACATAGCTGCCGTCATCCAGCTGCTTTGCCGATAAAAAAGACAATCCCTTTGCAATGGCATCCTCCACGGCCTGTATCTTGCGATGAGGCGCCAATGCCTGTATGGTCATGGCAGTCACATCCACATCGCCGATATTGCCTGAAAGCGCCCAGCCGCCATCTGCAAGCTGACGTGCACAAAGCATCTGCACAACCGATTCCTTGCTGTGCGGCGACGGCACATCAAGCTGCATGAGATGCAACCCGAAAATTTCACTCATGATGCCCTGTTTGCCAAGCGTTTCTGCAAGCAGACGTTCCATGGCAGCGGCATTGCAATCGGGAGCAGCTGCCAGCATTGCCAGTGCACACCGCTGCCGCTGTACCGCATTGCCGGTCTGATTGTCCATGACAGTATGCAGCGCGGCTGTATAGGCTGTCATATCATACGTTTTTCCCGACTGCGCAAGTGCCATCACATACCATTCCGGCGAGCCGCTGCCTGCACGAGCTGCTAATGTATCGGTAATCCATGTTTGGACATCCTCGGCACCGGCTGATGTCAGCTGTGCCTGCAAAATAGTGTCATAAACCGCTGTGTGCGAAAGCGATGCAGCACAAGGCAAAAACAGCATCCGAAAACAGCAGACGATCGTCAGCACCCATAACGAAAAGCGCCATGTTCTTCTCATTTTCTGCATCCGATTCGTTTGTTGCATCCGATGGCGACAATGCCCATCAGTGTCATAGCGGCAAGCAGCCAAATGGACAAATCGCTGTCACCGGTATCCACTCCATCCGCAGATGTCGTTGCTGCGGTGGTTACAGGTGCTGTTGTGGAGGTGCCGATATCGGAACCGTTGACTGCTGCGACGCATACCGGCGGCACCAGAATCGCTGTATCGGATACTGCACTGATGATATGTGTTCCTGCGGCGGTCAAAGGCAATGTTGCCATTCCGTCTGCATCTGTCCGATAGGAAGTGCGCACACCGTCCAGTACAATATATGCATCGGCAACAGGCGCAGTAATGGGATTCCAAGCCTCATCATATCCTGCGCCCAGCAAAGTCAGCGTAATCTCTTCTCCTTCGGCAGCAGATACCGCATCGGGATCAAAATAACAATATTGATCCGACCAACCTGCCAAATCCGTATAGGAAAACGCTGTAATCCGGTCGCCCTCTGCAATAGGATCCAAAAGGCTCATAGCCGATGCGTGATTTCGATAGTATCCATGGGAGCCGCCGTTTGTATTGCCCCAGAGCATATCCAGGCTCAGACCGTAATCGGTCATGGAGGCGGCATAACCGCTTTTTGCACCGCCTTCATAATAGGCCTCATGTGCAGCATATAACGCATCCCCAATGGTCAGCACGCCATCCCGATCGGCATCCGTGACCACGACATCCGCCTGTGTCAGTACCAGATTGCCATCGGCATCGGCAATGGTTACCGCTACATCCATTGTTTCGGCAGCGAAAGCATAGCAGGGAATCGTGCATGCGGTCAGCACCGTACTCAAAAGCATTGTAGTCAGAATTTGTTTTTTCATAATTTTTTCTCCTTTTTCATTTGGTTGACAATGTGTTTTGCCATCTTTGTTGGTATGGATTCTTGTTTGCGCAAAATACGCTTTTCATGGTTCTTTCGGAGCAGGCTCTGTTTTGCACAGCGGTTTTAAGGCAGCCGCCTCCAGTGCACGAGGCCACGGCCCGAGATGTGCTTTGATGGCAACTACTTGCTCGGCAGTAAAATCACTGCGCTTCGGATATCGTTGAATGCCTTTTGCCAGCAATTGTGCCTGCATTTGCTGCAACCAAAGAATTGCTTCCGCTTTGCTGTGCAATGCCATAATATCCCCTCCTTTTCCAATAAAAAAGCGCCTTTTCCTATCGTGTATCACGACAGAAAAAAGCGCAACAGCCTGCTGATCGGATCGGGGCATTCGGTCATGAATCGACACTGCGCCCTTATCCATAGGATCAACAAACGGTTGCACTTTTCATACCCAAAAATGTGTCGTTCAAGCATACAAAAGGCTTGATTCCGACTCCCGTCGCAGAATGCGGTGAGTATTCCGACTGTCACGGTAATGGCTGTTGCGACGGATTTTCACCGAACTTCCCTCACATTGGTTGCTGCAAGCAACGCCGCTCTGCGCATGATAGAAAGCAATGCAGCGGATCCTGTTTGCCGGATTGCTTCGTTATTTGTCATTTTTAAGAGGATCAGGATATAATCACTGATACAGCAATGATATCACAATCGGTCGAGTTTGTCAAGGGATTGGAGATGTGTACAAAATTCCCTTTTTCTTTTTGTGCAATATTGTGATGCGGCTGTCTTGACAGAATGTGGAATCTTGCGTATAATGATTAAGTGCTTAACAGTTAAGCGCTGAACTGATGGGAGGGAGCTGCATGACAAAACCGATGGGGAATCCGGATGCGTCGGAACAATACCGTATGCTGTTTGGTCGGCTTGCCAAGCTGCATTTTTTGCGGAGAATCTATATCCGGCAGGTAGAGCATACTGCACCGCTCAACGGAACGCAGGTTCATCTGCTGGATGATATTTTGAAGCATCCGGGCTGTAAGCAAATTGATGTGGCAGAACGGCTGCATATTACACCTGCTGCCGTAGCGATGACAATCAAACCGCTGAAGCAATTGGGATATCTGACAGCAGCGGTCTGTCCCGATAATCAGCGCTGCAAGCAGCTGGAGCTGACGGAAGCAGGAAAGGCTGTTTTGCAAAGCTGCTGCGATGTCATTGATCGGTTTGATGCATCGGTTTTTGATGGCTTTTCCGAAGCGGAGCTTCGACAACTTACGGACTATTTGCGTCGTATGACAGAACAAATGGAACGTGCTTTGGGAAGAGAACCGATGGACGTTACCCCACTTGCACTGAAAACACTTGCCGAAGAAATTGCACAGGAGAATGCGGTCTGTACTGCTCTTGTACACCATTCTGATGAACAGAAAGGAGGAATCTGATGCTGTCAATGATAAAAAAGCTGCTTTCCTGTCTGGGAGAGTATAAGAAATACGCCATTTATACACCTCTTGTGATGTTGGGGGAAGCGGGACTTGAAATTTTGATTCCCTTTCTGATGGCAAAAATGGTCACAAACGGAATCCAGGCACAGGATACTGCCTATACCGTAAGAATCGGTATCATTATGATTATCGCTTCGATTTTGTCGCTGATCTGCGGTGCGCTGGGCGGCAGATTTTCTGCTAAGGCGGGCATCGGATTCGGTAAAAATCTGCGTGCCAAGCTGTTCGATCGTGTGCAGGATTTCTCGTTCTCTAATATTGATCACTATTCCACAGCCTCCTTGATCACACGTTTAACTACGGATGTTAATCATGTACAGAACACTTTTATGATGTGTATCCGCATGATGGTACGATCTCCCTCCATGCTGATCGGCGCATTGATCATGGCCATAACGATCAATGCGAAAATGGCATTGGTTTTTGCTGTTGTCATTCCGTTTCTTGCTACGATGTTGTTTCTCATTGCGATCAATGCATATCCGCGGTTTCACAGCATGCTGGAACGATATGATCGCATGAACGGCGCATTGCAGGAAAATCTGATTGCAATTCGCGTGGTCAAGGCGTTTGTGCGAGAACGCCATGAAATAGAAAAATTTGAAGCCAGTGCTGATGAAGTACGCAAAACACAGGTTGCCGCAGAGAAAATAGTGCTTCTGAACAGCCCCCTTATGCAGATTTCCATGTATGGCTGTATTCTTGCGATCCTTTGGTTCGGAGGCCGCATGGCAATCCAAGGTACCTTCGATATTGGTGAGCTTTCCAGTTTCATTTCCTATATCGGTCAGATTCTTATGTCTCTAATGATGATCACCATGATTTTCATCAGTCTGATTATCTCGCTGGCATCCATCCGTCGTATCTGTGAGGTACTGGATGAAACTCTGGATATTAACGATCACGATGCAGATCCTGCATTGGAATGTGCAGATGGTTCCATTGTATTTGAAAATGTATCCTTCTCTTACAACAAAGACAGCGACAATCTGAATTTAGAGCACATCAATCTGACGATTCATTCCGGTGAGACCATTGGTATCATCGGTGGTACCGGATCGGCAAAAAGCACGCTGGTACAATTGATTCCTCGCTTATATGATGTTACGGAGGGTCGTGTGCTGGTCGGCGGTCATGATGTACGGGATTACAAGCTGGATACGCTGCGCAATCAGGTAGCAATGGTGCTGCAGAAGAATGTGCTTTTTTCCGGCAGCATTCGCAATAATCTGCGCTGGGGAAATCCCGATGCTACTGATGAAGAGATTGTGGCAGCCTGCGAGGCGGCTCAGGCACATGAGTTCATTACCTCTTTCCCCGATGGCTATGACACCGATCTGGGACAGGGCGGTACCAATGTATCCGGCGGTCAAAAGCAGCGGCTTTGTATTGCCCGTGCGCTGCTGAAAAAACCGAAAATCATGATTTTGGATGATTCTACCAGCGCCGTAGATACTGCCACCGACAGTAAAATCCGAGATGCACTGCGCAAACGGCATGGCAGTATTACAACGCTTATCATTGCCCAGAGAATTTCCTCTGTTGCCGAGGCAGATCGTATTCTGGTTATGGATGAGGGAAAATGCAATGGCTTTGATACCCATGAAAATCTTTTGAAAACCAACAGCATCTACCGTGAGGTATATGAAAGCCAGCAGAAGGGGGTAGAATAATGGCTCGTATGGCAGGCGGAAGGGGTCCGCAGAATTTCGCCCCGGGAAAAAAACCCGAACATATGGGGAAAACAATCCGCAGATTATTTTCCTATTTCAGTGAATATCGGCTGCTGCTGGTACTGATTGCCGTATTCATTCTGGTTTCTACATTGGCGCAGGTCATAGGCACTTCGTTTCTGCAGGTCATTGTGGATGATTATCTCAGTCCGATGATTAACGAATATGCTTCGGATTCCGGCAAGAATCTGATGGAACTGGAGCAAATGGGCGGATTCATTCGCACTGTTCTGATTATGGCGGTCATCTATCTCAGCGGCGCTTTGAGTGCTTATCTTTACGCAAGACTGCTGCTGAAAGTTTCCACAGGTACTTTATTTCAGATTCGTAAGCAGATGTTTTCTCATATGGAGCGTTTGCCCATTCGTTATTTCGATACCCATACGCACGGTGAGCTGATGAGTCACTATACCAATGATGTGGATACGCTGCGGGAGATGCTTTCCAATACGCTTTCTCAATTGTTGGTGGGTATTGTTACCGTTACCGGCACCTTTGTCATGATGCTGCGTTATAGTTGGATGCTGACGCTTCTGGTGCTTTTGTTCCTTGCCGTACAAATGAGAATCGCCGGGGCATTGGCGGGACGTTCAGGAAAATTCTTCAAGCAGCAGCAGCAAGCAATCGGTGCTGTGAATGGTTATATTGAAGAAATGATCGAAGGTCAGAAGGTTGTCAAGGTGTTTTGCCATGAGGAGGCGGCCAAGGAAGGATTCGCACAGCGCAATGAAGCACTTTGTCACGCTGCGACCGAAGCCAATTCCTTTTCCAATATGCTGATGCCTATCATGGGCAATCTGTCTCATATCTGCTATGCAGTCACTGCGATCTGCGGCGGTATTATGGGCATTCACGGCATGATTTCTCTTGGCGCATTGATTTCCTTTTTGGAATATAGCCGTACCTTTACCAGACCGATTACACAGGTGGCACAGCTCTTTGGCACGATTCTTTCCTCTCTTGCCGGCGCAGAGCGTATTTTCCGTATGCTGGATGGGGAACCAGAGGTGGATGACGGCTATGTGACGCTGATCAATGCGCGTCAGCTTGCGGATGGTACCATAGAGGAAACCACCGAGCGAACCGGTTTCTGGGCATGGAAGCATCCCCATCGGGATGGCACGATTACCTATACGCCTGTGAAAGGCAATGTGGAATTTGATCATGTGGTGTTCGGCTATACGCCGGAAAAAATCGTGCTCAAGGATATTTCGCTGTATGCCAATGACGGAGAAAAAATTGCCTTTGTAGGCTCTACGGGTGCCGGAAAAACAACCATCACCAATCTCATTAACCGATTTTATGATGTACCCGACGGCAAAATCCGCTATGATGGCATTAATATCAATAAAATCAAGAAAGATGATCTTCGGCGTTCTCTTGCCATGGTTTTGCAGGATACGCATTTATTCACCGGCACCGTTCGTGAAAATATCCAATATGGCAGACTGGACGCCGATGATGCAGATATCATTGCCGCAGCAAAGCGTGCCAATGCACATTATTTCATCACACATCTGCCGCAAGGCTATGATACGATGCTGACAGCCGATGGAGCCAATCTCAGTCAGGGTCAGCGGCAGCTGCTTGCCATAGCGCGTGCTGCCATTGCCGATCCGCCGGTGCTGATTTTGGATGAAGCCACGAGTTCGATTGATACTCGTACCGAAGCGCTGATTGAAAAAGGTATGGATCAATTAATGGAAGGCAGGACGGTATTTGTGATTGCACACAGATTATCAACCATTCGCAATGCACAGGCGATTATGGTGCTGGAAAAGGGCGAGATCATTGAGCGAGGCAATCATAACACCCTGATTGCGCAGAAAGGAAAGTATTATCAGCTATATACGGGTATGTTTGAGCTTTCTTAAAAGTGCAGGGCTGTTTAGCTGATCCGGTGGGAAAATCCCCGAAAGCGTCCCAAATGGATTGCGCAATGGTTTTCTTTTGAAAATCGGGATGGCAGCTTGACTTTCTGCGATAAATGCACTATAATAAGAATCATGCTTACGAAGGTTCGTAAGAAACTATTGAGATAGAAAGGATTTTTTTCTTCATGGATACCGATGGTGACCGATTGTGGATTTTGATCGCCTTCCTCATTGTATGCTGCTTATTGCGAGCATGGTTTTCTGCTTGTGAAGCTGCATTAACCGAAGCCAATGATGCTCGGATCAAAACGCTTGCCGAGGAGGATCGGCGCTGGCAAAAGCTGGATCGATTGCTGACTGTTCCGAGCCGATTACTGTTATGCTTTACAACGCATCGGGTGCTGTCAGCTGTTTGGATCAGCATGCTGACTTTTGGCATTTTCGGCAGTCGGCTTGCCGGGCGTATTCCTGTCCGGGAGTCGGGTTTGCTGGCAGGTATTATACTATCGTTGATTGCGGCAATAGTATTGATTGCATTTACCGATCTGCTGCCGAAGCGTCTGGCATCCCGCCAACCGGAGAAATTTGCACGATTTGCATCGGGTTCGGTGCAAATGCTGATGTTGTGTCTTGCGCCATTGATCTGGCTGGTCAGAAGTTGTGTTGCACTGATTTGTCTCCCTTTTGGTATTAAGGCATCAGAGACTACCGAAATCGTGACCGAAGAGGAGATTCGTATGCTGGTGGATGCCGGCAACGAAACGGGAGTCATCGAAGAAAGTCAGCGGGATATGATCAATAATATCTTTGCTTTCGATGATGTGATGGTATCAGAGGTCATGACGCATCGCAAGGATATGAGCGCTGTGCCTAAGGATGAAACGGTGTTTGGCGTGGCAGCTGTGATCCGTGAAGAAGGATTTTCCCGCGTTCCGGTATATGACGGTACCGTTGATACGATTGTCGGTGTCGTTCTTGTGAAGGACCTTCTTTCGATGATGGGAGAAGCAGAGGATCATCCGATCTTACCGCTGATGCGTGATGTGGTGTTTGTACCTGAATCCGCCAAATGCAGAGATGTGTTTCAGCGAATGCGTCGTGAAAAAATCCAGCTCGCCATTGTTTCGGATGAATATGGCGGTACGGCCGGTATGGTGACTATGGAAGATCTGCTTGAGGAGATCGTTGGTAATATTCAGGATGAATATGACGACGAGGAAGCGGAGCTTACAGAGCTTTCCGAGGGCGTGTTCTCAATTGACGGCGCTGCGGATCCCGAAGATATTTTGCCGACATTGGGCGTGAAGGCGGAATGCGGAGAGGATTTCGATACCATGAGTGCTTATGTAGTGCATTTGCTGGGACGCATTCCTACGAGTGGTGAGACACCGTCGGTTGTGCATGAAGGTGTGCGCTATACATTATTGGAGTATGAGGATAATTGGATCAGTCGGATCTGTGCAGAGAAGCTGACGGTGGAGAATATGACTGATTCCGAGGAATCTGAGTGAGAACAGAGCAGTGTGCTGTTGGGCGCACTGCTCGTTTTTTGTCGAAACAGACGCAAAAGGAGAAATGCACAAGGCAAAATGACTACGAATTCTTAAAGTTGAGAGGATGATTTGTGCGATGCGCCAAAATCGAAGAAAATGCGAAAAACCCCTTGACAATACCATTGGTATGTGGTATTATATACAAGTCGCCTCACGGAAGAGGCGAAGAGATCACAGGAGAGCAGCGAAGGCAAGAAAAATTTTTTTCGAGAAAACGAAAAAAGGGACTTGACAAAGCGAACCGACTGTGATATAATAGTAAAGCTGTCCGAGAGAGGGCAGTAAACGGCACCTTGAAAATTGAACAATGCTTTACAAGAAAAACCCTTGAGATTCCGATGGAATCGAACCGGAAACGGCAAGAGACCATCAACCCAAGCACAGGGTATAAAAAGAGTTTGCAGTCTTTTCGGAGGCGGCGAATGGTGC
>JAFXJT010000020.1 GCA_017532085.1 Oscillospiraceae bacterium | reverse complement strand
TTGCATCCTCTGGAGCATTTTAAGCAATTCCAATTAAATAGCCATCATCCCCAAAGATAGCATATTTCCACCAAATAGGTTCAATCATCATTGCGATACATCTCCTTTTATGTATTTTTCGTATTGTTGAATTGTCAAGTCACGAATCCTAATGGAAAGCGGTTTCATTCAATTCAGTTTTCCTGCTTCTTTGAGCTGTTTGTACTCTTCTTCAGTGATTCGTTTGAACTTTACAGGCTCAGACATTTTTTCTTTCCAATCCTGCAGTTCTTCTTCAGTCATAGGAGTTTGACTGTTTTGTTCATTCGGATTCATGTCATCACCTCCAATTCAATGAAATCCTCTCCACTTGAAACGACTCTGTAAGCACAATTTTTATCCAGTAAGAACTCTCTCTGCTTTGGGAAAAAGCTTAAAGACTCGATATATGCACCAATTGATCCAGCTACTTCTCTTGTATTATACCACTTTCCGCAGCTTTGTCAAGGCGTTTTCGGGTCTGTTCGGCAAGTTTTCGCTTGGCAGCAGCAGAGGCCTTTGCAGCAGTGCTTCTGCCATAGCCCACCAAAAAACCGCCTGACGAATCAAGCGGTTATTTTATCTTCTTTTGCAGTATCAAGAGGTTACCGCATTCTTTGCAAGTAAACTGTGAAGCTTTGTCCGGTGTAGTATTGTACCGTGGAATGAATTGTCCTTTTTCACATTTGTCACACGGCACATATTCACCTTTCAGCAGCTTTTTGATATCAATAGCCATACAAATTCCCCTCCGGTAAATCGTCATATTCCGACTTGACAAAAGATACGATTTCAGAAATCATTGTATCAGAGATTGTGTCGTGCGTATGCAAATATTCATAAATTCTGCAATTCACTTCATCTTCTTGTGTTTTGTCCCAAATAGCAGATTCAATTTCTTCTGCGGTAAATACACCAACATCCGTTTCGTTGTGAATGTTGTAGAGTCGTATCTTCTCTTATATTATACCACTTTCCGCAGCTTTGTCAAGGCGTTTTCGGGTCTGTTCGGCAAGTTTTCGCTTGGCAGCAGCAGAGGCCTTTGCAGCAGTGCTTCTGCCATAGCCCACCTAAAAAACCGCCTGACGAATCAAGCGGTTTTTTAGAAAGGCAAAGACATTTGGTGGGTGTGCCCCTTTCCACATTTCTTTTGACCCAAAGGGTGCGTAGCAGCACAATCTCTACTTCAAATGCCTGTTCGATAAAGAAAACTATGATGCAAGGTAAGTCCGAGTATGCTCTGTTTCTTCAAATTGGAGTCCATCCGCCGTTTGGGTGATAAGAAGCACCAAGGGCATCGGCGTTTCATCCAACAAACCTGCTTTTCCTTTTTCAGAATCGTAATACTGCAGCGCAAGAAAGTTTGCGCCCCAACATTGAGACAGCTTTTTGGCTTTTTCAAAGCTTAGATTGTGAGTTAGGCAGTACGCCTTGATCTCATCCGACCAATCTTCAAAAAGTTTGCACATGATTACCCCTCCTTCTCAAATGTTGCGAATTGTCCTTTAGAATTGTAAATGACACTAGTATCTTGCTTGAATGCCGCAAGAACAGCTTTGTCACCGGGCGATGGCATTAAACAGCCGATCGTTTCACCCGGATGTGTATGCCCACTCCAACGATATCCGGCGGCAGCAAGCTCTGTTGCTTGTTCCAGATCAATCTCTACCCTTACACCGTTTCCACGAACAATCAATCGTTCCTGTCCTTTTGTGAACATAGCAAATTCGTGTCCGGTTTTGGCGGTAAAAGCAGCAAGGTCAGCCATGTTGACATCCTTTTTCGGGACGGTTACACGACTATTATAGTCAACAAGCTGTGCCAGAATTGCGGACTGCCTATTGTTCAACGGAACATCGAACGTGAGAATTGCATTTGGATTGCCTTTTCCCGTATGTTGTTGTTCAATTGGCTGCTCAATCGCTCGAATCATCGGCTTCACATCCTCTGCTTCTATTATACCACTTTCCGCAGCTTTGTCAAGGCGTTTTCGGGTCTGTTCGGCAAGTTTTCGCTTGGCAGCAGCAGAGGCCTTTGCAGCAGTGCTTCTGCCATAGCCCACCAAAAAACCGCCTGACGAATCAAGCGGTTAATGTTGCGTTGGCTTTTTCAATCAGTCTTTGTGGCAAAGCGATATTGTAATTTTTGATGTGATAAATAAGGAAATCACACCAGCAAAATTCGCCGTCATCGAAAACAAGAAAATAATTGGCGATGACTTTTCCGGTAACACAGTCAATTGCTTCTCTTGGACAGCTTGCTTTGCGCTTGAAAGAAGAAAGATACTGGATCATTTTTTGTTTGTCATAGTTCACTTTTTCGATAATGTGTTCATGCACACTGCCGCTATCGTGAAAGACTTTCATTTCAGAAAAACAACCAACATTAGTCATATATTTCCACTCCTTTTTCAAAAGTTCGCCATTTGCCAATGTTTTCGTTTTGAGCACCTATGAACACCGTCCCTTCATCTGGTGCATAGTATGCATCCATTGTCGGTGCTTTTACCTTAACGCCCAAAATTTTCGATAACTGTTGTGCAAATGAATTATCACCCGCACCAGTAGAACACGATACAAGCCTAATATAGCCGGATACGGATGGTATGCTGTATATTTGCAAAATCAACAACCGCTGCTCTGCTTTGAGAACAGCGGTTGTTTTTTTGGATATGGTTCCTGCTTACGCTGTGGAGCCTTCCTTTACAAGTTGTTCTTCCTCCTCGGAGGATGCATTGTCCTCTGCAGCGGACGCATTGTCCTCTGCGGGCTGGGGCTTTGCTTTTTTGAGACTGCGCAGCTTGTTCCAAAGCGGATCCCGCAGCTTGGGTACAAACAACAGCAGGCAAAGCAGGAGCGCTGCAAGACAAAGCAGCAAGCCGGGTATCAGTCCGGGTACCTGATAACGGAATTCCAAGGTATGCTCGCCTTCGGGCAGCGTCAGACAGATCAGCTCGCCCAGCACAAGAGTAGGCTCGATCCGTTTGCCGTCGCAATAGACCTTCCAGCCGCCATCCTGCGCAATGGTGGTCATGACCATCTGCTTTGCGGGCAGCGAAATGGTGCCTCGGATATGGGTATTGCGGAACTCCTCCACCTGAAGCTGCGTTTCAGAAAGCTGTGCATAGGCCTGTTCCCATTTGGCGGTATCGAAGGCATAGAGATTCATGCCCACGCAGCCCACAGCGATGTTTTCCAGCGTGGCCTCCACGGTGACGGCTGTGCCTGCGGTATAGTCTCCCAGATAGACAAAGCGTACCATCTGCGGATCCACAATGCGTTCCTTGCCGTTGACGGTGATGCGGATGGAACCGGCACGGAAATTGTGCTCCAGATAATAGGGGCCATCCGTATCGCAGACATAGGAATAATGGAAGCTGACGGGTGCTGCGTTATCCACAGCATGGAAATAGTTTGCATTCCAGTTTTTGTGTTCCGTCAGCGTGGCATTGTTATAGTAGAACGAGGCGGTATTGATTTTGCGGAACACATCATACTGCTTTCCTGTGATGGCATTGAGCAGCTTGTTCTGATTTTCAATGGCTCGGACTTCATTGGTGACCTTCACATCCAAAATCTCAGGAGAAACCGCATAGGCCAGCGAAAGTGCCGTGGTATTTTCCACAATATCGCAGGAAGCATCGGATTCCACCACATTGGTGCAGGGCAGCTGATCCATCGAGCGGACATAGTCGATATGGTATCGGATGCCAAACAGACTGTTCTGCACCGGCGATTCCTGCTGATACACACTGCTGACATTCTGGGCATAAACACGGTTGCCCAGATATTGCAGCAGCGAGAAGGCTTTTCCGCGCATGGTAGAGGAATAATAGCCCATGCCATGATATCCGCCGATCATGGAGGGATTGAAGGTAAAGCCCTGATTGGCTTCCACACGATAGAAGGTAGTCTCATCGCAAGCCCACTTCTCACCATAGGCTCTCTGCTTGAGGATATTGTTCTGATAGGATACACCGTTTGCAACACGGGTGCCGTGGGTTTCAAATTGTGCAATATGAATATAGCTTCTGCCGCTGTCGTAAATACACACAGCCGCCATGGCAGCAGTACACAGTATGGATGCAAGCCGCAGCGGCAGGCGGGTAAGCTGAGATTCGGGATTTCGTTGCGCTGCCTTGCGCAGAAGCTCTACAATGATTGCCAGCAGCAGCAGCATCACAGCAATCGCAAACAGCACAAAATAGATGTCGGGCAGCTCTGCTTTGGTCTCGCTGCCGATGCCGTTGTATGCAAGATACAAGGCAGTGGCGCTGATGGCAAGTCCGCCCATGCACCGAGGCAGCGTCAGCCCCTGCAGATGAACCACAGTATCACAAATCAGCAGCACCGCAAACAGCGAAAACAAAAACGTCCATCGTCCGGGCAGCTGATTGGGAAAATGAAAGCCATGCCATATGAAATCCAGATAATTGCACTGGATGGACAGACCCAGAAATCCCAGCACAATCCCGTTGGCTGCACGCTGCTTTTCCGAAATCTCGCGATTGAAAAAATACAGCGGCAGCAGCAAAAATGCAATCATGCCAATCGAAAGATTCACACCGGTGGTTTCCACGCAAAGAGGCTGCTCCGAAAGCATATGGCGCAGAAGATCGGCAACATTGCCATACCATTTGAGCCGCTGCGGAAACGCCGCTTCCGATGCAAGCGTCAGACTGATCGCCTTTGCCACAGGCAGAATCACGGGCGCAGAAAGGGCTCCTGCCAGCAAGGAGCTGACTGTAAACAAGCCTGTCATTCTGCCAAAAGTACCCACACCCTGCAGCCGCAGTTTGCCTTCCTCATTTCTGCCCATCTGCAAAACAGGCAATGCATTTGCCGCAAAATAAATACAGCAGAAAATGCACATGGCAAATCCGATATAAAAGCTTGAGCAGATGGTCAATGTCAGCATCAGCAAATAGCACAGCGGCTTTTTCTCCTGCAGCATCCGATCCATACCCAAAAGCACAAGGGGCGCAAAGATCAGCACATCGGTCCACATGGGCTGGGACAAAAATGCCAGCATATAGGCGCAAAGACTGTATGCCACAGCTCCGCCGATGAGAAATACACTGCGGCTTTTGAGATGTCGGCGCAAATACGCAAGACAAGTCACACCCGCACAGCCGAGCTTTAACAGACAGATCCAGTTGATGTAAGAGATCAGATGCTCCAAAGGCACCAGCCGCAGCCCAAGCCAGAAAATACTGTTGCAGTAATAAGCACTTTGTGCCCAGTTGTTATATCCGAAGGCGCCGTTCCAGGAATACAGCAGCTCGGAAAGAGAATCGCTTTGGGCAATCTGGGTATACATGGGTGCATATTGTCCCCAAAGATCCATGCAAAGGACAGAATTCTCTCCAAAAGGTGCAATCTCCATTGCCCGATACATCAGCAATCCAATGAAAATCGGAATGCAAAAGGCAAGCACATAAGCACCAAGCGTCAGAAATAACCCAAGCCGCCGAGGGTTCGGTGTAAATTGGACTGTGCGGACAGTTGCGGTTCGATGTTCCGCATTTGCTTTGGTTTTTGTTGTTGTAGTTTTTGTTGTTGTATGCGGCGCAGCAGTACGCCGAGTATGTTGTTTTCCCATTGGTTCCTCCGTGTTCAACAGTTTGGGATGGGCTGCTTGGAACCCTATCCGCCCCAGACACCGACAGCATTCGGCTCCATTACGGCAGATACCCTATTATTATAACATAAAACTTAGGCTTTGACAAGCCTTATCTGCAAACATCTTCTCGCTGTAAAAGCGGATCCCTCCGCCCGATCCCATCAGAATTGATTCATCAATGCCTTATAAGCTTCCAGTTGATAGGAATGCTCCGGTGGCTTTTCGATACGATCTGCCAGCATCCAATCCCGTAGCTTTTGTGCGTGATTTGCGTAGATGCGTCCTTTTTCTTGCTGAAAGCTGCTCATTCTTTCGATATATCGCTGCAAATTTTCGATTCCGAATTCCTGTGAGAGTGCAGCATATTCCTGAGCGCTCAGAGAAATATTGGAATACAATCCATATTGCTTTGCCGATGCTGCTGCAGAAGCGGGATTGTTTTCCTCTGCTTTTCTTTCCTTTTCTTTCCGTCCCTTTTCTTTCCTTTCCTTTTCTTTCCTTTGTTGAAAATTGGATGCATTTTGATCGGCATTGTTTCCGGAATCTCCTAAAATGCATACATTTTTCGGAAGATCGTCAACAGGCAGCAGCAGATACTCTTTTTGCAGCATCACCTGCTTTCTTCTGCTGACCGCCAGCAAATAGCGGCGCTGGATTCCGGCAGAGCTTAAAATCTGATACTGTTCATAGAGTGTGCGATCAAAAAATCCTTTGTCGATGGCAGCTGCGATCACGGCGGAAACTGCTTGGGCGGAATCCGCACCGATCCGACGGGCAAATAATAATGCGGATTTCTCTGTCCATTCGCAATAGTATCCATAGCCGCTGTAAATCCGCTGCCAGATTTTGATGATCACCGTAAATCCCAAAAAGCCATATTCTGCTTCGATCAGCTCCATGGCTTCATTGAACTGGCAATCAAGCGGGAAATAGTCAATTCCTTTGAGCATAGATTTCGCCTCCTTACTAACAGCGATTTTCGAGCCAAAACTTGTATGGTTTCGTACAAGTTCCCCGAAAAGTTTACAGTTTGTTTACAATTCGCTGCGAGCAGAGGAAGAAGGCGCTGCCGTTCGCCCAAAATATACTATATAGTTCGTATATCAGGATGAAATCCTCACAGGGATTTTTTTAGGGAGATATTGCATGGATTATCGTTTTTAGCCGACTTGCTTTGTATGCAGCATTGTTTGGGGAGTTGCAAACAAGCAGCGATTTCTTCGATTGTTCAGCCTCCGAAACGGGAAAGCTAAGTAGTATTGTTTTAGGGAGACATCGCATGGATTATCGTTTTTAGCAGACTCGATTCGCATGGATCAATGTTCGGGGGAGACACCACAAAAGGGACGGGAGTGATCGTCCAAAGGACTCACATCTCCCTTCCCTCTTTTGGTTTCTCCCCCGTGCCCCCTTTTCCTTGAC
>JAFXJT010000019.1 GCA_017532085.1 Oscillospiraceae bacterium | reverse complement strand
CGATTGCCGTACATTTTGTCATAATAATCACGGTATTCTCCGGAAATGATGGTTTCCCACCACGCACGGTTCTCCAGATACCACTGAATCGTCTTTTTGATGCCGTCTGCAAATTTGGTTTCCGGCAGCCAGCCCAGCTCACGATGAATCTTGGTCGGATCTATCGCATAGCGCATATCATGTCCCTTGCGGTCTGCTACATAGGTAATCAGACTCTCAGGCTTCCCTAGCTCTTTGCAGATCAGCTTGACGATATCTATATTGCGCATCTCATTATGTCCGCCAATATTATAGACCTCTCCTACCCTGCCTTTTTGCAGAATCAGATCAATCGCCTTGCAATGATCCTCCACATACAGCCAATCGCGTACATTCAATCCCTCTCCATACACCGGCAGAGGCTTATCATTCAACGCATTGGCTATCATCAGCGGTATCAGCTTTTCCGGAAAATGATACGGACCATAGTTATTGGAGCAGCGGCTTACCGTAACAGGCAGACCATAGGTTCTGTAATATGCCAGCACCAACAGATCGGCGCCTGCTTTGGAGCTGCTGTATGGGCTGCTGGTATGAATCGGCGTTTCTTCGGTAAAATACAGATCCGGACGATCCAGCGGCAAATCGCCATAGACTTCATCCGTTGACACCTGATGATATCGCTTGATGCCATACTTACGGCATGCATCCATCAATACCTGCGTACCCATGATATTCGTTTGCAGGAAAATACCAGGATCCTCTATGGACCGATCCACATGTGATTCTGCTGCAAAATTTACCACAACATCCGGATGCTCTTCTTCAAACAGCTGCTCCACTGCTGCGCGATCGCAGATATCTGCCTTCACAAAACGGAACTTCGGATGTTCCATCACCGCTGCAAGCGTTGACAGGTTTCCGGCATAGGTCAACTTATCCAGACAGATAATTCGATCCTCCGGATGCGCTTTCAGCATATGAAATACAAAGTTTGAGCCTATAAATCCGGCTCCGCCTGTTACTATATAAGTCATCGTTCTTTCTCCTCAGATCACGAATTTATCTTCTGCAACCAAACGCAAATGCTCACCATAAGGCGATTTGCCATACATCGCAGCGGTTTCCATCAACTGCTGCTGTGTAATCCACTTTTCATAGTAAGCAATTTCTTCCGGAGCCGAAATGACAACTCCCTGTCGGTTCTGAACCGTTTGCACAAAGGTAGATGCTTCCATCAAGCTATCCATGGTTCCGGTATCCAGCCAAGCAAAGCCACGACCAAGCAGCTGTGCTTTCAGATTTCCCTCTTCCAAATAAAGCCGATTGAGATCCGTAATCTCCAGTTCTCCTCTGGCGGAAGGCTTCACCTGTTTTGCCATTGCACTGACACCGGAAGGATAAAAATACAAGCCGGTAATCGCATAATTGGATTTGGGATTCTGCGGCTTTTCCTCCACCGATACCACATTCTTCTTCACGTCGAATTCCACAATGCCAAAACGCTCGGGATCCCGTACATAATAACCAAAGATCGTCGCCTGTCCTGCCTCTGCATTCCGTACTGCTTCACGAAGATTCCGACGGAACCAGCCGCCATAAAAAATATTATCACCAAGCACCATAGCGCAGGCATCCTCACCGATAAACTCCTCACCGATCAGAAATGCTTGTGCCAAACCATCGGGACTAGGCTGCACAGCATAGGAAAGACGGATGCCCATACTGCTGCCATCGCCCAGCAATGCCTCAAATCGAGGCGTATCCGTAGGAGTGGAAATGATCAGAATATCACGAATGCCTGCCAACATCAAGGTTGAAAGCGGATAGAAAATCATCGGCTTATCATAAACAGGCAAAAGCTGTTTTGATGTCACCTTCGTCAACGGATACAACCGGGTGCCGGAACCGCCGGCAAGAATAATACCTTTCATTTCAGACCCTCCCTTATTTTACGAAATCCAGAAATTCCTGATAATCCCGAATATAATCTTCGGTACTGTAATAGTCCGATGCAGCGACACACAAAACAGAATCTTTCTGCATCCAAAGCATTTCACGCCAGATCGGGCGATCAATGACAACACCCACAGACGGATCGGACAGTGTGATTTCCTCTCGAACACTGCCATCATCCAGAATCAACTGAATCTTGCCATAAGGACAAAACAACAGCTGCTTTAAATCCTTATGTGCATGAAAGCCGCGACGAACCCCCTCCGGTACCTTGGAGATATAATAGATCCGCTTGATATCAAAAGGAATATCATGATTGGCTTCAAAGAAAGAAAGCTCTCCGGCATTCACAGTCGGTATGGTCTTGATGCCCACAACCTTACAGCCGGCAACAGATCCTTTACAAACCGCTTCATTGGTATAATCATCGCCATTGAGTACAGAATACCATTTCAGATCCTCAACGCCTTCATATCGCTGCAGAATCTCAGGAGAGATATCTACAATCTCACGGAAACCATGCTTTGTATAAAACCGATCGGCACGTGCGTTCTTTCTGGATACGCACCAATACACACAATTCAATCCCAGTTCTTCAAAGGCAATTCGGATGATTTCTGCCATGCCATACCAAGAATAGCCCCTGCCCATGGATGCAGACCGCACCGTAATCGCAAACTCGGCATTGCTGTTTTCACGATCAATATGCTTTAAGCTGACAGTACCCATATATTCATCCAGATCGGATACAATTGCCATGTGCAGATCGGTGGAAACATCTTGACTTGCTGCAATAAATGCTTCGGCATCCGCCAGCGTTTTGGAGGCAAAATCTGCATGAAGATCATGTGTCACAGATGGGTCATGCATCCATTCCAGCATCAAGGGGGCATCTTTTAATTGCAGTTTTCGTAAGTTCATAATTCTACTCCAATCACTCAAAGCGATTTAAGGTATCAATGATATATGTGATCTCCTCATCAGTCAGACCCACATAGATGGGAAGACTCAGCTCCTTTGCGGCATATTGCTCTGAACAAGGACAATCACCCTTTTGATAGCCAAGCTCTGCATAACAAGGAGCCAGATGACATGGAATCGGATAATGGATCTGTGCATGAATGCCGTTTGCTTCAAGATAGGCATACAATGCATCACGATCTTCGCAAAGAAGCGGAAATACATGGAAAACATGTTCACACTCCGGACGAATTGCAGGAAGCTGAATCTTCGGATTCTGAATGCCGCTGCAATATTTGGCTGCAATTGCACAACGCTCAGCAGTGCATTCCCCTGCATGTCTCAGATTGACACCCAAAATTGCTGCCTGTATCTCATCCAAACGACTGTTGATTCCAACCAGCTCATGCTGATATTTGATCTTACTGCCGTAATTGCGCAGCATACGGACACCCTCTGCCACATCATCTCGATTGGTCACAACTGCACCGGCATCGCCAAATGCACCGATGGGCTTCATAGGATAGAAGCTAAAGCAGGCGGCATCGCCAATGGTACCCGCTTTCCTGCCTTTGTAGGTTGCACCATGTGCCTGGGCACAATCCTCTACAACCGCAAGATGATGTGCTTTGGCAATCTCCATAATAGGATCCATATCACACATCTGACCATAAAGATGAACCGCCATAATTGCTTTGGTTTTCGGAGTGATTGCACGCTCGATTGCATTGACATCAAGTCCGAAATAGGAATCTGCTTCTACAAATACAGGCGTTGCTCCGTTTTCGGTGATGGCAAGTGCGGTAGCAATGAATGTATTGGTCTGTACAATGACCTCATCCCCTTTGCCGATTCCCAGTGCAGTCAATGCAAGACGGAGCGCATCAAGACCATTGCCGACGCCAATACAATGCTTCATACCTTGAAAATCAGCATAATCCTTTTCAAACTGCTCCAATTCTTTGCCAAGAATATACCAGCCTGAACGAAGTACACGCATCGCTGCTTCTTCATATTCCTGCTGAAATCTTCCATATTGACGACTCAGCTCAGCAAAATTTACATTCATTTCTATTTCCTCCGTATTTTATATCTGTTGGAACAAGCTCAGAGCATTCCGTTGATTGTCATTACATCTCGCAGATAATTCTCTGCGACTTCTTTCTCAGAGAAATTCAAAGCGGTATCTATGGCACGCTGACCAATCGCATTGCGCTCCGCTTCCGATAACTGCTCAATCCGCTGATAAATGGATGCAAGCATCTCAGCATTACCCGGTTCACATAAAAAGCCATTCACGCCATCCTGAATGATGCCATCAAAGCCGCCGCCCTTGGATGCAATCACAAGACATCCCTGCAGCATGGCCTCAATATACACCATTCCAAAGGTCTCACCATCGCTGATCAGCGTAAACACCTGCGCCTGCTTCATCTTGTCAAGCACCTCACTGCGAGGCACTCTGCCAATAAAGCGTACCCTGTCACCTGCTTTTAGTTCCTTGGTCAATGCTTTCAGCTTCTCTTCTTCAGGACCACCGCCCACAACTTCCAGCATCGCATTGGGATTCCCGCATTGCAGCAATGCCCGAATGACAGCATCCAAATGCTTTCTCGCAATTAAACTGCCCACATAAATATGGCGGATCCCCTTCGAAAAATCGTGCTTATTGCAAGTACGCTCCGCTGCATCAATGGCATCATTCGGTACGCCGGAATAACACAAAAACGGTTCCTTCTGCAAATGCAGCAACCGTTTGACATCGTGTGCTTCAATCACGGAACGGGCTCCAATGGCACCAATCTCCTTATGAAGCACATCCAGACGATAGCGCTGAACATTGCGCTCTGTGCAATCGTGATGAAATACCATCGATGATTTTGCCCCATAATGCTTTGCAAGCAATGCAACCAGCTCTGTGCTCGGATTGGCAAAATGTCCCATCACAAGCTCGGGAACAAATCCCTTTTGTTCGAGATAGGAAGCAATCTCTTTCGCCTGACGCTGCATTCTTCCCTTGGAATATCCCATGCCCGGCATCATTTTTAACATCGGCATACGATACACATGGATTCCCAATGCTTCCCGTTCCAGCTTCTTTCTGGATTCAATAGGCGGAATAATATTGGATGAACTGCCCCCTACTTTATTCTTAATCGCATCCGGAACCCAATAAAAAAAGATCGGGAATTTACTGGGACAATGGATCACAACAACCTTATGGCCTGCCTGCACCCACTCCTTGGCAAAATACTCTACCGTGCGTGTAGGCTTATTATCACCGGTATCATCCGGCTGAGGATAAAGCTGGGTAATCACAAGAATATTCATTACATCTTCCTTCTATCTTTCGACGATCAGTTCGACGTCACGACCGTTTCAATCACCTTACAGAGCTGATCAACCAGAATCGGCTGGTCATAGGCCTCTGCAACCTTGCGGCTGTTTGCTCCCATTTCTGCCAATTCCTGTTCTGACATACGATAAATCTGCTCAATGGTATCCGCAAAGGCCTCTGCCGATTGGTTCTCTGTCACAAGACCGCAATGATAGCGTGTGATCAGATTATATCCCATCTTACAATTGCAGATGATCGGACGGCCGCTTGCCAGATAATCAAACAGCTTACTCTGACTGCCGCCGTATTTCATCAGATTTACCTGCTTATATGTGAAAATATTTGCCTTGGAATGTGATAGAATGTAGGGAATCTTTGCCTTTTCTATCCGTCCGTAAAATGTCACATTGGGAATGCCTTTTTCCGCAACATACTGCTCCAACATTTCCTGATCTGATCCATTGCCGTAAATATGAATTGCGATGTCCTGTATCCCTCGGTTGTACAAAGCCATTGCTGCATCGCAAATCTGCTGTACTTGATTTGCTTGCCGTACAGAACCGCAATACACAAGATTAAACGCATCCATATTCCAAGGAAGCTCTTCTGTGACTTGTTCCCGGTTACGATCACATTCCGCCATATCGCAGCCCATATTGACGTGAAATACCTTGGAAAAATCAATTCTGGAGGCATAGGACTGCTCTTTCAGATAATCTTTGCCGCCTTCCATAGAAAAAATCATAGCATCACTGTTCAGATATGCCTTCTTTTCCAAAGAATACAGTGCCTTAATCATGGGATTGCTCTTCGAAAAGTTTGCATATTCAATGATGCTGGCAGGCCAAAGATCCACCGTATCCGTAATAATCGGTACATTGCGGAAATACCGCTTTACAAATGGGAAGGTATACGCTTCACAGGTAATGACAACATCAGGCTTTGGACTGCGCTTCTTATATTTGGAAAGCCCAAAGCAAAATGACATCATATTCTGAATGCGTTTCACACCATTTCCGCTGTATTTCGGTGTTTTTACATACAGATATGTCACACCGTCGCAGACAGTTTCCTGCGTGCCGATCTTCTCTACAACATCAATATCCGTATTGTGAACGGTACTGGCAGCTACAATCACGACATTACAGCCGCGCTTGATCAGCTGCTTTCCCCAGTTATGATATCGCAGCATTGTGTTATATGGCGGCTGCTGCGCATAGTGGCATATGATCCATACATTTTTGAACTGCAGCGCATCGCTGCGATTCTCATGATCCATCATGTTATCCCTCAATTGTTACCGGAACAGGCACATACCGGTATTCATTCATTTTTCGTCCCTCATGTGTTTCAAAGGAACGCTCCAGTACAAAACCATTCTTTACATAAAAATGATTCGCACCCTCATTGTTGACTGCATCTGTTTCCAGATTGATATATGCATATTTTGTGAAATCCACACGATCCTTTAACGCAGTAATCAGCTGAGAACCGACACCCTTGGATTTAATATTGGGCTTGACACCAATGGATGCAAGCTCCACATATGCATCCTCACGAGCACTTTCACCCGGCTTGAGAAATGCGCGGATCAAACGCATGAATACCTTTGGCTTCCGGAAAAAGGCTCCCAGACTATACCATGCAAAGGGAATCAGCCGCTTTTTAATCATGAATTTATACAATCCGCTCATATCTGCCGAATAGGCAAGAAAACCAATGGGTTCCTGCTGTTCATCCAAAGCCACCAACAATCCCGATGGTGCATGATCACAATAGGAGCGATACATCTGCCGCAAAAAACCTCTTCCCATAAAGGTAAGGAAAAAACCGGTAAAGGTTGCCAGATGTATCTCAACCACTGCATTGATGATCCCTTTCTGATCGGGCGTTACTTCACAAATCTTCATCATATCCAACTCACTTATTGCTCAACGTCGTTTCTTTTTCCTGCACCGGACGATCACCCACATACTCTTTGCCCAATACGGCAAATACTGTCATGAACATCACCTTAATATCATGCCAGAAGCTGAATGTTTCGATCGCCTTCAGATTGTAATACATCTTGCCGGGCAAAACAGTTTCCACATATACAGTATCAACATCATCCGCTTGATTGAGCAAAACATCTTCATCCTTATAATAAATGCTCGCCTCAGATGTCACACCGGCAGGCATAAGCAGTGTCGCAAGCATGACGGGCGTATATCGATCCACATATTTCGGCACTTCCGGCCGTGTTCCCACAAAGGACATCGTTCCGCGAAACACGTCAATTAACTGACAGATCTCATCCAATCGGCATTTGCGAATCAGCTTTCCTACCTTCGTAATCCGACTGTCATTGCCAACCGTTACCTGTGAACCGATCTTATCTGCATTGTTCACCATCGTGCGAAACTTGAAAATACGAAATTGCTTGCCATATTGCGTCACACGCACCTGTCTGAAAAAAACCGGCCCCGGTGAATCAATCTTAATTGCAATTGCAAGCACCAGAAAAACCGGCGAAAGCAGCAGCATCATGACTGCGGAAACAACCACATCAAATACACGCTTCATGAGCAAGCTGAAGGTCTTTCGGCGCAAAATATCGTAATACTTCCGCACCTCATCATTCTGCATTTCAGACGGAAGTGTTTCCCATGCACGCAAAATCATGTAAACTCCTTCAGAACCTTCAGATAGCATGCAATTACATACTCGATCTGCTCATCTGTCAGCTGTGTATGCAACGGCAGCGTGATCTCATTGGCAAACTGTGCATAGGCATTGGGATATTTCTCAATGGAAAAACCAAGCTTTTGATAGGCAGTATGCATGGGCAGCGGCTTATAATGTACATTGGTGGCAACACCCATCTCAGCCATACGCAGAATAAATTCGTTGCGCTGCTCCAATGTGATGCCGGGGATTCTCGTCAGATACAAATGACCGGAGGACTGATAGGCTTCCGTATAATGACACAGTGTCTCAACCCCTGCCGGGCGCAGTGCTGCATCATATTTTTCAATGATCTCTCTTCTCCGCATCAGCATACCGGGATAACGAGCAAACTGCTTCAATCCGATAGCAGCAGCCACATCGGTCATATTGCACTTATACCAAGTGCCGACAATATCATATTCCCATGCACCAAGCTTCGTTTTTGCCAACGCATCCTTGCTCTGGCCATGCAGGCTCAGAAGCTGAAGCTGATGATAAATCTCCTCATCAGAAACACCGGGAATCGTATTCCATGCCAGCGCACCGCCCTCGGCAGTTGTCAAATTCTTGACCGCATGGAAACTGAAGCTGCTGAAATCAGCAACGCTGCCTGTTTTTTTCCCGTTCCAAACAGCACCAAAGGAATGGGCTGCATCTGCATTGATGGAAATGCGCCCCATGGCTTTTTGAATCGCATTTGCCGGTGTAAACAGATCCTTCTTGCGCGCAACAATCTCAAAAAGACGATCGTAGTCACAGGGAATTCCCGCAAGATCTACGGGAATAATCACTTTTGTACGTTCGGTGATCGCCTTCTCCACAGCCTCGTAGTCCATTTCCAGCGAATCTTTTTGTGTATCAACCAGCACAAGTGTGGCACCAACATGATCCACCACCGAAGCAGTTGCGGTATAGGTATAAGCTGTTGTGATGACTTCGTCACCTTCCCCGATGCCAAGTACACGCAAAGCCATCTCAGCACAGGCAGTCTGCGAGTTCAGACAGCAGGCTTTTGCCACGCCGATATAGTCTGCGATTTGTCTCTCCAGCTCTTTGGTGCGGGGACCTGTGGTAATCCATCCGGAACGCAGTGCCTCTGCAACCTCTGCGATTTCTTGTTCGGTAATATCCGGGGGAGAAAATTTAACCTCCATATACTTGAAACTCCTTTTTTTGTCTGTAAATCGGCAAGATGACAAGTGTGCAAAACCACTGCATGGAATCTTCTTTGCCATATTCTGCTTCTGATTTTGACTCGTCAACATTCGATGCTACGTCAAACATACATTATCGGTTAATTATAGCATAATTTCGCAATGAAGTCAAGCATAAAGCCACCAAAATACGAAAATATAATAATTTACCAGTGAACAAAAAGCTTTTCTGTATGCCATTCACAACAGCTTCTTTTCATAAGGAGCCGCTTGCATAAAAAAGCAATGGAGCTGCATCACAAATTGTGATACAGCTCCATATAGCATCAACCAAGTTTTTCAAGCAATCCGGCAAGATAGCAGAGAATCGCTGTGGCATCGAAGGCATTGATGCCGGATTCACCATCACAATCGGCATTCGCCATACCCTCTTGCGTTACAAGGATGGCAGGATCTTCGCCCACCAGTCGGTTCAAAAGCACCACATCATCAATCTTGACAACGCCATCGCAATTGACATCACCGGGCAATCCGGTTTCCGGAACCGCAGAAGGATCATCTGTGACACGAAGATAATCAAAATAGGTCCACCCTTCCACACTTACAAGCTTTATGGTATTTTCACCGGCTTTCAGCTCCACTTCAATCGGGACAGACTCCGTAAACAGCAATGCCTGCGGGAAAAATGCCTCTCCAAGCTCTTCGCCGTTCACATAAAGCGTCTGTGTCTTTCCGGATGCCTCATAATGCTGCTGGTATCCATAGATCAAGTAATATGTACCGGCTTCATCCACCTTGATTGTCTGTTCGATGGCATCATTTTCACCCTTCAGGAACACATAGCCATCTCCGGAACAATACTTATAATCCATAATCTCTGTGCCGTCATTGCGAGTCAGTGTACCATCCTCACATTCATAGGCGCCTTCCACATCCCAGTTGCCGCCGTTTCCACGGGCATAGCCATACAGATCTGCGGGAAGCTCATCCAGCGTGACAACATACTCGCTGTTATAGATTTCATCCAGATGCTCCTTGGGATTGATGCTGCCATCCGTAATGAAATTACCATACCAAGGACAGAAATATGACCACCATGCACCTTCATTGACCATACGCTCAATCGACGGAATTTTGTCGTTTTCAGAAAGGGCAACCATCTTGGTATCATTCGTATATCCCACCAACTTCAAAAATACAGAAGTTGCAGGATCAAAATTCCATTGATAAGGAGAACCTTCATATTTATCATATGCAAGCATATCAACATACTCATCGCCGGGATGCCATTCCATTGAGTTATCCAGCTCGTAGAGATTCAGCTCCCAGATACAGTTATGCACACCATATTTTTCAGTCAGCGTGGTATACAGCAGCTTCCACAGCTCTTTGAATACCTCCGGGCCACGATCGCCCCACCAGAACCATGCGCTGCCGCTGTCACCATATCTGCCATAGTTACCCTGTGCTTCATGCAAGGGACGGAAAATTACAGGTATGCCTTCTTCCTGCAGAATCAGCAGCTGCTCTGCCAGCATACGCATTGCCTCTTCAAAATAAGCACGCTCTTTGGTATCCTCAATCAGCACATTCGCAGTATTGAAAGTACTGTTGGTTTTCTGATAATTGGCATAGGTACATTTTTCCCAGTCTACTGCCTCGCCCAGTGTATAGCCTTCAAAATCAATCGGCACATTGATATGCCAGCAGACCGTTGCAATGCCGCCTCGCTGCGTCACCCATTGAATGATACGTCCTGTGGTGCCATCCTCCCAGCCATAAAGCGGATTATAATTCATCATATCAAAGCCGCGAATCGCAGGGTATTTTCCTGTCGTATCATAAAGATACTCAAATTCCAGCTCCATATCGCCGTTATTGCCATTGCCATAGATTTCCTGCTGACCGGAAATAATATGGTTGCCATACTGTCCGGTCATATATTCCAGCAATGCCTTCGTTTCAGCCGTTGCTTTCGGATCAATCGGAGTCGGATCAATATCCAGATCAGGCATATCCGCATAATCAAAGGTCACAGTATCATACAGCACGAAATAGTAACTGCCTGCAGCACCAATCTCAACCGTATGGGTTCCTGCCGGAATATAAAAATAACCAAAGCTGAAATCAATCCACTGGCCCTCATTGGGAATCGGCAGATTGGCTACCACTTCGCCGTCCACAGCGACAGTCTGTCCGCGGCTGCCATCCAGATACATCCAGCAACGTGTACTGACTTCATACATTGCGCCCTCTTCCAGCGTAACCTCAAACTTCACACCGCCGGAGTTTCCTGCCCAGACAAAGCCTTCTCCGCTGTATCCGGGGTATTCTGTGTTATACACGTTATTCGTCACCGTTCCGCCGCTGAGCAAAGTACAATCCTCTGCTTCTGCATGAAAAATCGGATCGGCTGCACGAACATTCTGCTCCATGGGCAGCAATCGGTTCACAGTCCCAAAAACCGATAACGCAAGCAAACCGGAGCATATTCGTTTTACAGAGATTCGCTTCATAACAAACGCCTCCTCAATATCAAAATTGTGCTTATATTATAGCATATGCAGAGAAATTTTGCAAGCAGATATCAAGTTTCTGTACAAATTCACAAATAGCCCGACATAAATCAAACTTATAGTTACTAGACTTCACAAGTCATAATTACGTCGATTTGATTATTCCATGCAACGCAAAGGATATGGGCATCGTAAGACTCAAGACTTAACACATTCTTAACAAAACGCAAAACAGAATTTAACACTCTTTTGATATATTATAAACTGACATAACTCGCAAAATTTTGCAAAAGGAGTATTGTGCCCTGCGCAAACAGTGCACAAAAAGCAAAGGTATGGATATTTTTTCGATCATTACACTCGTTGGCGGACTGGCGTTTTTCCTTTATGGCATGACAATTATGTCATCCGGTCTGGAGAAGATTGCAGGCGGTAAAATGGAGCATTTGCTTCGGAAAGTTGCCTCCAACAAACTACTGAGTCTTGTGCTGGGTGCAGGCATTACCATTGCGATTCAGTCGTCCTCCGCATTGACCGTTATGTTGGTCGGATTGGTAAACTCCGGCATCCTTTCCTTTGGACAAACCATTGGTGTTCTGATGGGCTCCAACATCGGCACAACGCTCACCGCTTGGATCCTGAGCCTTGCCGGTCTGGAAAGCAGCAACCTGTTTCTGAATCTGTTGAAGCCTAAGAATTTTGCTCCTATTTTTGCGCTCGCCGGTGTAATCATGATTATGTCCGGCAAAACACAAAAGCGCAAAAGCATCGGCAATATCGCAGTAGGCTTTGCCGTTCTTATGTATGGCATGACATTGATGTCCGATACAATGGCTCCTCTTGCCGATATTCCCGAGTTTTCCGGCTTGATGACCGCCTTCAAGAATCCGATTCTTGCATTGCTGTTTGGTGCTGTTTTCACCGGTATCATTCAGAGCTCTGCTGCTTCTGTGGGTATTTTGCAGGCACTCTCTCTGACCGGCGAAATCACTTATGGCATCGCTGTTCCGATCATCATGGGTCAGAACATCGGTACTTGTGTGACTGCACTGATCTCCAGCATTGGTGTCAGCAAAAACGCAAAGAAAGTTTCTGTAGTACATCTCTCTTTCAATATCATTGGTACGATGGTCTGTTTGATCCCCTTCCTGCTGGTAGAGGCAATCGCTGCACCTGCCTTTATCGATCAGCCCATCAATGCTTTGATGATCGCTGTCTGCCACAGTATCTTTAATGTGATCACTACCTTTGTGCTCTTACCCTTTACAAAACAGCTCGAAAAACTTGCAAACTTCATCATCCGTGACAAGGAGAATGTTTCACAGCCCGAAACCAACGAAACCGTTCTGTTGGATGATCGCCTTCTGACTATGCCTGCCTTCGCTGTTGCAAAAGCGATTTCCGTCTCCAATGAAATGGCAATGGCGGCACAAAAATCGGTTTGTGATGCAACCGGATTGTTTACTGTTTGGAACGAAAAAACTGCTGCGGATGTCGATAAGATGGAAGATGACATCGACCATTATGAGGATATCCTAGGCACCTATCTCGTCAAGCTTTCTCATACCGAGCTTTCGGATGCCGATCACCGACAGGTCGCACGTATGCTGCATACCATCAATGATCTGGAGCGTCTGGGTGACCACGCCAAAAACCTCATTGGTGTTGCTGAGGAAATCCATAATAAGGGAATCACCTTCTCACCCCAGGCTGTCGCTGAGCTGAAAACGCTTACGGAAGCGCTTCATGAAATCCTATCTTTGACAGTACGATCCTTTGTCACAAAGGATCTGGCTCTGGCGGCTACGGTAGAGCCGCTGGAACAGGTAATTGATAATCTCATTACGGAAATCAAAGGCCGCCATATTTTGCGGTTACAGCATGGAAACTGTACCATTGAACTCGGCTTTATCTTGACCGATCTGCTGACCAACTATGAACGCATTTCCGATCACTGCTCCAATATTGCCGTTGCAATTATTGAGGCTGAGCACGACACCTATGAAGCACATACGTATCTGCACAATATCAAAGCAGAAGAAAGCGGCGGTTATCACGACCAGTTTGAATCGTATCGCAAACAATTCGCTTTGGAACCGAAATCGTAAGCTATTAGGAGAACAAACTTATGGAACTACAACTGGATTCCTTCCTCCATCGACTGCCAATCTTCATCCAACAAGATGAAGCACTGCGTAAGATCTTTTTCCGCGGACAGGATATTGCTTTGCATATGAGCACTTGTCTGCTGTTTGCAGATACTGACAGCGCCGATCTGCCGCTGGAACTGCCGCAAATTTACTTCGCCGCACGCCTCTTTGCTTCGATGATGCAGCGGCTGAGCTGCTGCCTATGCTTTCTGCCATTCTTGCAACATCCGATGATATGGATCTGATGCTGGATCGGATGCAGGCTGCCTATCGTGCCTTATGCAAGGTTTTCATTCCATCTGCAAGATTGCTCCTGCCTGCCTGCGCTTTCGCTGAAAGTCCGTGTACCACTGAACAGTTCCTCACCTATGCCAAACGTATTTTTACCATTTTCGAGGAAGTCCACGATGCACATCCCATCCTGACCGGATATGAGGATCTGGGCGTTTTTACTCTGTTTGCACTGTATGAAACACCCGAAATGGATCTCATCCGGCGGGCAAAATCATATGCCGATCGGCTGGATGACGATTACTTTTTCCGCAATGCCATTCAAGCTTTGGGTCATGCTCTGGCTTTTTCCGAGGATGTGGAAGATATGTGCACCAGAGTACAAGCACTCAGCGATGCCGCAAAATCTGCAAAAATCAATCTGCGCAAAGGCAATTTACCCGCAGTTCTGGCTCCGGCTGCTGTAATGCATCTCAATCCGGAGGCTTTTGTACAGGCTTTATCCGCTGCCGATGACATCTTAAGCAAAGCCGATGGATTCTCTCCGTTGATTTTGTCTTCCAAAGAACGGCTCCTGTTTTCTGCTATGGCAATCATTGCACATCTAATTCATACCGGACAAACAACCACCGAAATGCAATATGCATTTCGTGCTGCTCTATTCTCTGTAACCGGCTTTTATGCTGCTGACAGTACAGATTCCGGTCACGTGCCAATTTAACAACAAAACTCCCTAAGCATTCGAAAAAACGAATGCTTAGGGAGTTTTTCTTACCAATGATCATCAAAAAAACGCATACCAACCGTATGCGTTTTTTTATGGATTCTTACGGCTCAATCGTATACATGGCCGCAGCATCCTCTTTTTTGGTAAACTCATTGATAGCTGCAACACGGACACGCATGGTTTTCTGACCCAATGCAATTTCAATGAGATCTCCAAGCTTTACTTCATAGGATGCGCGCGCAGGCTTGCCGTTTACCGATACTCTTCCGGCATCACAAGCCTCATTTGCCACAGTACGCCGCTTCATTAACCGGGAAACTTTCAGATACTTGTCTAAACGCATTACTCGTTAACCGCTTCCTTAAGACTCTTGGATGCACGGAATGCCGGTGCCTTCTTGGCAGGCGTCGTCATTGGCTTGCCGGTACGAGGATTCTTCGTCTCTTTTGCCTTACGCTCATGAATCTCAAAGGTTCCAAAGCCGGTAAGATGCACCTTTTCACCGGCAATCAAAGCATCAACCAAAACCGAGGTAACAAGCTGCAATGCTTCATCTGCTTCTTTTCTGGTGCAATTCCCCTTTTGTGCCAGCGCAGAAATCAATTCGATTTTTGTCATGTTTACATCCTCCACATAATTTTGAATGCATTTCATTCGCTATCTCGACCCGTTTCACACGGGATACAAGCCTTCTTTATGCTCCGTTTTGTCCGGATTTCGCCTTTGCCCAATAGGTATCCAATACTTCTAGCGTACAATCGGGCATATGCTTGCCATCAGCAGTTACCAACGCTTCCGTCGCTGCAAACCGACGCAGGAATTTTTCCGATGCTGCACGCAATGCTGTCTCAGCATCAATCCCCAGATGTCTTGCAGTATTCACGCAGGAAAACAACAGATCCCCAAGTTCATCCTCAATTTTTGCAGCATCTCCGGACGCCATTGCCTCAGCCAGTTCCTCTGTTTCCAAACGAACACAGGAAAATGCCTCTTCCGCAGAGCTCCAATCCATGCCGGCACGGGATGCACGCTTTCCAAGCTTCTGCGCATACATCAACGCAGGCAGCGCTTTGCATACACTCTCCAGCGTTTCCGCATAGGTTGTCTGCTGCTTGGTTTCACGTTTGATCGCATCCCAATTGCGAAGCACTTCGCTGCTGTCAGATACCGTTATTTCACCAAATACATGGGGATGCCGCACAATCAGCTTACGGCAAAGCTCATCACAAATATCTTCAAAGCAAAACCGCTGCTGCTCCGTTTCAATCTGACAATGAAACACAACCTGCAGCAAAACATCGCCCAGTTCTTCCCGCATCATCGCAGGATCATCACAATCAATGGCTTCAATCGCCTCATAACACTCCTCAAGAAAATCAGAGCGGATCGAAGCGTGCGTTTGTTCCCGATCCCATGGACAGCCGTGTTCACTGCGAAGAATTCTCATCACTGCAAGCAGTTCATCCATGCCATACTGCTGCCGATTACGCAAATCTGCAATTTCTTCCTGCAATGTAATACTCTTGTCGTTCATACTGTTTCTATCTTACTCCAAATCATCAGAAAATGCAAGCGATTTTGTAAAAAAATTGCATATTTTTTACATTCCGTCAAAATAGATGCGAAATGCTGTGCTTCTCTTGTCGTAATATACAAGCTTCCACGCTAATTCCAAGATAACAGCTCGTTATTTGCGATCCGTAAAGCCAACCCGACGGTACACCTTGGAGAGAATCTTACGAGTCATCCGATATGCCTGCTCACTGCCGATGGCGATGCATTCATTCAGATATGCCTTATCGGCAGACAATCGTTCAAACTCACTTCGTACCGGTGCCAGATGATCCGCAACCGCTTCACCAACCGCAGTTTTGAAATCTCCATATCCTTTTCCTGCAAATTCAGCAGTAATCTCATCCATGGTCTTTCCTGTAACGCAGCCGTAAATGGTCATCAAATTATTGATGCCGTCCTTGCCCTCACGATAGCAAACCTCAGATTCGGAATCCGTAACAGCACGACGGAATTTCCGCAGAATCGTATCTTTATCGTCAAGGATAAATACACAGGCATTTACGTTCTCATCGGATTTCGACATCTTTTTGGTCGGATCTTGCAAAGACATTAGTCTTGCACCTGTTTTCGGCATATAGGGTTCCGGTACCGTAAAGGTATCACCAAACCGCTGATTGAAGCGAACAGCAATGTTTCTGGCAAGCTCCAAATGCTGCTTTTGATCCGCACCAATCGGAACGAGATCCGCATTATATGCCAAAATATCAGCTGCCATCAAGACAGGATACGTAAACAAACCTGCATTGATATTATCGGCATGCCGTGCGCTTTTATCCTTAAACTGGGTCATGCGATTCAACTCACCAAACATGGTGGAGCAGGAAAGCACCCAGCTCAGCTCTGCATGATTGGGATTATGACTCTGAATAAATGCAACGCTCTTTTTCGGATCAATGCCACATGCAAGCATCAATGCATATGCACGCATGGTATTGGCGCGAAGCTTTGCCGGCTCCTGCATTACCGTGATGGCATGCAGATCCACAATACAATAGATGCTCTCATACGCATCCTGTAATGCACCCCAGTTGCGCACTGCTCCGATATAATTGCCAAGCGTAAATACGCCGGTGGGCTGAATTCCGCTGAAAATTCGTTTTTTGGCCGTCATTTCCTGTTCGGACATATTGCTACTCCTTTATTCGGGATTCATTACTGCTGCTCTGCTTTTCGTGCTGCCTGATCCTTCATCTGAGCAGAACGCAGCTCACCCATCACTCGCTGATACAGATTCATCAGCGCACGCTGCTTGGGATCTGTATTGCCGGTTGTGGAGTTCAATGCCATGCGATATACGCCGCCGGTTGTCAGCAGATAGACATAATGTGTATGGCCTGCGGGCAGTTCAAAGGATTCGGCCGGCTCTGCATCATCCAGATAATTGACTGCATTGCCGACAAATACTCTTGTTGCCTGTACAACCGCAGGATATCGCTGTGCTGCACCGGAATAATCGCCGCCATTGCTGAAATACAGATTGGCTGCACCGTTGATAAAGCAAGCAAGTGTTGTGATCAGATTGGGCGCCATAGGGATATCAACAATTACGCCGTAAAGCGTACTTTTTGTCATAAACTGGGTAAAGTTGGAAGCAGACAGTCGCAATGCCTGACTGCGGGTAACAAGATAATCCTTTGCTACCGGAACTCTGAATACGGGTCCTCGATTGGCCATGATAATCGTCCTTTCGTTTCAAACAAAAATCAACAGCTATCATATAGCTGCGCAAATGCTCTTTTATTATAACACATACTTCTCAGGAATGCAACATAAATTTGAGTATTTCCCCTATGAATTTTTCCCGCACGATTCAGCGACTGCATTTCAATTTCCATACCGGGAGGTTTTATGAAGCGACATGGGTTTCTCTTCGGCTCCATCATCCTGATGGCTTCTGCAATGATTGCAAAAATTCTGGGAGCATTCTTCCGGATTCCATTGACCGATCTTCTGGGCGGTACAGGAATGGGATACTTCTCCAGTGCATATGCCTTATTCCTTCCGATTTTTGCCCTTTCGGTGACCGGCATGAACACTGCGGTATCTGCGCTCACAGCCGAAGCTGCAGCGAATCAGCAACCGGAATATCAACATGCACTCCGAAACAATGCATTGCTGTTGTTCGGCAGTTTCGGTCTGGTAGGATCTGTGATTTTGTATTTCGGGGCAGATCCTGTCTGCACGCATCTGCTGCAGAATCCATTGGCCTCCGATGCGGTGAAGGCACTTTCTCCGACGGTATTCTTTTGCTGTCTCAGCGCCGTTTGGCGTGGTGTCTGGGAAGGCAGCTGCTTTATGCTGCCCACTGCTGTTTCACAGGCTTTGGAAAGTATGATCCGCCTTTTCTGTGGACTATGGTTCTGCTATTCTGTTCTGTCGCACGGCGGATCCTTACAGCAGGCCGCAGCGGCGGCAATCTTTGGTGTAACGATTTCTACCGCAATAGGCTTTCTTTCTCTGCTGTGCTGGAAAAAAACCAAAGCACAGCTACCTGCCTCAGCTGTCAGCACAACAATCTCACACAAGGCAATCCGCAAACAACTTCTGCGGTTGTTGATTCCTGTTTCCTTCAGTGCTTTGGTCACCAATATGACTTCACTGATTGATCTGACAACAGTCATGCGCTGCATGATCGCACTGATCACACGTTCTCCGCAGACATTTGGATTGCTTTCTGCCCCCTCCCGAGCAGATGCCATCGCCATTGCCAATTTCTTATATGGCGCTTTTTCCGGATTGGCAGTGACAGTTTTCAATTTAGTCCCCTCTGTCACCAATATGCTGGGAAAAAGTGTTTTGCCGGCTTTCGCAAGCGCTTATGCCAAAAAAGATACCGCACAAATGTATACCCACGCTGTTGCAGCAATTCGTATGACAGCGATACTTGCCATCCCTGCAGGCTTGGGTGTCTTTACGCTGGCGGAACCCATCCTCTTATTCTTGTTCCCTTCCAGACCCGAAGAAATCGCCATCGCAGCTTCGCCGCTGATGATCTTAGGCTTGGCTATGATATTTCTCGCTATCTCAGTACCGATTTTCAGTATGCTGCAAGCAGCCGGATCTGCTATGGAGCCTGTCCGGATCATGTTATGGGGCATTGCCGTCAAGCTTCCCTGCAATTTGCTCTTGATGCAATCTCCTTCGATTCATTTACGCGGCGCAGCGATTGCCACACTCCTTTGCTATCTGGTGATTGTCATCCGAGCTGTTTTGATATTGCGCAGAAAGACCGCAGTTTCCCTTCCCATGGTTTCCATATGTCTGCCTCCAACCATCGGGGGCATTGGTTGCGCTCTGACCGCATGGTACTTATATCATCACGTATCAGGATTGGGGCATACCGCATTGCTGCTTGCAATTGCAGGCGGCGGTATCGTCTATCTGTGCATTCTGCGGTGCTTTGGAATACATCGACTCATGGCATCGAAACACGCGAATGCTGAATCAGCATCCCACTGAGGATCGCAAAACATCCCGAATCTCCTCTGCAGAGATCCGGGATGTTTTTTCATATCCGTAACCTATTCTTTTGTCTTTGACAAAACAGCTTTCTCCTGATTGCGATGGAACATACGCAATACAAACAGCACCAGAAGCATCAGCACAATGGATGTACCCAGCACAACAAACAGATTCTGGATAAAGCCTGCCAGCAAATAGCCAACTGCACACACTCCTGCTACAGTCAAGGCATATGGCAGCTGCGTGGAAACATGATTGACATGATCACATTGTGCACCGGTAGATGCCATAATCGTGGTGTCAGAAATCGGTGAACAATGATCGCCGCAAACTGCTCCGGCAAGACATGCGGAAATACAGATGATAACAATCGATGGAATGGTGCCGGCATCTCCGATATCAACAAGCTGCTGGCTGAACACATCGGTAACAATGGGAATCAATATGCCAAAGGTACCCCAAGAAGTACCGGTTGCAAACGCAAGTCCTAATGCTACGACAAACAGGATCAATGGCAGCAGGAATCGAATTGCTGTAACACTCTCAACAAGAGCGGAAACATAAGAACCGGCTTCCAACAGACCTGTCATGGTTTTCAGCGTCCATGCGAAGGTCAGAATCAAAATTGCAGGAACCATTTGCTTGAAGCCCGCTGCAATGGAATCCATGCACTCGGTAAAGGTCAACACACGACGCACAAGATAATACAGAATCACAAGAATCAATGTTGCAAAAGAACCAATAGACAATCCATACGATGCATCACAATCCGCAAACGCATCAATAAACGATGCACCTTCAAAGAATCCGCCCGTATAAATCATGCCAATCACACAGAACAAGATCAATATCACAACAGGAACAATAAGATCTATCACCTTGCCCCGCATATGAACAGGCTTATCATCCTCTGCATACACCTTATTCTGCGTAGTAAACAAATCGCCGTTTTGCGCATTGCGCTCATGGATCTTCATTAAGCCATAATCAAAATTGCCGACGGCAATAAATATGACCATCAGCAAGGTCAGCAAGGCATACAGATTGTACGGAATGGTACTGATAAACAATTGAATGCCATTTACGCCCTCCACGGTACCGCTGACTGCTGCTGCCCAAGAAGAAATCGGCGCAATAATACAAATGGGTGCTGCGGTAGAATCAATCAGATATGCAAGCTTTGCTCTGGAAATCTTATGCTTATCCGTAACAGGACGCATCACAGAGCCAACTGTCAGACAATTGAAATAGTCATCTACAAAAATCAATGCACCAAGCAAAAAAGTAGAAAGGCTTGCTCCCACTCGACTCTTAATATGCTTTGCTGCCCACTCTCCATATGCACGGCTGCCGCCTGCTTTGTTCATCAGCACAACAATAATGCCCAATACTACCAAAAAAATCAGAATGCCCACATTATAGGTATCCGAAAGATTGGTGATCAAGCCATCCTGTATCACCGCTGTAAACATCCCCGTAAATCCTGTAGAAGACGCAATCGCATACATTGCACCACCGGTCAGAATACCGATAAAGAGCGATGAATATACTTCCTTTGTGATCAATGCAAGTCCGATTGCCACAATCGGCGGAAGCAAAGACCACAGCGTGCCAACAGACTCCGTGATTGGTGCGTCAACGATGCAGCAGATGATAAATGCCAGCATCAAAATGGCAAATATCAGTTTGGTGATATGCTTTTTCATGTCATTTTCCCCCTTTTT
Organism: Oscillospiraceae bacterium; assembly: GCA_017532085.1. GTDB lineage: Bacteria > Bacillota > Clostridia > Oscillospirales > Ruminococcaceae > Firm-04. The sequence continues at coordinate 1,495 of JAFXJT010000019.1, read as the reverse complement.
TTCTTTGTCATTTTTTCGGATGGATGCGGCAATTGTGCTGCAATCACCGCAATCAATACCAGCACACATCCCGAAAGCTCTTTCGCAGATAACGCCTCATGCAAAAGCAGCCATCCTGAAAGTGCTGCAAACACAGCCTCTAAGCTCATCAAGAGTGTTGCAACCGTCGGATCGGTATCCCGCTGACCAAGAATCTGTAACGTATAGGCTACACCACAAGACAACACACCGGCATACAGTATCGTGATCTTAGCATCCCAGATGCCCTGCAGCGTCGGATGCTCAAACAATAACATGCATATCAGCATGAGAATACCTGCAGTCATAAACTGGATGCAGGACATTACCATACCATCTGCATTCTTACTGTTGAAAAACGCAATGACCATAATATGCACTGAGAAAAATACTGCACCGCACAGCACCAGCCCATCGCCTTTTTCGATCCGGAATCCTTCATGGATACATAGCAGATAAAATCCCACCGCCGCAATCAGCACACAACACCAGATCCGGAAACCGGTACGGCGATACAAAAAAACTTGAATCAACGGCACCATAATAATATACAATGCCGTGATAAATCCTGCTTTGCCTGCTGTTGTCATGGGAATCCCACATTGCTGAAAAGAACTTGCCGCAAACAAAACAATTCCGCATACAATACCGCCCAATACGGTATCCTTTCGGGAGGTTGCCGGCTTTTCGGTATCAGATCCTTTGGAAAGGATACGTTTCAAAAATGCAATCACAGGAATCAACACGATGCCGCCCAGCAAGGTACGGATGGCATTATAAGTAAACGGTTCGACATATCGCATTCCTTCACTTTGTGCCACAAACGCAGTACCCCATATAATCGCTGTGATCAGCAGCATCAGATTCCCCTGCATGGATTTACGTTTTATCACGCTTTCTTTCGACCCTTTCCGACTTGGTTTGCGGTAATTATATCATACAGTGCACCTCTGATGCAATCCTTTCTTTCACACTCTGCAGATCTTTGTATAATCCACACAAATCCCATAAGACCGTATTGGTGATTTCACCCAAAGATCATAGGTTATCCTCGATCTATGTACCCTGAAATCGCCATAGATGATACAAAAAGGCTCCCACGACATTGCGTGAGAGCCTTTCAATTATCATATCATCGGCAATGATTACTTCATAGCCTCTTCAATCGCAACAGCACAAGCCACGGTCATACCAACCATAGGATTGTTGCCTGCGCCGATCAAGCCCATCATCTCAACGTGAGCCGGAACAGAGGAAGAACCTGCAAACTGTGCATCAGAATGCATTCTGCCCAGTGTATCGGTCATACCGTAGGATGCAGGACCTGCTGCCATGTTATCAGGATGCAGAGTACGACCGGTACCGCCGCCGGATGCAACAGAGAAATACTTCTTGCCTGCATCTGTACGCTGCTTCTTATAAGTACCTGCAACAGGATGCTGGAAACGAGTGGGGTTGGTGGAGTTGCCGGTGATGG
>JAFXJT010000018.1 GCA_017532085.1 Oscillospiraceae bacterium | reverse complement strand
CAATGATGGCAGCAATTATGTACCGACTCCGGGACAGAATATTGCAACCATCACACTGAACATTCCCGAAGATGCCGAGGTTGGCACCAGCTATCCGATTCTCATTACCGATGTGGTACCGACAGACAGCAATGGTTCTGTTCTGGAATACACCGTGAATGATGGAGCGGTTGCGATCATTGAGGCAGCGACTACCACAAGCACTACCACCACTGCAAGTGCAGTGACGACCACCACCACAGAGTCTGTGATCACATCCGACAGCACAACATTACCTAACCCCGGCAATGTGGTATACAATATCGGTGATGCAGAAGCATCACCTGGCAGCAGTGCAGAAATTCCTGTGGATGTCTGGTTCGATAACGGTACAGCATCCTTCCATATGACCTTTGAGATTCCCGATGGCTTTACCATTGAGAGCATCACATATGGCAGTGAATATGCAGAAAACGGCAGCTTCACCTTTGATCCTGAAACCAATATGCTGACTTGGGCAAGCAACGATGGCAGCAATTATGTGCCGACTCCGGGACAGAATATTGCAGTACTGACCATTGCCATTCCCGAGGACGCTGAAATTGGTGCCGATTACGAGATCAACGCAACGAATGTTGCGGCTGTGGATGAAAACGGCTCGACACTTCAGCATACAATCAATGCCGGCGAACTGCGTATTACAGCACCCGAAACCACAACAACAACTACTACCACAACTACTACCACTACAACCACCGATTCCACCACTACGACAACGGATACTACGGAGACCACAACCGCGCAGACAACAACACTTACCGTGGTTACTTCTTATTCCACTGAGTTTGTTGAGCCGACTCGTGTAAACTATTGGTCTCACGATACCCGTACCTTCTTGGAAAGCGGCGGACTGGCTGGACTGAGCGCATACATTCATCTCTATCAGTATTATGTCAATGCTGAGGGCTACTTTGTGGATGAAACCGGTACATTGCTGACCGATGAAGACGGCAATACAATCCTTTACAGCGAGGAGAATCCGGTATATCCTGCCGCAGAATATGCCTTTGCATACAAGAATCTGGATGTTACCGAGCTTACTGCACCGGCTGAGGATGCAGATTCGCCTGTTGAGGTTTATGTACCCGGCGTACACAAATATCCGATTCCTGCATATTACGATCAGAGTAACCAAACGGATCCGGACTTTGTCTTTGGTGATGGATCGCCCATGTACTTCGGTGAATTTAAGATCTATATTGGTCTTAAGGGTGATACTGAGCTGGATGACGATGTGGATGCAAACGATGCTCAGTTGACGCTGAACTACTATCTCTATACAGAGATCCTGCACGAAGAAACGTATCAGCTGAACGAGGATGCCGAACTGCAAGATCTGGCATTCTATGTATCCGATGTTTTCTACAAGCAGCGTCTGGATGCCAATACGGCCAATGCGATCTTGGTTTACTACTTGTACAATACCATTTTGAAGAATCCTCATACATGGACTGACATTTGTGGCTATGACTTCCCGGATTCGTTCTTTGAAGGGGATGCCAACACGGTTCCCAAGACAGAATAACCCAAACAAAAAACGCAGACGATACTGATGTGTCGTCTGCGTTTTTTCGCCAATAAAAATAGAGGAGCGCCAAGCAACGCTGTAAAAAAAGAGAGCCTCTTGTGAAAAAGAGACTCTCTTTTATATGCACTGATTGAGTTTTATTATGTAGCGGGCAGAGCTTCATAGGCAGCAGTAAGCCATGTCAGCATTTCTTCGAATCCATCTTCAGTCAGCGGAAATACGGCTTCATCCGCCAATTGCTGTGCTGCCAGTTCATAGCACAGATCTGTGTGCCAGATTGCGACTTGCAAGGTGTTTTCCTTGGGGCAAATTCGATATCGCAGTGCTTTTTTGCTTCCGGTATGCAGGTTTCCGGCTTGAAAGTAGAATAGTTTTGGAATATCAAAAGCATTGCGAGGCTGATGTTCTGTCATGGAATCTGATCTCCTTATTGTGGATTGAAATTATAACAGCGCCAGATCCGAGGCATTGACCATGTGATCGCCGTTATAGTCGGCGGCGAGGAGCTGCGTTGCATTCAGAGTAGCTTCTCCGGCAAGATAAGCAGAGAACAGTGCACGGTCATCCTCATTGCAGATGCCATCCAACGTGAGATCTCCGCAAAGATGCAGGTAGGGTTCATTTTCTTGACCGAGGCAAAGCCAGCCGGAGCCATCCAGCCACTGTACACGAGCCCAATCTCCTTCGCAGGAAAGCAATGTGACAATTTCACCATTGCCGAGTCTGCCAAGCCATGCACCACTGATATCCGGCGACTGGCGGATATTCAGTGCGGTAGCAGTAACAACACAGCGTCCCACAGACACGGGCCATGGACTTGCAGGGATTGACGATGCATCCTGATTGTCACATTTTTGGCAAAATGCAAGATTGACCCATCCCGTTTTGCCTTGATAGATTGTTTTGCCCCAGTTGCCATCTTGTTCAGTGACGAGAAATTCGGTGTCGGTCCCAATAAATGCCAAAGTCTCGGATTCGGTAGTAGCAGCAGCACGAAGGCGCATACAGGAATCGCCTGTGGTATATCGCAGATGTTCTACAGAAGGTTCGGCAGGATCATCTGCAGGAGGCGTAACAGGATCATCTGCAGGAGGCTGTTCAGAAAGCAAGGTGCAATATGGGAGATTCACCCAGCCATCCATACCTTGATATTTGGTTTTGCCCCATTCGCCATCCAGTTCGGTGACGATGAATTCCGTATCGGTACCGATATACGCAAGGGTATCGGAATTGGTTGTGGCGGCAGCACGCAGACGCATACAATTGCTTCCGGTCGTATAGCGCAGACAATATGCCGGCGGAGTGGTGCTGGCACTGTCAAGACAGATGCAATATTGCAAAGAAAGCCAGCCTGCTTTTCCATTGATTGTAGTGAAGCCCCAGTTGCCGCTGACTTTTGTAACTGAGAAGGTTGTCTGCGGCGGCACATATCCGATGACGGAAGCGCTGATACTGGAGGCGCTTCGCAAGTTGAGCGTGTTTTGATCCGTTGAATATTCGCCCGTAGTGTATAGCGCAGTCATGGGCGTGCAATAATTCATGGAAATCCAGCCGGATAACCCATTCCAATTGCACATACCCCATTCGCCGGCGACGCCGGTGATTTCCAAGGTGGTGCCGCTGGGAATGATGCCCAGGATATCACTTCGCAAAGAGGGCTCGTTTCGCAGATGCAAATTGGCATACACCTGATACATACCCTCAGAATAATCGGCAGTATTGCTGTCCTCGGGAGAAATCGGATCAGGATCATCCGCACCCATAAACAAACGCATACTGGCAACCTGTGAAGCATCATATCTGGCATACAAACTGTCGTGGGAAGAACCGGGATCATCCATATACACAACACCGTTTTCTACGGCACGTACAGCAATAAAATGGGTTTGTCCCGGAGTTTCCTTGACGCAGATCGCAACATAGTAGCCATCATTGATATATCCGGAAAGCTCATCCATTTGTGCAGCGGTGGTCCGACCTTCAAAATCGCGGCTTCCCTTATAGTGGAATTGCGGTACCAATTCGGTAATGATATTCCAATTGAGAATGCCGTAATCGGAAAATCCATTATGGTCACTGAGATAACGACAGAGCATGCCGGGATTGAAATTTTCCGGTAAGGCACAGCCGGAAGAAGCACATAAGATTGCAGCTGCAGTTACAGCACAGCCGGAACTGCGCATGGTATCCCCCATGATGCCCACAGGCAATGCAGCCCATGCAGGTGCATATTGCTTCCAGTTATGGAAGGGTTCCAGCGCATAAGGGGCAACAACCGCAGAAACAGAGGCAGAATCTGTCGGTTCGACTGCCGCAGATGCGGGGAACATGAACGACGAAACGGTGCCGACAGCGAGCATTGCGGCACTCAGAAGAAAGGCGGTAATCCGTTTGCGGGGTTTAGAAAAAGGGAATCCAGACATGATGTCACATCCTTTCGTGAAAAATTAGTCCGAAACAGCGGCACGCGCTGCTTTGGCGGCGGCTTTTTCTGCTTTGCGCCGACGGCGCACTGCAGGCATCCATGCATCCCGCAATGTGCAATATGCGGCATATGATGCGGCAGCGCCATCGGGTGTACAACCGGCGCCGTAAACAGCATCTTCAAAGCCTTGGCAGATCTGATGCAATGCCGACTGGATCTGCGGCACATCAAACAGGACAGCAGCAGCGAAATCGCAGGCTTCTCTTGCGGTAGCTGCTTCCGAGATATTCCATTGTTTTTTGAGTCGTAAAAATGCTTTTTGCACCATCAGAGCATTACAGTGACGGCGGAAGCGTCTTCGGAACAACTGCTCGGAAAGGCGCGGAATCACAAAATACAAGAAGAAAAAGAGCAATGCTACGCACAGCAATAACACCAGACCGGTATATTGCAGCGTGCTGATGACAGTTGTGTCTAAACCTGCCGGACTCTGTTCGTTGAGATCGGCAGCCGTAGCATCAAACATCATCCAGCCATAGCCGGGCAGATACACTTCTGTGAAAGCATGTGCGTGAGTGGTGCGAATAATATGCGTGATATCGTCCTGACTTCCATAAACGATACCGTCTGCCACTTCGGAGAGCGCATATCCTTCTGTATAACGGGCGATCAGACCGGCACTGCGGCAAAGCTCTGTCATAGCCGATGCGAACTGGTAGCAGACACCGGTTTTGTTTTCAAAGAGGAAGGTTTCCACATTGTCCTCTTCGCCGATGAGATACTCCAGATCATAGGTGTAATTTGTGCGGAGGTAATCGCAGATGGCAGCAGCCTTATCATAATCAGAGGAGAGTTCTTCTGTCAGGGAAGCGGCAAGCTTCTGTACAGATTCCGGCGTTTGTGAGATCGTATTGGCAGAATATGCCAGTGCATAGCTGTAATCTACGCTCAGCCGCTGGAGCATTTCCCACTGTTCTTCACTTTGCTCAGGGTGATCATAGAACGAGAGAATCAGATCAAACAATTCCCCGGCGTTGATCTGATGCAGAATCAGCTGTATTTCTTCTGTGTCTGCAAATTGCTGACTGAAATATTCCAGCTGATACGTTTCACGGAAGGTTCTGGCAGGCTTGTCTCGGAACAGCACGCCGTTTTTACTCTGATAGATCTTATAACGGGTATCAATTGTGGTGGGATACAGCGGAGAGAGATAGCCGATATTGTTGTATCCGACGCAAGTGAGGTGCAGCGACTTCATAAAATCTTCGGGAGCAAGCAGGGTGCCTGCCAGCGCAGCAATTCCGTGTCTCTCTGCCAGTTCCGGAAACCGGACGGCAATATCATGATAAAACAGATAATAATCATAAGGGGTACAATCCGAAGCAGAGGTCAGAAATCCGCTGTATGCATTGGTCAGTTCGGAATTCGGTTTCTGATAAAGATACTCTGATTTTTCGGGCTGATCATAGGAGGATGCTGACCAAGAATCGGTTTCGTAATCATAATCGGAATACGTAGAGAGCCGAAGATTCAGCGATTCGGAGGAAGCAGCGTAATAGAGGATGCGGTTAGGCATATTGGGCAGATAGCTGCCGCCGTCAGAGGTATCGGAGAACGCACTGATGGAATTCAGCAGATAATCGGTGAAGGCAGTCATGTTAATGAGACCTTCCAGATAGGTTCTGTCGGCATGGAGTGTGGGCTTAGGAAGTGCAAGCACGATGATGGAAGCGCAGCAGATAAACAGCATTGCAGCGTTGAGTCCCTTACCGTTTACGATTTCGGGGCGAGGCTTTTGCAGAGCTTCCTTCTGCTGTTTGATCGGCAAGGATTCTGCCTCTGCCAGCCAATAGACGCCTTGATTTCCTTGGTGCACATAGATCACATCGGGGTCATTGGCGTGAAGCTGCTGACAGAAGATCATGACCGAAAAATAAATGGCGAACAAGAAGATAATGAACGGTACCGGCATGACTTCATCTTCTTTTGCATAGATCGCAAAGGGAAAGCACATGATCATAAAGGACATGAACACACGGTATCGTACAAAGGAAAAATAATAGGTAATGGATGCAATAAAAAAGGCAAACAACAGCATCAGTGCTATGGTAAAGGGGCCGTAATAGGCATTGAGCACCGATTGCGGTGTGAAAAACCATACCACAAAGCTGAGAGCAACATCGGTGCCTTCGGGAGCGAACATGCCGTGAAACAGATCCGGGTGTTCTCCCACATAGATGCAGTATGATGCCAGAATCAAGGTCAACAAACCGGCAAGCAGATAGAATATGCCGCCGAGTACATGATGGCGATTGACAAAATCAAACAGTCGGAACAGCAGCCACTGAATGGCTGTTATGGCCAATATCCAGATGACAGTATAGGATGGTGCATAATGATAAAGGATTGAGGTAACGACAAGTACTGAGTACAGCAGAGGAATATGCCGTGACTGTGTGATGTATTGTATTGCAGGATGCTTCGCAAAGGACTGTAAAGCCTGCAGCAATTTGGATCCTGACGAAGCGGTAGTCGGATGAGAGCCCGACATATAGGCAAGCCTCCTTTCCTGTATCGTTGCAGTGAGTCAGCCATTGATCGGTTCAATGTGGTGATCGTCGGTTGTATCCCACAAGATGGCATTTTTGGGATAAACAGTATTTTGTTTGGCAGATCGTGGAGAGATATAATGCAAGGTAGCTGTGAGCCGATCCAAAGCAGCAGCACGCTGATGATCACAGTTGGTGGCAAAATACAGCAGAATGGTATCGTTTTGCTGCGATATGGCTTGCGGGAGAGGGTCAGTGCCATAAAAGGCGGATGACGGACGGAATCCGCTGCGCAGCAGCAAGATTGATTCTACGGCAAGCTGATCGGGAGAATCCAGTGGAATCTGCTTCCATTGCATATCCGTATCCTGATAATAGAGCACACAAGGATAGCCTTGCCGCACACAAAGCTGCAATAAGCCCAATGCAGTTTCAATGAGCAGCTCTTCTTCAGCCAAGCAGCGACGGATATGGAGTTCTGAGCTTGCTCTGTGGAAATCAAGCACCACAGACAGTTTCGCCAGAGCTGCCGGCTCATCTTTGCGCACCATCAGCTTTTTTCGCTTAGAGGACAGCTTCCAGTTTACACGCTTCAGCGGATCACCGGGAAGATAATCCCGATGCTCATAACCGGGAGTGGCTGCTGCAGAGAAGATCGGTGTAGCATCATTGTCCTCATCCGCCGTAACGGATGCGTTGGCGACGGTCTGGAAGAGCTGATTGTTTGTTTTGATTTCGGTAATCTCGGGAAGAATCAACACCGATTCTTCGCAATACAGCTTCAATGGAAAGCGAAACATACCGAGAAAATCCGAAAGCGTTACATGAGAAATCGTCACAGTAGCATTTCCGCAATACTGCGCGTTTAAGTGGAGCGTTACCCGAGTGCTGCGTTCTATTCCCATAGACAGGCACAAAGGCAGCATATCCGGTGTATGCTGTGTCGCAATTTGCTTTTGGTATTTCCGCTTCTGAATCCAGTATTGGAAGGTGCCGAAAACGCCTTCATACTGCACCGGAGGCGCAGGCAGCTCCTCTGCATTGGGATTAAGCTTTTCAAAATGCGCATCGGCATAAAACCGCAGCCGAAGAAATGGCAGCGGCAATGGTGTTTTTTTCGTCAGCAGGAGGACTGCTTCGGCTCCTCGCTGCTTGACTGCCTGCTCGGGCACTTTCAGCTCCAGCTGCAGTGAATGCCGCATCCAGAGCGTGATTCCCAGTGAGAGCAGGGGCATCAGCAGCAGAAACGCAAGCATCATCACGCCGATAGCGCCATCCAGATACATCGTGAAGAGCACGGCAATGGCAATGGCGCCCAGATATCCGATGGGAATCATGATGCCTCCATCGGTACCGGAATGGAATCCAGCACAGAGCGTACCAGTGCACGCGTATCAGCAAAGCGGGATTTGCCTTTGGGCGACAGAATCAGACGATGCGCCAAAACGCTTTCAGCCATTGCCTTGACATCATCGGGAAGCGCATAGCTGCGGCCTTCCAGAAATGCATTGGCTTTTATGGCCTTGAACAGTGCGATGGAACCGCGAGGACTTGCACCCAACAGCAACGCTTCATGCGTTCTGGTTGCGGCAACGATGCGCAGAATATAGCGTTTGACGGGCTCGCTTACAGTAATTGCCTTGACCTCTTCCTGCAGAGCAAGGATATCTTCGGGGCAGAGCACAGGTTTCACAATATTATCAATGGGATTGTGCCGTTCTGTGCGGGAAAGGATCTGCAATTCTTCCTCTTCCGAGGGATAGCCCATGCTGATGCGCATAAAGAAACGATCCATTTGCGCTTCCGGCAGATGATAGGTACCATAGGTTTCTACGGGATTCTGTGTTGCAAGCACCATAAAGGGCTTGGGCAGAGGATGAGTTGTACCGTCAATGGAAATCTGATGCTCCTCCATGACCTCCAGCAAACTGGACTGCACTTTTGGAGAAGCGCGGTTAATCTCATCCGCAAGCAGAAAATTGCACATTGCAGCGCCTGCACGATATTCCAGTGCAAAGGTTTGCTGATTGACCAGTGTAAATCCGGTGATGTCAGAGGGCATCACATCGGGTGTGAGCTGAATACGGTTGAAGCTGCCGCCCACAGAGCGTGCCAGAGCTGCCGCAATCTGTGTTTTGCCTACGCCGGGTACATCCTCGATCAAAATATGTCCATCGCAAAGAAGACCTGCTATCACACAACGCACAGGCTGCTCCTTGCCTACAATGACAGAGGCGATACAGTCTTTCAATGCTTGTATTTTTTGATTCATCGGTGATTCATCCTTTCTAAAGCAATTGCTCATGATGCAGTAAGGCGCATCCAAAAGCAAAGTATCATTGTATTCTGAAGAGTTATCGTCAAGCTGCACAAAAGATTTCTCTGTTTTTCTCCTTAACAGTATAGCATATAGCTCAAAAAAAGGCAAGCTTTTTACAGCTATTTCGTCATTTGGCACAGCATAAAGACACGTTTTTGTGCGAATTGCTTGACATTGGCTCGAAAACAAGATATAATAATAGTGGAGTCGTGTTTTGTTATGACTTGAAAGGCTTTTTTGTTCCGGGAAATACCAAAACCGATTGCTGCTCTGAACGATTTGAGGCAGCGCAGATCATGTAAGGAGGATACCATACATTATGTTTTGCAGAAATTGTGCCGAGGTTCTGATTGATACCGATATTACCTGTCCCAGATGCGGTTTTGCAGCAGGTGCCGGTATGAAATATTGTGCCCAGTGCAGTGATCCTGTGCCAGTGGGTGCATCGGTATGTGAGACTTGCGGTTTTGAAATCATTCCGAAAAACGCAGGTGCTGCAGTTGGCGTGCAGTCTATGGCAGCACCCGCTCCCCAATATCATGAAATGCCGGATGTGACTGCGATGCAGCCGCAGCAGCCTATCTATCGTCAACAGCCTACGTACCCTCAACAGCCTACGTACCCTCAACAGCAACAGCTTCCGCCGCAGTATGTAGCACCGAGCAATCAAGGCGCTTATTATCAGAACAATGGAATGCAGCAGAATATGATGTATAGCGGTGCGCAGCAGAAATCGAAGCTGACGGCAGGAATCCTGGGGCTTTTTGTGGGTGCTCTGGGTGTGCATAACTTTTATTTGGGTTATGTGGCAAAGGGCGTAATACAGCTTCTTTTAACGATACTTTCCTGCGGTATGCTCAGTTTTGTTTCGGCTGTTTGGGGGCTTGTGGAAGGTATTATGCTTTTGACCGGCGGCATCAACACCGATGGCAAGGGTGTTCCGCTGAAGGATTGATTGGAATTAAGGTTGATTTAAGATATTTTGCTTATGATGGTACTATCACGCTTTTTGTCTGATAAAAAACAAAAAAAGGAGGGGACGTGCTCCGCATCATACCGCCGATTCGATGAACGGCGTGCGTGCGACACAATGATGTGGCTATCAGTACCTTTCAGCGCCGTGAAGTGAAATATTTGCTTAGTATGGAGCAATTCAACGCGTTGCTTCCGGTGATTCATGAACATATGAATCCGGATAAGTATTGCGTGGATGGACGTGAATATGGCATTTACAATATTTACTTTGATACGCCGGATAATTTTCTCATTCGTCAATCCATTGAAAAGCCGTATTACAAGGAAAAACTTCGACTGCGCAGTTATTATTCGCCGGCATCGCCGGATGACACTGTTTTTTTGGAAGTGAAGAAAAAGGTCGGCGGTATTGTCACCAAGCGCCGTGTTGCCATGACATTGCGTGAGGCGGAGATTTATCTGCAGACCCGAGTAAAGCCCTATTTTGAAGCGTTCATACAGCAGCAGGTTATGAAGGAAATGGATGTTTTTCTGAATCATTACGACTGCGCTCCGAAACAGTACATCAGCTATCAGCGGGCAGCGTTTTTTGGTAAGGGTGATAAGGAATTCCGACTCACCTTTGACCGAAAGATCACAGCACGCCGCGAGGCACTTTCTCTTGCCAAAGAAAGCTACGGTGAGCAATTGATTCTGCCGAATCAGCGCCTGATGGAGATTAAGGTGCCCGGTTCGATTCCACTGTGGCTGAGCGAGGCGCTTTCTGCTCTGGAGATTCGCCGCAGAAGCTTTTCAAAATACGGTACGGCATATCAGAATCATATCCGTCGTCAAATCGAAGCGGCACAACAAAGTGAAAGGAAGATTTCTTATGCATAATCTGGCAGCAAAATCAATGATTCATTCCGCAGACCTTTTTGCACGCATCTATCACGATCAATCGGCGGTTGATCTGAATTATCCGACAGTTGCACAGGTAACGATCTGTGTGGTGAGTGCGCTGATCATCGGATTCCTGATTGGTCTTGTCTATATGTTTACGCACCGCAAGGTGGGATATACGCAAAGCTATGTCCTTACGATGCCCATGCTTTCTGCATTGGTTTCTACCGTGATTATTATGATGTGTCTTTTGACCAGCGGTGCCGGTATGACAGCTGCAATTAGTTTAACCGGTGCATTTTCACTGGTGCGTTTCCGCAGTGCGCCCGGAGATCCTCGTGATATTTCGTATATCTTCTTTGCTATGGCAATGGGTGTTGTCTGTGGTCTGGGTTTTGTTGGTTATGCGGCATTGTTCTTTGTGATCCTTTCTGCTGTTTTGATTTTGCTGCAGGTAACGGATTTTGCTGCACCTGCGGTACAGGAAATGACACTGAAGATCACGATTCCCGAAAATTTGAACTACAACGGTCTTTTTGACAAGGTGATGGAGAAATATACCACTACATGGAAGCTGCGCCGTGTCAAAACTACGGATTTCGGTACATTATTTGATCTGGTATATTCTGTGCGAGTCAAGGCAGATGCTGATCAGAAGAAGTTCATTGATGATATTCGTGCACTTAACGGCAATCTGAATGTCACATTGGTACTGTATCGCTATGACGATCAGATTTATGATGTCCGACAAAAATAAGTGCAAATGCTTACAAACGAAAAGACTGGGGCTTCCTCGGTCTTTTCGCATATCTTTATATGGAATACAAAATACGGAAAGGGTCGGGATGATATGAACATACGGAAACAATATGGGGCAAGCCGTTTGGCGGCACTGTTGAGTGCGGTATTGCTTGCAGCGTCGCTGACAGCCTGTGAAGGCGGCAGTTCCGCAAGGAGTGATGCTTCGGGTGCCGGCAGCTTAGGAAACAGCAGCAGTGCTGCGCAGCAATCCGATGCATCGACGCAGAATGACAGCAGCAAGGGTGAGCATGCATCCGACAGCCTGAATCAGGATGAAAGCACGAAGCCGGATCCCGATACATCGGAATCCTCGGGGAATGGCTCTGAGAACAGCGTGCCGGATCCGGATTCTTCCTCCAATCCTGCACCGGAATCCTCACAGGGATCGCAGGGGGGACAGAGCGGAAACAGTACGACGGAATCGTCACAGCCTACACCGCCGGAGGAGTCTTCTTCTGCACCGGAGAGCTCTGAGGTAAAGGAGATCAAATATATTTATCTCAAAGGCTCTACCGCACAATATTCCGGCACCGGCATCACAGTGCTGGGCAGCACGATTACCATCAGCAAAGGCGGCACCTATGTCATCAGCGGTACATTGGATGATGGCCAGATTCAAGTGTTGACCAATGACAAAAAGGTCTATCTGGAATTGGATAATGCGCATGTTACCAATTCTCAAGGTTCGGCATTGAATGTGCAGCAGGTCAAGCATATTACGGTTACTACCCTTGCGGGTACGACCAACAGCTTCACGGATGGCGGCGTGCATGAGGAGGATCGCGGTGCGATCTTTACCAACGATACCATTCGCTTTGAAGGCAGCGGTACTTTGAATATCCACGCAAATTATGCACATGGTGTCCGCAGTGATGATGATATTATTCTCAATAGCGGAACACTGCATATTACATCGGCAAAGAGCGGTCTGCACTGCAATGACGGTATTGAGATCAATGGCGGCAAGCTGTTTTGCGATGCAGGTACCAACGGCATCAAGACGGAAGGCTATATTACGATCAATGGCGGCACATCAGTGCTGATCGGCGGCGTGCGGGAAGAAAAGGGTGCAATCTATTGTGATGGCGTGTTTTCTTTTACGGGCGGTACGTTTTATGCCATTGGCAATACTTGCAGTATGCCGGATGTGAATACTACCACCGCAAATGTGATCGGCATGAACTTTTTGACCAATCGGAAGGCTGGGGAATTGTGCCATCTGACTGCTGACGGCAAGCCTGTTTTCACCATGACATCGCCTCGGGATTATCGGTTTGTGGTATATGGCGGCGCAGGGTTAACTGCTTCCGGACAGTATGCCGTTTCTACGGGCGGCAGCAGCAGCGGCGGTAATACCAGCAATTATGTTACCACCGGCGGCAGCTATTCCGGCGGCACGGCACCGCAAGCCTTTGCTTCTACCGGAAAGATCACCTTCTTTATTGTGGGGTAACCGTTTCGATACAGCAAAACAGAACTCCGACATTGTGCAAAGACAGCAGAAAACACCTCCTATGGTATGCTTTATGATACCATAGGAGGTGTTTGTTTCTGTGTCGTTTTTGCTTCTGCTTCTGTTCGGGTTATGAAGCGGTGTCAGGCAGCTCCGTTTGGGCTGCGGATTCTGCGAATGCTTCTTTGAGGAATTGTTCCATATAAGCGGCACGCTGCCGGGCGAAGGCGCGGATATTGTCTGTTCTGCGCTGATATTCCTCATACCAGATCCAGATATCGCTGTTTTTCTTTTTCAGATTCTCCAGATATTCAAAATAATAGCGCATTTCAAAAAAGCGTTCGGTTGTCATATGATCCAATGTCTCTATGATGGAATCTGCCGATAAGGCACCGTTCATCAGCCGCTGCATTTCAGCAAGGAAAAAGTCTCTGCAGTCCGGACGTTCCATGAGCTTTGCGAACAATGGGGAATAACGATCGCTGTCAGCATCTAAAATCTGCGCAAGATTATTATAGGATGCGCCGGTTTCTTCCATTTCATAAATCGAAAAACAAAAATCAATATCGTGATACAAATAGCGCCATCTGCCATCCTGACGCGCTTCGGCAGTGCCTAAGGATTCTCCCTCGGCAGCAAAATAGCGATAGCATTTGAAGTTGTTCTGCGGCCAGTCATTGTTATTGACATAAATATTGAATGCAAAGTTTTGCAGATAGTTTTCGACATCCATGAAAGCACATAGCTGCGCATAGATGGTATCATCCAGAAGGTCAGCCTTGCTGAATTCCTCGTAGTGCGTATTATAGGTGGTGGCGATGGCAGCCATTTCGGCATCCTCTTCCTCCACATTCATCTTGCCGTCTTTGCCTTCCAGGACCTCATATTTTCCGTTTCCGGCACCGTATTTATCCTTGAACAGATCATCGCAGTAGGTCTCGTGCAGATACATCAATCCGTAATATGCTCCGTTGAGATAGACCAAAGCAGGCACAACAGCTTCACAATCGGTATAGCCGGCTTTTGCTGCCAGCCGCTGATTCAGTTCATCCCGAACAAATGCGAACTGAAAATCATTGCCGTAATTGCGCAGCACAAGCTTGTCATATTCCGGGATGACAGCGCCATCCGCTCCGGTGGTGCCGAATACATCAATATCAAACTGTCCGTGATCCGGATCATATTCCTTGCGGGCAAAAAGCTTCAAGGATTTGATTGCAGAGAATCGTGAGGCTGCACCGTATACCCGTGCGCCTGCGTATTGTTCAAAGATTACGCTGCCGTCACGGTTGATGGCTTCCACATAGACCTTGCGTTCGCTTTCTTTTCCACGCAGCTCCACATTATCACCGAATAAAATGCCATCCGGTCCTTCCGTCAGCTGTTTGGGATCGCCCGTGATAGAAAAAATCACGTGCTTATATCGGTTTTTCACATCAGATGCACAGAAAAAGGTTCGTGTGCCGACTTCCGAAACAGAGCCATCTTCGAAATAAGCTCGTGCTTTGAGTACGATGGAATTGGGAAAATTCCCAACCAATCCCTGAAACGGAATCGGCTCTGTGTATTGCATTGCAGAGGTATCCGGTTCGCTGCCGTCGGTGGTATAGTATATGGCAGCACCATCGGGTGCCGAAAGGGTCAGCAGCGAGGAGCTTGTCAGAAACCCCTGCTCTGTTACGGAAACAAGTCCTTTTGTAAATCGCATGGCATCGACGGGTTCAAAGGATGCACTGCTTTCCACGGAAGCAGCATCTTGCTGAGAGCTGCCGGAATTGCCGCTGCAAGCAGTCAGCATACAGCCCGAAAGCACTGTTGCCAGTAATATGATGAAAAATCGTTTTTTCATATCGGATGATCCCTCCGCATTGTTCAGTATACCGATTTGCATACCGTTTCATTATACAGGATATCTTTGAAAAATACAAGACTTGAATCGTAAAGTTTTATGAAAAAGAAAAAGGCTGCATCGAAATCGAAGCAGCCACAGAAGCAAAAAGCAAATGACATCAGATGGAATAGGGAAATAAGAAATAGGGAAATGGGGTTTGAAAATCTTCCTGAGATTGCACACCCAGGAGATCATAGCTGTATTATAATACAGCATCATTAAAATAGTCTTAAATAAAGTAAAAAAGCTATGCATAAATCGCATAGCTCACAAAAAGATGAAATGAATTCAAAATAGGGGGGATTGGGGGATTTGAAACAAGGTTTCCTCAACCTTGATTTTAGTATAACGGATAAGTCTTAAATCATTCTGAAGAGGAGATCAATTTTTTGTAAAAAAAATGTAGTTAAATTATGAATAGCAGAAAGTAAATAGTGTTGTTTTGTCGCTTTTGAATGATTTTTTCGATCTTGATTGGCGTAAATACTTGACTTTCTGCCGAAATTGTGGTATGATTGCACCACATATTAAAGAAATAAAGGGGGAGAACCTTTTGAACATTATGAAGAAATGGACAAAAAGACTGCTTGGGCTCGCAGCATCGTTTGCGTTGTCGGCAGTGATGATGCAGGCAATGCCGTCGATGGATTCGGCATCCGCTGCTTCGGATTATTGGAAATTTGATTTCGGCGGCGGCGGTACTGCAGGCGGATATACCGGTGTTTCCGCATCCAACGGCTATAATGCATCCGCAGGCTATGGATTCAGCTCCGGCTGCAGTGTGAGCAATGTATCCGCTTCCGGCAGCGGCGCACTGAGTGATGCGGTGCAGTTTAATAATGCAACACATAACGGTAATGCTACTTTCTGTGCCGATGTTCCCAATGGTCTGTATCAGGTGACCGTGTGGCTGGGCAATACCACGCGTACCAGTGTTGCGGCAGAAGGTATGCTGCAGCTGATCAATCTGACCGGCAACAATGCTACGGATACCTTCCAGATTCCGATTACCGATGGTCAGCTGAATCTTTGCTGTGTGGCAGGAAAATCGGGCTATGCCTTTACCCTGTCGGCGCTTGAAATCAAGCGGATCTCGGACAGCACCGAGACGAATCCGACGATCTGGATTTGCGGTGACTCTACGGTTTGCAACTACTATCCGCTGAACAGCTCCGCGCAGGCAGGCTGGGGACAGATGCTGCCCTCTGTATTGGGTGCCAACAGCGGCTGGCAGGTGCGTAATATGGCTGCCAGTGGTCAATATGCCGCAGGCTTTGTCAGCGCAGGACAGTTTGCTGCAATTGAAAAATACGGAAAAGCGGGCGATATTTACTTTATCTCCATCGGCATCAATGATACCAATTATTCCAATGAAACGGAATATTATAATGTTGTAACCGATATGGCAAAGCGTGCCATGGCAAAGGGCATGAAGGTCATTCTTGTGAAGCAGCAAGGCAGAGATGGCGATTGTTCCCGCAATCCGCTGCTGACCGGCCGCTGGTTCGGCGGTACTTTGGATCGCATCGGCTCTGAACTGAATCTGCAGGTGATTGACCTGTTCAATCTGTGGCAAAATCACTGTCTTAAGATTGGTGCCAGTGCAACCACTGCATTATATATGAGCGGAGATTCGCTGCATCCCAATCGTTCCGGTGCAACGGTTCTGGCAGAAATGATTGTTTCGCAGATGGATGGCTCTGTGACACCCGGCGGCGCTGAGTTTGAAGATGGCAGCGTTTATATGCTTCAGAATGTGAACAGCGGTCTGTATCTGACCGTAGAGGACGGCGTGGCTGCTGCCGGCACCAATGTCTGTCAGAGCAAGGATTCCGCACCGGTGGGCAAGAATCTTTGGAAGATGATGAGCGCCGATGACGGGTATTATCGTCTCTATTCCATGCTGGAGGACGGTAACACCTATCTTTTGGATGTATATGAAGGAAAGGCTGCCAACGGAACCAATATCGGTATTTATTCCGACAGCGGCAGCACTGCGCAGCAATTCAAGCTGATGGGCGCCGGAGACAATATTTATACGATTCGTACTCGTGTTTCCGATGGTACCAGCTGCGTCGAAGTCGGTTCTGCGCTGACCACCGAAGGTGCGAATGTCAACGAATGGGAGAGCAACGGACACGACTGTCAGAAATGGCGTTTGGTGGAAGTGCATCAGAATACCTATGATGCAGTGTATCTCCAGGGCGATTTGAATGATGACGGTCAGATCACCGCAACGGATATCAGCCTCATGAAGCGTGGTATGTTATCCGGCTTTACGGATTCCGCTGCGGAGCTTGCTTCCGATCTGAACGGTGATGAAACCGTTCTGATCAGTGATGCAGTGCTTCTCATCAAGCAGCTTATGGGTGAGCAGGTCACATTCAGCGACCGCAAGTATTATGCCATTGATGCGGCTTATATTGAGGGCTGGTATGAGAATACCAATGCAGGCTTTACCGGTGAAGCATATCTCAACCTGAATAATATGGTGGGCAGTGCAATGACCTTTACGGTCAAGGTTCCGCAGGCCGGCAATTACCTTTGCACATTTAATATTGCGAATGGCTCTGCAAATGACCGCCAAATGATGATTTCCGTTGGCGGACAGAGCGATGTCTGGCTGCAAAGCTTCCTTACCACCTCTGCATGGACAACATGGGAGGAACGTGCATTGGTTTTGCCGCTGACAGCAGGCTATAATACCATTTCCCTTGTTTCTCATACTGCGGAAGGCGGTCCGAATGTGGACTTCCTGCGGTTGACCTTTACCGATGAGCCCATTGCTGAGCCATACGATCCCAACCAGAGCGGCGGTCCCAGCGGGACACCTTCTGACAATCCTGTTGTGTATATTGCCAGCGATTCTACTGCCCAATCCTACCGGGAGTCCTATGCTCCGCAGCAGGGCTGGGGTTATTATCTCGGCAACTATTTCAACAGCAATGTCACCGTTTCCAATCATTCCATTGCAGGTCGCAGTTCCAAGAGCTTTTATGATAACGGCAGATTGACAACCATTTTGGATACCATCAAAGCAGGTGACTATCTGCTGGTAGATTTCGGCATCAACGATGGCGCATCTTCTCAGCCTGAGCGCTATGCTCCGGTGTGCGGCAATGTGGATAATCCTGCGGCCGGATCGTTTGAATATTACATGACATTCTATATCAAGGGTGCATTGGAGAAAGGTGCAACACCGATTCTTATGAGCCCCACACTGTCCATTAAGAATCAGTCGCAGCCCTTTGGCGTCGGTTATCGCAACATCGATTCCGCTTGCAAGATGCTGGCTGCCAAATATCAGATTCCTTATTTTGATCTGGGTCAGGCAATGACCACACAGTTCAATCAAACAGCATATAATACGGTTCGCAGCTATTATATGGGCTCCACCACCGCCGGCGGCACGGACTTTACACATTTCACCGAAACCGGTGCCAATGTTGTGGCAAAGATCGTTGCGGATGGCATTAAGGGTCTGGGCTTGCCGCTTTCCGGATTTGTTTCTTGATTGGAGCTGTTCTGCAATCAATTTCTACTTCTACAGCAAACACCGCCTATGTCAAACATAGGCGGTGTTTTTTTGTAGGATATGCAAAGCGATCAATCCGTGCTGTTTTATTGTGCAAGTTCGGGTTTTTTCTCCTGCAGAGTCAGCCGGCAATCGTGATCCTGACCATTGCGTACTACCGTAATGGTAATGGTATCGCCTGCCTTAAAAGCATTCTTTGCGGCATTCAGTTCATCGTAATTGGAAACGCTTTCACCATTGACCGCAATAATAATATCGCCTACTTTGACTCCTGCCAGTGCAGCTGCACCGCCATCGGTAAGCTCTGTGACATATACGCCCATCGGCAGACCATATGCCTGAGAAATTGCCTCGGAGACATCACGGCCGGTAATACCGATCACGGGCTTTCCGCGGACATAGCCGTAGTTGATCAGATCATCGACTACCTTTTTGGCATGCGCCATAGGAATCGCAAAGCCCAAACCTTCTATGGTAGTTTCGGAATAGCTGCTGTGCATTTTAAGGGAATTGATGCCGATTACCTGTCCATAGCTGTTGATCAAGGGACCGCCGGAGTTACCGGAGTTGATAGCAGTATCCGTCTGGATCAGTGACATGGTAACTTCGTTGATGGTGACTTCACGATCCAATGCCGAAACAATTCCCGTGGTGACGGAACCGAACAAATCAAGTCCCAGCGGATTGCCGATGGCAATAACCAATTCACCGACACGCAGCGCATCGCTGTCACCGAATTCCGCAGCCTTGAGCTGCTGGTTGGTATTCATCTTCAGCACAGCAATATCTTCTTCGGTATCATAGCCTACGATTGTAGCGGCAATTTGTGTTTCTCCCTCATAATAGTCCTCATTGAGAACAATCTGGATTTCCTTTGCAGCACCGCCGTACTGTTCATCGAAAATGACATGTGCATTGGTCAGCACATATCCTTCTGTACTCATAATGATGCCGGTGCCGGTTGCGGGAGCACTGCGTTCATAGGTGGAAGGCGAACCAAAGCCCCACATATCATTATAGCGTTCTTCCCAGACAAAAGTGGAGGAAACACCGACAGTGGAAGGTGTCACTTTGTCTACAATATCGGGAATACTCAGTGCATCCTTTCTGGCAGCAAGTTCAATCCAGTCTTGGGTGATGACAGAATCTGTCTGATTTTCATTGGGCTTGGCAGTTCCTGAATGATCCACTTTGTCTTCGTTTTCTTTTTTACCGTTGGATTCTGTTGTTTCAGTGCTACCTGCAACGCTTTCCTCTTTGCCGAAGAATTTTTTCAGAGAAGCATTCTCCACTGCAAACTGATAACACTGAATGGAAGCAAAGGATAAAAATGCAATGCCGGCAAAAATACCCAAAGCCTTCACCACTTTGAGGGAGGATCGTTTCGGTGTGACAGAGGCAGGATCGTGTTCGGCAACCGGCGGCACAGCATCTCCGGAACGAGGAGAGTAATAGCTGCCCGATGCGGTAGGCTGTTGTTCATAAGGGTTATGAATCGGCTCCTGCAGATTATCATGTTCGTTGTCATGGAACATAGTCATGCACCTCTTTCTATGGTTTTATGCAGTTGCCGCAGTTTGTAAGAGGTCTGCTGCACTGCCTTTGATTTTATTATAATCATAAATGTGAAAATCATATGATAAACAGAAAAAAAAGTAATACGGCCAATGATACGCCATGCATACTGTGCCATGAAAGCTTCGCATTGACATTTGATCCGTTTCGTGGTATACTATCCAGAGTAACCGATGTGAAAAAGGAGGATCTTTATTTTGAAAAAACTATTTGCATTGTTATGTTCTGCTGCCATAATGCTTGCAGGCGGCACCGCTTGTACCAAAGGTACAGAATCATCCGAGAATGTCATTTCAATTCCTGAATTTTCCTATCCTGATCAGATTCTGGGGGCGGAGAGCACAATGATTCCCAAATTGGAAATGGATCAATATGCAGTGCCGGAAAATGATGCCCTCAAGTTTGTTGAGGATATGAAGCTTGGATGGAATCTGGGCAACACCTTCGATGCCAGCGATTGCAATCATCTTTCCAATGAAATGGATTACGAAAAGGCTTGGTGTGGTCAGATGACCCGAATCGAACATTTTGCAGCCATCAAGGCAGCAGGCTTCAATACCATTCGTATTCCGGTGTCGTGGCATAATCATGTGGATGAGAATTTTAAGATCTCTGACGCATGGATGGCTCGTGTGAAGGAAGTTGTGGATTGGGCGTTGGCATGTGATCTGTATGTGATTCTCAATACACACCATGATGTGGCTGAGGCATATTATTATCCTGATAGTGCCCATCTGGAAAGCTCGAAGCGCTATCTGACTTCTGTCTGGACACAAATGGCAGAAACCTTCAAGGAGTATGATTCCCGGTTGATTCTGGAATCTTTGAATGAGCCTCGTCTTGTGGGTACAAAGTATGAATGGTGGCTGGATCCCAACAGCGCAGAGTGCAAAGATGCTGCCAACTGTATCAATATACTGAATCAGTTGTTTGTGGATACGGTGCGCGGTGCAGGCGGCTTGAATACGCAGCGTTATCTGATGTGCCCCGGTTATTGTGCCTCTGCAGACGGTGCTTGTACCGATCTGTTTGTGCTGCCGACGGATACTGCAGAAAATGTCAACAAGATCATTGTTTCCGTTCATGCCTATACGCCCTATAATTTTGCATTGAACAAAGCCGGCACCAAGGAGTTCTCTGTGGATGATGCCGTAAGCTGCAGCGAAATCGGCAATTTTATGGATCGGCTGTATGGAAAGTTTATCGCAAATGGCATTCCGGTAGTCATTGGAGAATTCGGCGCACTGAATAAGGATAATCTGGAACAGCGCGTACAATTCTCGGCATATTATGTGGCTGCTGCTCGTGCCAGAGGCATCTCCTGCTGCTGGTGGGATAACAATGCTTTCAGCGGAAACGGTGAAAATTTCGGCCTGCTGTATCGTACAACTGCGAAATTCATGTATCCCGATATTGTACAGGCACTGGTCAAATACGCTGAAGATCAGTGAATCCATATAAAACAGTGAGATGCAGCAAAGCAAAGGCGGAGTATCCTCTCTGCCTCTGCTAATGGAAAGGGAACGGTATTGTTATGAAACGAACGAAGCAAGGATTCCGTCTTTGTGCCATTTGTCTTGCGGCAGCATGTATACTGATGGGATGCAATCGCAATCAGGATTCTTCCAAGCCGCAGCAATCCATTGAAAGCAGCATTATCACATCAGAAACCACTGCAACAACCACCACCGCAACAACCACCAAGCCGGTTGTGACCACCACAACCACCACCACTGCTGCTGCAACCTCCGCAACCACCATCACGACAACCACTGTTGTCACAACCGAGGCTGTTACCACAACGACGGCGGCTTCTACTACCGCAAATCAAACGGCAAGTACGACACATGCAACGGCATTGACCACTACCACATCGTCTTCCGATAGCGGCAATGCGCAAAAGTATGTGGGCATCTGGAATTGTACCGTTGTTGTGCTGGATGGCGTAACGTATTCTGTGGCCGATCTGGAAGCACAATTGGGTATGGCGCTGTTCTTTCAGATCACAGTGAGTGCAGAGGGTACTCTGTTTGTGCGTTCCTCTGCCAGTGCAGAGCCCATGACCGGAATCTGGTCAGAGCAGAACGGCAATGCTGTGTTTACTGTGGATGGACAATCGATTGCTGCAAGCGTTGTGAATGAGCAGCTCGTTTTGAACGATTTGACGAATCAGTTGTATTTTGTCAAGGAAACATAATATCTCCAACAGGCTGCAAAACTAGATTTCTGCAGCCTGTTGTTTTCCAAGGAGGACTGTGGCTATGCTGCGCATCACCAATCTTTCGCTGCCTCTTTCCTATACGCAAGCTGATTTGGTTGCCGCTGCTGCCAAGGCATTGCGGCTTCCGGCTGCTGCATTGCAGCACGTATCACTGTTTCGCCGTGCGGTGGATGCGCGCAAAACGGTACATTTCATCGCTACTGTGGATGTTGTGGCGGATAAGGAATCTGCTGTTTATGAGAATCTGAAAAGGCATCATGCGGATCGGAATATCACAAGAGTCCAACCCTATCGTATCCCGCAATACCGAAAAGCATCACTGCCGCATCGCCCGATCATTGTAGGCTGCGGTCCTGCCGGATTGTTTGCTGCATGGGTTCTGGCGCAGGCAGGCACTGCTCCGATTTTGTTGGAGCGGGGACAATCCGTGGAAAAGCGTACTGCGATCTTAAAGCAATATCACCAGACGGGTAAGCTGGATCCTGAATGCAATCTGCAATTCGGGGAAGGCGGTGCAGGTACTTTTTCGGATGGAAAGCTCAATACGGGCACAAAGGATCCACGGATTCGTCAGGTGCTGGAAACCTTCGTGGATTGCGGTGCACCGGAAGAGATCCTGTGGAACGCAAAGCCGCATATCGGAACGGATCGACTTGCTGTCTGCATTCCCACTTTGCGCAAAAAAATTGAGTCTCTTGGCGGTGAAGTGCGATTTGGCGCCAGATTTTTGCGATATCAGCAAAGCGATGGTGCATTGTATGGCGTGGAATATCTGCAAGATGGTGTGGTGAATACGCTTCGGACAGATCATCTCATTCTTGCGGCGGGTCACAGTGCAAGAGATCTGTTTGAAACATTGGAGCAATGTGGATTGCCTCTGGCACAAAAGGCGTTTTCTCTTGGCGTGCGAGTGGAGCATTTGCAGCAGGATATTGATCGTATGTGTTATGGCAAAGCGGCAGGACATCCTGCATTGGGCGCTGCAAGCTATAAGCTGGCTGTTCACTTGCCGGATGGCAGAGGCGTATATTCTTTCTGTATGTGTCCCGGCGGCACAGTACAAGCCGGCGCTTCCGAGCCGGATACGGTTGTGACCAATGGCATGAGTGTCTTTGCCCGTGATGGGCGCAATGCCAACAGCGCACTGCTGGTGGGAATTACACCTGCTGATTTTGGCAGCAGTGCACCTTTAGCCGGCGTTGCCTTGCAGCGAAGCATAGAACAGGCGGCCTTTGCGGCTGCCGGCAAAAGCGGTGCGGCACCGGTCATTCTGGCAGAGGATCTGGTGCAGGGCAGACGCTCCACCGGCTTTGGCAGAATCCAGCCGACCTATCCGCTGGGTACACAATTTTGCGATTTGGAGCAGACGCTGCCTGCATTCATCTGCGATGCGCTGCGGCAGGCGTTGCCTTTACTGGATCGGCAGCTTCATGGCTTTTATCAGCCGGATGCAGTGTTGACTGCGCCTGAGACACGCAGTTCTTCGCCGGTCCGAATCCTAAGACATCCCGAAACGCTGGAATCCATCGGGCTGCATGGCCTATATCCATGCGGAGAAGGTGCAGGCTATGCCGGCGGGATTGTTTCCGCTGCTGTGGATGGCATTCGCTGCGCAGAGCAAATTCTTGCCTTGGGGGCGTGCTGAGATTACGGCTTCAGAAATTCTAACAATGCTGAAATGGCATGACATTCCGCACAAAGCTCCTCGCTGTTTGCTTGCGCAAGCGGCAGGAGCTTTGCGATGGATGTGTTCAGATCGATCACAGATTGTCTCGGCACAAACAGCATGAGCCATGGATAGCTTTGGTTCCATTGGATATGGAAGGCTTCCAGTGAGGTTTCTGCGGCTGCCATATCCTCTTGTGAAGCGGCCTCGCTGATGACTGCAAGCTGCTGCTGCAAGGTTTGGCAGTGATAGGATACGATCCGCATTCCTGCCAGCAGCAGGATGATGATGCCCGACAGAATCAATAAGCTGGCATGGACTCTGGTAAAGGCAGAGTGCTTCATTGGCTGTTCTCCTTTCGCACAAGGCAATGCAAACCGTTTTGCTTGACTGTCAGCAAAAAGACCTGCTCGGCTTCGACTTGATGCTTCTTCAGAAGCTTTTGCAGATCCTTTTGTGTATATCCAGCCGCCTGCAATCCTTCGGGACTGATGTTGCCATCGGCAATGAGCACTTCCGGTGGGGAATCTTCAGTGAATTCCTTGGATAGATCGCCTTTGGCAACCGATTGATATTCTGTTTTCTGATAAATGGAAACAGTACCGTTGGTCTCCACCACAGCCATCTGCACCTCAGTGAGATCGAATACGCCGCCGCTGCGCAGGGCAGTCATCAGATCATCCAAAGAAAATCGCAGAGCACGCATGACTTGCTGATCAATGGTTCCGTTGCGGATAATAATAATCGGACTGCCGGAAACCAATCGGCGCAGGGGCCTCCAGCGCAATGCTGCCCCCGACATCAATACCTCAAAACAGATCAGTACCAGCACCGGCAGGATTCCCATCAACAAGGGCAGATTCTGATCTTCCACCGGCAATGTAGCAATGTTGGAAACAAGGATCGTAATCACAAGCTCTGTAGGCTGCAGCTCACCGATTTGTCGTTTTCCCATAAACCGTACAGCAAAAATGACCAGAGGATACAGTACTGCTGCTCGCAGGACGCCGTTGAGCATGAGAACACCTCCGTTTGTTTTTTTCTATCCTGTCCGAAGCTGTTCAAAATATGCAGGTGCAGCGCAGAACGCTTGCATGAATGGGATCTATCAAACAGACAAAACACAATGAAGCCTTCTGTTTGGCTGACAAATATGCAGAAATAAAAAACTGCCATAGATCATTGGATCTATGGCAGTTTTCTGTTTATTTTTGTGATGCGCAGCTGATTACTTTGCGTTGTTCAGCATCTTCATGAGCTGAGACTTCTTTCTGGCAGCACAGTTCTTGTGCAGCAGACCCTTTGCGCAAGCCTGATCAACACGCTTGATAGCGTAACGAACAGCTGCAGTTGTATCAGCACCGCCAACATAGCAGGCATTGGCAGCCTTCTTGATTGCGGTTTTCAGAGCAGAACGGTTTGCACGATTCCGTGCAGCGCGAGCAGCGTTGATTCTATCTCTCTTCTCAGGGGTGGGGCGCTTCTTGGGCGCATTCACTTTAGCGTTTGCCATTGTTTGAAACTCCTTTTCTCGAACTTTCTAAAATCATCAAATCATGTACAACCAATGCCACAGCCGACGCTGATTGCAAACGGCTGTACAAAGTTTGAGGCACTGCGGTATTCGATGTAATACAGCAGTATAATTTCGGAAAAGCGGCATACAGTATGAGCGAGTCGGTTATGGCGGGGCCGACCGCCAGCTACGGGTGGGGACCGTATACATGGCTATGCTGCAAAACCAAATAATATTCTACCATTTTTCCAAAGAAAATGCAATAGGCAAAAGAGGAATATTTTCAAATTTTCCGCATGAATTTTCGGCGTTTTGCACAAGCAGTGCGCAATTTTCGCAATCAGGAGGCGATGGATGATGCAGAACCGAACGGATCTTGCATTGGAACAAGCGGCAGGTCTTTCACAAACCGGCGGCATTCGGATGGAGCAAAGAGGCAAGGCCTTTCACATCACCGAGATCCGCATTGCAAACGATGAGGATGGCAAGCCGATCGGGCGGGGGAAGGGCCGTTATGTGACATTGGAATGCGAACAGCTCAGCCATTTTTCCGATGCCTATCGGGCGCAGGTCGAGGAGCTTGCACAAGAGCTGCAGCAGTTTTTGCCGCAAGGGGATATTCTTGTGGCGGGACTTGGGAATCAAGAGATTACGCCCGATGCGCTGGGACCTCTGGTTGCCGGCAAAATCCTTGCGACACGGCATCTGCGGAGCGAATTGCAGGATGAGGATCCCGAACTGGCTTTTCTGCATCAGCTGCGGCCGGTGAGCGTATTGGCAAACGGCGTGCTGGGACAAACCGGTATTGAAACGGCAGAGCTGATTGCCGCACTGAAGGATGCTGTGACGCCAAGCGCTGTCATAGCAGTGGATGCCTTGGCCTGTTCGGATCTGAAACGTCTGGGAACAACCATTCAGATTGCGGATGCCGGCATTTCTCCGGGCAGCGGCGTGCAGAACAAACGCAAAGAGCTGAGCGAAAAAACACTGGGCATTCCGGTGATCGCTGTGGGTGTGCCTACAGTTGTGGATATGCATACGATTGTACGCAGCTATGCGCCGGATGCTTCCATGCATCACGGGATGTTTCCCAATATGATGGTGACACCCCGTGATATTGATCGGTTGATCCGGAATGCGGCCAAGCTCATTGCTGACAGCCTGAATCTGGCGCTGCATCCGCAAATGTGCTTTGAGGATGTGGAATCTTTAGGATAAAAGCCGGAAAATGAACACTAATATTTACCTGTTGCATTTCACATTCTTTCACATATACTACTAGCAAGCGGCATCAGAATGCTCCGGAACGGTCGGGAGTGACAATGCAGAGCTGTCAAGGCAGTGTTTGTTTTGTCCGCAGAACAGCTTCCGGTCGGGGAGCTGTTCTGCGATCGCTTTGGAATAACGGCGCATCTTCGGATGCGCCGTAGGTTTTTACGATAGAAAAGCGTTTCGTCGCTTTCTTTTTAGTTAACATCACAAGAAATTTTCAATTTTCTCAATGCAATTTAGCGTTTTGTCCATTGACAATAGAGGACGATTTTGGTATAATGAAACTGTGTATTTGTCATCTTGCGCACTTTGCGCAGATACAACGCATTTGATTTGGAGGATTATTTTAGGAGGAAATTACGAATGAAAAAGACAAGAATGGCAATTGCGGCTTTGCTGCTGACCAGCATGTCCTTTACCATGTTTGGATGTGACAAAGAAGAATCCAGCTATAAGTCTCTTGACTCCGCTACTGCCGCTGAGGTTGCCGAGATCGCTGCCGAAGACGCACGTCTGACCGGTGAATTGGAAAACAAAACAATCAAATGGATGGCCAACTGGGATATTAACCCTGACGCTTCCGGTAAAAACGTGCCTATTGAGCTTGCAATTTTCCAGTCCCGTTACGGCGGTGTGGTGGAATATCACCCTGTGGAATGGAATACTCGTTATGATTCTCTTGCCAATGCAATCAATGGCGGCGAAGGAATTGATTTTTATCCCGCAAGTGATCTGGATGCATTCCCCAAGGGTGCTATCAAGGATATGTTTATTCCCATTGATGACTATATTGATTTCGAAAGCGATCTTTGGTCTGATATGAAGGATACCATGGATCAGTTTGTCTGGAACGGCAAGCATTATGTGATTGTCAATGCTGTTACCGGCGACAACTGTCTGGTCATTTATAACCGTACCACCATTGAGGAAAATGGTCTGGATGATCCCGCTGAGCTGCTGGAGAAGGGTGAATGGACTTGGAAAACCTTCCAGGAGATGCTGCAGCAGTTTGTTGATCCCGAGAACGGTCAGTACGGTATTGACGGCTGGTGGTTCGAGGCCGGTCTGTCTGCGACCTGCGGCGTGCCTTACATCAGTATGGATGCATCCGGCAAGCTGGTCAACAATCTGAAGGATCCTGCCATTGCCCGTATGCAGGATTGGATGTATGAGCTGGGTACCACCAACTGCGTTGCAATTGGTGTCGGTGATTACGGCTGGACTGAAATGCCGCAGTACATCGGTGAAGGCAAAACCTTGTTCCTCCCTGCAGGCGGCTGGAAGCTTTACAGCGAAAAGGCACAGTGGTCTGAGGTGTTTGGTGAGGATGTTATGTTTGTTCCGATGCCGAAGGATCCCAATGCAGATGAATATTATGTTCCCTGCGGTCTGGATGGCTATGTAATGGTTAAGGGCGGTCAGAACCCCGAGGGCGTTGCAAAGTTTGCAGACTGCAAGCGTGTGACCATTACCAATGAGCGTGCAGAGGCTCTGGCTTCCGAGCAGCTTTATACCGATTACGGCTGGACCGAGGAAATGGTTGAGATGCTGGGTAAGTGCCATGAGCTCGCAAGAGCAAACCCCCACTATGATTTCTACACCGCTGTTTCTGCTGACGTAACGACGCTGTTGGATAACAACGAGAATGGTGTTCGTTCCGCTTCCAAGGGCATTGCAAAGTGGTCGGAATCTCTTTCTGCCATCTACTCTGCTGTGGATGCATATCTCAACGAGTATAACTCTCAGGCTGAGTAATTCCCGGTTTTGTATCAAGAAAGGCGTTCTCTTGTAACAGAGGACGCCTTTTTCATGGATGTTTTCCTCTATCTTGTTTATGATTTTTCCTATAGCGAATCTATTTGTGTGCAATGTGCACAAAAGGGAGAGCGATAATTCTACGAATGCACTAGGTGCAACCCCTTGAATTTCATGGAAATGTATGTTATAATTGTTAAGATGGCAGAGTAATTTGTAAAACAAAATCGATCAACTTTCAGGAGGCGCAAACAATGGGGTTTAAAATTAAAAACGGCGTTTTGCTGAAATATGAGGAAGCCGGTACCTTGGAGCGGCTTGGTATCCGCAAAAAAGGAGAAACGCTTTCAATACCGAAAAATGTAACCGAGATTGCAGATGAAGCCTTTACCATGACCGAAGTCAACGGCGTTGCATTGTCCTCCTCTGTGCTCACGATTGGCGAAAAAGCCTTTGCGCTCTGTGCTGAGCTGGAGAATATCGAGTTGGTACCCGGTTTGCGGCAGATTGGCCCCAATGCATTCGATGGCTGCCATGTGCTTTCGTCTGTTGCCATTCCCGATACCTGCGACAGTGTTGGTATGTGGGCATTCTGCAACTGCACGGGTTTGAAACAACTGACGTTTTCTTCTCAGTTGGAAACCATTGCGCGAGGCACCTGCTCCGGCTGTTCCCGTTTGCAGGAGATTGAAGTGCCGGCCAGTGTGCAGCATATCGATACAAGGGCGTTCTATGCCTGCACGGGGTTGACTTCGGTGAAGCTTTCGCCGGGTCTGCGCACCATCGGAAGAGAGGCATTTGCTTGCTGCACCTCTTTGACACAGATTTATATTCCCGAAACCGTTACTGAGATCTGTGAGGATGCGTTTGCGGATTGTTCCGAATTGAAATGTGTCATCATTCCGCCCTCTGTGACAAAGCTGCATCCCTATGCCTTTGGCACCGAGCATCATCTCAAGACCATCACAACCTGCACCGGCAGCGTGGCGCATCAGTTTGCCATCGAGCACGGCATTATGTGCTATACCGAAAAAGAGGCAACATTGCTGCGTGGTTGTAATCCTGCATTTTATATTGAATATGGTGTGCTCCGCAAATATACGCAGGAGTATAATGTGCGTGATATTATGGTGCCGCAGGGCGTTATTCGCATCGGCAACCATGCCTTTGAACAGAATAAACAATTGGTTTCCGTTGTCATTCCGGAAGGTGTTGTGGAAATCGGCAGCTATGCCTTTAATGGCTGCCGCAGTCTCCAGCGGATTTATCTTCCCAGCACATTGCGTCGGATCGGCCGATTTGCATTCCGTGAATGTCCGCTGCTGGAGGTGATTTTGCCCCAGGGCATTGAAGTGGTTGCGAAAAACGCATTCCAGGGCTGTACCGCAATGCGTCGGTTTTATATGCCCGATACCTTGAAGATTATGGAGAACGAGGCGCTTCGGGATTGTATGTCTCTGACAGAGCTGCGGTTTTCTTCCCGTCTGGAATCCATCAGTGATGGTGTATGCTGTGGTTGTTCTTCTATGCGTACCATTGTCATTCCCGATGGCCCTAAGTATATTCAGCAGAATGCTTTCCGTAATTGCAGCAGTCTTTGCGAGGCGTATATCCCCGACAGCGTGCTGGAAATTTCCGGCAATGCGTTTGCGGATACACCTTTGTTCCGCATGACTGCCGGCCATTATATTGTCGGACGATTTTTGATTCGTGCCGATGGATATAGTCCCATTCCGATTGGTGTGCGCCGCATTGGCCCACGCGCCTTTGAACGCGGTGGCCTGCGAAATGCGGTGATCCCGGAGGGCGTCATCAGCATCGGTGATAATGCGTTTGCAAATTGCGGCGTGCTCACAGATGTTTCAATTCCTTCTACGGTTACCGAAATCGGTGTGGATGCTTTCGCCTATACACCTTGGCTCAGCCGCAGAAATGAGCCGTTTACGATTGTGGGTGCCAACATCCTGCTGCATGCCAATACGACGCAGCCTGAGGTGGATGTGCCGATTGGTGTGCGTTGTATCGGTTCGGCTGCATTTGCACAGCTTCCGCTGCGCACGGTTCGTCTGCCCGATGGGCTTTCCCGTATTCAGCATGGCGCATTTTCATATTGCGAACAGTTGGAATATGCCGAATTGCCCGGTACCATTCGTAAGGTAGAGGGATATGTGTTCCATGGCTGTTCCGCATTGCATACCGTAAAGCTCCATGATGGAATTACACAAATCGGTCATGCCATGTTCAGCAGCTGCGGTGCCTTGAAAACTGTACAGCTTCCTTCTACGCTGACGGAAATCAGCAACGAAGCGTTTTATCATTCCGGTATCCAGAAAATCATCATTCCCGAAGGCGTGACCCGAATCGGACATTCTGCCTTCAGCCATTGCGCCAATTTGACAGATATTGCGATTCCTGCATCTGTGACAGAGATCGGAGAAAATGCGTTTACCGATTGTCCTCGTTTCCGGCTGCATGCGGAAGAGGGCACCTTTGCCGAGCGTTATGCGAAGCAGCATAATATGCAGATGCAGTTTGTCAAACTTACGCCCAATTTGGAATCTACCTTTGAAGAACCGAAACAGCAGCAGCGGCAGGCTCCGCCTGTCCCGCAGCGTGTTGCAGAAAGAGCGCCGGCTGCAAATTCGGATCCGGATTTCTTGTTCCGTGCATCGTCTCCTGCGGCATCTCAGCCGATCGCTGCACAGACAACAACAGCCGAGCCATCTGCATCGAGACCGGTGGCAGCACCTTGGCATGTAGAACCGCCTTCTGCAGCGGTGCATTCCGCATCGGATGCTGCTGCTAAGAAGCCTCAAGCTGTGTCGGTATCTGTGCCAAAGTCTGCAGAGGCAGATGTGGCACCTGCACCTGCGCCTAAGCCTGTCAAGGCAGATACTGCACCTGTATCCGTACCGGAACCTGTGATGGAGGAACCGTCGGTACAGGCAAAAGAGAAAGCCGCTTCTCGTGCGAAAGCTGCTGCAGAGCCTGTTTCTGTGCCTAAGGCCACAGAAAAGAAGGCAAAGCAGCCCAGAATCGAGCCGGAGCTGTCTGCGCCAGCTGATGAGAAGCATACCACAGCAGTGCAAGCCGAAGAAACGCCCGCTGCACCTGCTTTGGGCAGAAAGTATCGCACCTTTGATGAGGATGAGGAGCTGAATTACGCAGAGCGTATTAAGCGTGAGCTGGAAGAAGCACGTAAGAAGTCTGTTCCTGTCAATCCGGATGCCAAATTACCGCAGCTTTCTGAGGAAAAAGAATCGGCAGCCGCTTCGCCTGCCAAGGCAAAAGAAAAGCCTAAAAAGCAGAAAAAAGTCAAGGAAAAGGCGGAAAAGAAGGAGTTGTCTCCCGAGGAGGCAAAGGCACGTCGGCGTGCCAGCCTGCTGGATGATCTCCCGGATTTGCCGGAAGATCGCGAACGCAAGCAGCGTATGCGTGAGACACCCGAAGAGCGGAAAGCCAGAATGCGTGCCAGTCTGCTGGATGATCTTCCGGATCTGCCGGATGAGCCGCCTGCACCCAAAGCTGCAAAGCCGGCTGAAAAGTCGGCTGAAAAGCCGGCTGAAAAGCCTACATCTGCGCCGCCTGCCGAAACAGCAGCCGCCGCTGTTGACACCACTGAGCAGCCCGGAACGCCTGAGGATGATCCGTTTGCAGGCATTCAATGGAACGAGGAGCAGAGCACATTTACACTTCGGCTCTGAACAATGTATGAAAGATGCAGCGGATGCCATTCAAACTGCAGTGGCATCCGCTGCGATTGTTTGTGGATACAAACAGAAAGCCTGAGAAGAATATCCTTCTTCTCAGGCTTCATTTTGCTTTATAACAGAGCACGATACAGTGCTTCGATTTCTTCCACAGAAGTGTCTTTGGGATTGCCGGGACGACAGGCATCTGCATAAGCGGATTCAGCAAGGAACCGCAGATCCTCTTCCTTCACGATTTCCTTAAGATCAGCGGGAATTCCCACATCCTGAGAAAGCTGTTTGACAGCATCCACAGCGGCCTTGCGGTATTCCTCAACACTCATGGATTCTGTACCCTGTACACCCATGGCGGCAGCAATATAGCGATATTTATCACCGGTTGCCTCAGCATTATATTCCATGACAGTAGGCAGAATAATCGCATTTGCGACACCATGAGGTGTATCATATACAGCGCCCAAAGGATGAGCCATGGAATGTACAATACCCAGACCGACGTTTGAGAATCCCATGCCTGCGATATATTGACCAAGCGCCATACCCTCACGGCCTTGCGGCGTATTGGCAACTGCACCTCGCAGAGAAGCTGCAATGATTTCAATTGCCTTGAGATGGAACATATCGGTCATAGTCCACGCAGCCTTTGTGGTAAATCCTTCAATGGCATGTGTGAGTGCATCCATACCGGTAGCGGCGGTCAGAGAAGCGGGCATGGTGCTCATCATATCGGGATCCACAAACGCAACGATGGGGATATCGTGGGGATCTACACAAACCATCTTGCGATCCTTGTCTTCATCGGTGATCACATAGTTGATGGTGACCTCGGCAGCAGTGCCGGCTGTGGTGGGGACAGCCAGAATGGGTACGCAGGGATTTTTGGTGGGAGCAACGCCTTCAAGACTGCGTACATCCTCGAATTCGGGATTGGTGATGATAATGCCGATGGCTTTGGCGGTATCCATAGAGGAGCCGCCGCCTACAGCAATGATATAATCTGCATCGGAAGTACGGAATGCTGCAACACCGTTTTGTACATTCCGAATCGTAGGATTGGGCTTGATGTCGGAATACACTGCATAAGCAAGCTGATTTTGATCCAACAGATCCGTAACTTTAGCGGTTACACCGAAACGGATCAGATCGGGATCTGAGCAAACGAATGCTTTCTGAAAGCCTCTGCTTTTGATTTCTGTGATCAGCTCGGCAACAGCGCCTGCGCCATGATAAGAGGTTCCGTTGAGTATGATTCTTTGTGCCATAATACCGTGACACTTCCTTTCTATCGTAATAGTTTAATTTTAACACATCGCAGTGCAATTGTCAACGGTTTTTGTGGAGATTGATGCATCTATCGCCCAAAAAAGTCTCTGCACCTAAGAAGGTACAGAGACTGTTTTGTATGTTGACTCCAAGAGATTATGGAGCCAGTTCTTTGGCGGTGATAATACCGGCAAGATATTGCAGGATCTTGCTTGCATCTGTTGCTGCCACGGAGGCATTGCCGGTCACCTTGGAATTTGCCATACCCTGTGTGGTGATTTTGGCTTGAGGATCTTCACCAATCACACGGTTCAGCAGCACTACGTCATTGATTTTGACGGTGCCGTCACAGTCAGCATCACCCCAGATGGTGTCAGGATCCGGATTCGGATCGGGATCGGGATCAGGATCGGGTGTAATATCGGAAGCACTGCCGATCTGACCGTATACGATACCGGCACCAACTGTAGACATATAGATCTTGCCGAATGTCGTCATATCACCGACCAGGAAATTGCCGTTGCCGGTGCCGCCATAAAGGTGATCCTTGTTGATGCAGACCCAGCTCTGACCGGCATCGGTAGAGCGGTAAATGCCTTCGGGATCGGATTCTGCCGGCTTACCGTACATATACAGTGTATTCAAGCCGCCCTTCTTTTCGGGAGCGCCATAGCCGATGGTCTTGCAGTAGAATACGCTGTCGAGCTTTTCGATGGAAGCGCCGCTGTCGGTAACATGATATGCACCATGCCAACCGGCACCTACTACCATTTCACCCTTGCCCAGATAGCCGATGCGGTTTGCCACATCGCACTGGTCATATACACAGACATCCGTAGCGGTAAAGGTCTTGCCGTAATCCTTGCTGACCATAAAGACATAATGGGCATCTTCAAAAGTGGGCTCGGATTTGGTCTGATCGTAGAACCAGTATTCATTATATTGTGCGGTATAAGCGTATATTGTAGAGGGATCCGTAGGCTCTACCAGCAGATAGGCGGTTTTGGAACCCTTCAGACCGGAGCATTGGTTCCATGTAGCACCAAAATCATCGGAATAGGAAACACTGGAATTATCCTTGCTGGATTTGAAGAAACGATAGGAACCTTCCTTCAGCTCGGCAATGGCACATTTACCGCCGCCGTTTGGAACCTTCATCTCTTTCCAGGTTTTGGCTCCATCGATAGAATAGTAGCCTTTTGCTTCGTTTTCGCTGACACGCACCATCACGTCGGGATTCTGCGGACAGTAAGCAATGGCTGCGGTAGAACCCATGTTAGGCTGATACTGCAAACCGCTTTTGTTGACATCAGAATGAATAAAGCCGTCGTAATCGCCGATTGCGGAATAGCTGTGGCCGCCGGGAACGCTGCACATATCCAATGCCACCACTTCTTCGATGCCGACTGCATGGAAAGTAGCAACGGGATCATCGGTCCAGATGCCTTCCCAGCGGAACATACCGTTACCGGAAGTCACGAACATTCTGGAAGGATCTTTCGGATCCAGTGCCAGCGCACCGCTCCAGTGAATCGCTTTGCCATAGATCCAGCTGCATCCGCCATCATGGAGGAAATCATACAGCTGAGATTGCTGCATCTCACCTGCTTCATCATTCCATTCCCAGATGCCGCTCATTTTGCCGGGATAGATGGTTTCCCATGTTTCGCCGCCATCTTTGGAACGATACAGCCATTCGCCCCAGCAGGTATTTTCGCTTTCCCAGTTCTGTGCGCTCCAGACAGCACAGGTGGTAGCGATCAGCGTATTGGCATCATCGGGTTCGCTGAGGCAGGCACCGAAGCTGTTGCTAACAGGGGAGATGTCATCCACAGAGCCATCAGCGATATTATAACGGTAAATACCGCCGGAGCCGTTGCCGAATGCAAGGGCTGCAACATAAGTAATCAACAGATTGCCGTCGGCATCCTGATTGATGCGGGACGGAAATACATTGGTTGGCAGATCTGCACTGAGCGGCTTGAAGTTATCGGATCCAACATCAGCAACCACCACATTGGCCTGACCGGTGATGGAGGTTGCCACATATACCTTGCCGTCGTAAATCCGAATAGAAGCAACACCGTTTTGGGTGTTATATGCACCGTCAGTGATGCTGCTGACCATATGAGTCGTCCATGTGGGCCACTTGGTGGTCTTGGAGAAATAGCCCAGCTCACTGTAGCCGTCTACACTTTTCCAGGTTTTACCGCCATCCTGCGACCAGATCAGAGGCGTATTGTTTTCACTGACATCGCCGCCGCAATAGAGCACCTTGGGATTATCGGGATCGATTGCAATGGATTCGCCGTGATGACGACCATCGCCGTTGCCGTGAACCTGAATCAAATCCGTCACGTCATATTCGGTAAAGGTTTTACCGGCATCGGTGGATTTGAAAATGGAGGTGCGGGCATCGCTGAAATAGGCGCTGCCGCACAGCAGATAGATGATGTTTTCATCCGTGGGATCCATACACATGGCATCCACACTTAAAAAACCTCGATCAGCTTCATTGATAAAGCTCATCAACTGCACCCATTCCTGCTTTTGATGATCAAAGCGATAGGCGCCGCCTACATCGGTACGTGCATACATTTGGGTTTTGCCCGAGATGACACCGTTGACGAATCCTCCTCCATCGATTCGCACGGTATCCCACGTCATGGTATCCGAAATGTCAGCGGATGCTGCTTTTGCCGTCAATGGACGGCTGATTGCGGACATGGATGCTGCCGAAAGCATGAGCATAACGGCGGTACATATCGAAAGTCCGCGGTGGAATGCTTGTTTTTTCATGTTAATCACCTTTTTTCCTAAATATTCCCCTCTTTTTTCGAACTGCACTAACAGTCCATTATTTAATATACCATTAAATTATGAACATTTCAAGAACAACTTTCGTTTTTCTATTAAAAAAGTTTGGTTTTTAATACATTTTGGCAAATGAAGGGATTTTTTGCAAAAAGAGAAAAAAAGACTTTTCTTTTTGTCGAAAATATGATATAATGATATATGTATACGCTGTGGAGAATCTCTCCGAAGCGCATGGATATATTGTTTATTGGTTCACCGATGCGGATCCAGATGGCATCGGGCAGCAAGGAGGTCGTCGTGACGAATCAGCCGCAGTATTCGCTTGGCATTGATGTCGGCTCAACAACTGTAAAAACCGTTGTGTTGGATGAGCAGGGGAAGATCCTGTCTCATTGCTATCAACGGCATTATTCCCGTGTGAGAGAAACGGTAACAGAACAACTGGAAGCATTGGTACAAACCTATGCAGATGCAGCGTTTTCTGTTTGTATTACGGGTTCTGCAGGTCTTGGACTTGCCCAAAGTGCAGGAATTCCCTTTGTACAGGAAGTGCACGCAGCATTTATTGCTGTCAAGCAGGATTATCCCGATGCAGATGCTGTGATTGAGCTGGGCGGTGAGGATGCCAAGATTATGTTCCTGACCGGCGGTACAGAGCAGCGTATGAACGGTTCCTGTGCCGGTGGCACCGGTGCCTTTATTGATCAGATGGCAACATTGTTGGGGATTACCGCAGATGAACTGGATGCTCTTTCTTTGAAGGCGGAAAAGCGATATCCCATTGCTTCGCGATGTGGTGTGTTTGCCAAATCGGATATTCAGCCGCTGCTGAATCAGGGTGCCCGACGAGAGGATATTGCTGCAAGTATTTTTCAGGCGGTTGTGGATCAGACTGTTTCGGGCTTGGCACAAGGACGTTCCATCGAAGGCAAGGTACTGTTTTTAGGCGGTCCGCTTTCCTTTTTGCAGGGCTTGCGCCAGGCATTTGTACGGACATTGGAGCTGGATGAGGAACATGCTGTGTTCCCGGAGAATGCACCGGTGTTTGTGGCATATGGCTGTGCAATGTTTGCAAAGCAATCCGGCGAGGGCATGACTCTGTCCGAGGCGCTTCATAAGGTTTCCAATGCGGTTGCGGTATCTGCAACGGTCACAAGCGAGCCGCTATTTGCTTCTCGTGCAGAATATGAAGAATTTATCGCACGGCATAAACAGCATGATCTGCCGTTTGCCGATCTGCGAACAACGACAGGAAAGGCGTTTCTGGGTATTGATGCCGGCTCTACCACCACGAAGCTTGTACTGATTACCGAAAACGGCGAGCTGTTGTATTCACATTATGCAGCCAACCGCGGACAGCCATTGGATCGGATTGTAAAGCAGCTCAAAAAGATCTACGAACAAAAGCATCCCGATCTGCATATCTGCGCTTCGGCAGTAACCGGTTACGGTGAGGATCTGATTCGTGCAGGTCTTGGAATTGATCATGGCATTGTAGAAACCGTTGCACATTTTAAGGCAGCATCGTATTTCTGTCCGGATGTGGATTTCATTATGGATATTGGCGGACAGGATATCAAATGCTTCAAAATTCGCAATCACAGCATTGACAGCATTATGCTCAATGAAGCTTGTTCTTCGGGCTGCGGCTCGTTTATTCAGAGCTTTGCGCTGGCATTGGGGTATGATATTGCAGAGTTCTCTCAGCTGGGTTTGTTTGCAGAGCATCCTGTGGATCTCGGCTCGCGCTGTACTGTATTCATGAACAGCTCGGTGAAACAGGCGCAGAAGGAAGGTGCTACGGTTGAGGATATCTCTGCCGGACTTTCCGCTTCTATCATCAAAAATGCAGTTTACAAGGTAATCCGTGCCAAATCCGTAGAGGAGCTTGGGCAGAATATTGTTGTACAGGGCGGTACATTCTTGAATGATGCCGTGCTGCGCTCTTTTGAGATGGAGCTGGGCAGACCGGTCATTCGTCCGGCTGTTTCGGGTCTGATGGGCGCATTCGGTGCCGCTTTGTATGCAAAGGAGCATATCCCGGAGCAAAGTACGCTCATCTCGGCAGAGGCACTGACGCAGTTTTCTTATACCTCGACAGGCGCAAAATGCGGTGGCTGCACTGCAAATTGTGCGCTGAATATTGTACGGTTTTCCGATGGCAGTAAGTATATTTCGGGTAATCGCTGCGAAAAGGGTGCCGGAAAAAGCACTTCTTCCGCCATTCCCTCGCTGTATGATTATAAATATCAGAGCATTCTGCAATACGGCGTACAGGATGAATCCAAGGGTCAATCCGATTCGGCCCAATTTGTGGGCGTGGTGGGACTGCCGCTTGCGCTGAGCTTTTATGAGCAGATGCCATTTTGGGCAACACTGTTCAGACAGCTTGGCTTCCGTGTGGTGCTTTCCCGCGAAAGTGACCGCAATGTGTATTATCAAGGACAGCATACCATTCCTTCGGATACGGTATGTTATCCCGCAAAGCTTGCTCATGGTCATATTGAGGATCTGCTGGAACAGAAAGTCGATTTTATTTTCTGGCCCTGCATGAGCTATAATGTGGATGAGGGCGGCAGTGACAATCATTATAACTGTCCTGTGGTTGCTTATTATCCGGAGCTGCTTCGTGCAAATAATGCGAAGCTGACACCAAAGAATTTTATCACTCCCTATATGGATCTGAATTATCCCAAGGGGGTTGCCCGTGCCATCAAGCGCAGTCTGGCAGGATATTCGCTGCGCGGCAGGCTTCAGGCTGCACTGGATGCTGCTTATGCCGCACAAAAGCAATATCGTGATGCGGTAGCGGCTCGTGGACAGGAGATCATTGCACAGGCACGGGCAGAAGGCAAGAAAATTATTGTTCTTGCCGGTCGTCCTTATCATATTGACAAAGAGATCAATCATGGTATTCACAAGCTGATCACCGGTCTCGGCATGGCGGTAGTCACCGAGGATGCTGTGGCAGAACTGGCGCATACTGATGAAAAACTGCAGGTGTTGAATCAATGGACGTATCATGCAAGAATGTATCGGGCTGCTCATTATGTGGCATCTCAGCCGGATATGCAGTTGGTGCAGCTGGTTTCGTTTGGCTGCGGAATTGATGCGGTTACCAGTGATGAGATTCGTTCCATTTTAGAGCGCCATGGAAAGCTGTATACGCAGCTCAAGATTGATGAGATCAACAATCTGGGTGCGGCACGCATCCGCCTGCGCAGTCTTGTGGCGGCAATGGAAGAGTGAACAAAGCGCTGTTCGCGAGAATACAAACAGGATCGGCAGAAAGGATGGATCTGAATGGATTTTTATACACAGCTGCGGCAGGAAGTGAAGCAGCACGGCGAACAGAAGATCGACTTTCAAAGCCGTAGATTTCAGCATGGCAGAGATCTGGCACGCACTTATATCGAGATTATCAAAGAGGAAGCATTGCTGCAAGTACGCAGCGGACATTATGAACGTGTGGGTGAACAGATCATCATCAACGGATTTTGTGCCATTTCACAGCGGGATTTTGATGTGCCTGTCACACAGCTGCTGCGAAAACAAAGCTTTTTGACCGGAAAATGGTCGGATCAATATACGCTGACACAGGGCAATGATCTGTTTGAGGCGTTTTGTACAAGCCTTGCGGAGTTCTGTGCGAGAGAACAGATCCGATGCGGACCGTTTCAGGCGCAGGTGCGCCGTAAAGATGGAACGCTGACACTGCGTCCTTTTCCGCTGACTGTGGCACAGCCGGATGTGCTGATGGCAATGGGCTTTCCTTTTGCGATCGTGCTGGATATTACAGCAAAAAACTGACGCACAGATATTTTGTGCAACAATGCAATTTTACCCCTGAAAGGTGGATTTTGATACCATGTCTGCTCGATTTACCCCCGAAATGAAGCAAACTCATACCATTCTTGTACCTGATATGCTGCCTGTGCATTTTACACTGCTGATCAGTGTGCTGCGTAAGTATGGCTATCGGTGCGAATTGCTGCGGACAGCAAGCCGTGCGGTTGTGGATGAGGGCTTGAAGAATGTGCATAATGATACCTGTTACCCTGCTTTGCTGGTAATCGGACAGTTTATGGAGGCGCTCAAATCGGGGCGATATCACCCGGATCGCACTGCTTTGCTGATCACACAGACTGGCGGCGGATGCAGAGCATCCAATTATATTCATTTGCTGCGAAAGGCATTGGAGCAGCAATTTCCGCAAGTGCCGGTCATTTCGTTGAATTTTTCAGGCTTGGAAAAGGATCCGAAATCGGGATTCCAGCTGACTGCACCGATCTTTTTGAAGTTTTTATATGCAGTGCTTTACGGTGATCTGCTAATGTCGGTTGCCAATCAGTGCCGTCCTTATGAGCTGAAAAAGGGTGAGACCGAAAAAACATTGGAACGCTGGCAGCATCGGCTGGAAGAAGCGTTTATGACCAATGAATATTTGAAAACGAAAAAACTGTATCGTGCGATCCTGGATGATTTTGCAAAGATTGAACGGACGAAGCGCAATAAAGTCCGTGTGGGAATTGTGGGTGAGATCTATGTCAAATATTCTCCTCTTGCCAACAACCATCTGGAGGAGTATTTGCTGTCAGAGGGATGCGAACCTGTCATTCCTTCGCTGCTGGAATTTGTCATGTATTGCGCAATCAGCACCAATGTGGATGGAAAGCTCTATGGCTATCGCAATAAACAAACCGTGATCAACGGTATCGGCTACAAGCTGATTTATGCGATGCAGAAGCAGCAGATCCATGCGATTCAAAAGCATGGTGTATTTGATCCGCCGCATGATTTTGAAGAATTGCGTCATCTGGCAGATCGCTATATCAGCCAAGGCGTGAGCATGGGCGAAGGCTGGCTGATTACAGCGGAAATGGCAGCGCTGGCGGAATCGGGCACAGAAAATATCATCTGTACACAGCCCTTTGGCTGCTTGCCGAATCATATTGTAGCAAAGGGTATGATGCGTGTCATCAAAAATGCATATCCTCATGCGAATATTACTGCAATTGATTATGATCCCGGCGCGACGAAGGTCAATCAGGAAAACCGCGTGAAGCTGATGCTTGCCAATGCCAGAAAGCCGCAGAGCTGATCGTTTGCATCAAAAGAAAAAGGCACGGGAGTGAA
This sequence comes from Oscillospiraceae bacterium, assembly GCA_017532085.1. Taxonomy (GTDB): domain Bacteria; phylum Bacillota; class Clostridia; order Oscillospirales; family Ruminococcaceae; genus Firm-04. Next base: position 51,030 of record JAFXJT010000018.1, on the reverse strand, counting down.
GTTCACTTCCGTGCCGAAATATCAAATGAGGTTCTTATCATTGACTTTAGTATATCATAGTTTTTGCTTAGAAAAAAGATGTTTGTTTCAATAAACTGTTAACATTCTGTAAAGGATCGATCCATGAAAGAACAAATGATACTCTTCGATAGTCATGCACATTATACCGATGCGGCGTTTGATGCAGATCGGGAATCGCTGCTTGCGGGCTTTCCGGAAAAGGGCATTGTACGCTGTATGCTTGCTGCCTCAGATCTGGAATCGGCACAGCAGGGGCTTGCTCTTGCGAACCAATTTCCGTTTTTGATCAATGCTGTGGGTGTGCATCCCGAATGTCCTCTGCCGCCTGCCGATTATCTGGAGCAGCTCAAAGTGATGGCAAGTCATCCCAGCGTCAAGGCGATTGGAGAGATTGGGCTGGATTATCATTATGAAGGCTTTGATCGGGAAGCGCAGCAGAAGATGCTCTGTGCACAACTGGATCTTGCGCGAGAGTTGGATCTGCCCGTGATCCTTCATTGCAGAGACGCCATGGGAGATATGCTGCCGATTTTGCGAAGCTATCGTCCCAGAGGTGTGATGCATTGCTTTTCCGGTTCGCCGGAATCGGCAAAAGAGGTATTAAATCTTGGCTTGTATATTGGTTTTACGGGCGTGCTTACCTTCAAAAATGCCAAAAAGCCGTTGGCGGCACTGCAAGCAGTACCGCTGGAACGACTTTTGATTGAAACAGATTGTCCCTATATGGCGCCGGTACCCTATCGCGGCAAGCGCTGCGACAGTACCATGCTGATGGAAACAGCCGCTGTGATGGCACGTGAAAAGGGTGTTTCTCTGACAGAAATCGGAAGAATCACTGCGGAAAATGCAGCCTTGCTTTTCCGCTGCGATCTGCCCTTAGCCGAGTGAATCTTGTGCCGCATGAAAGAATGCGGCAATTTGCCGAATGCCTTCGCAGGCAATGGGATCTTCAATTGCCGGCACACAATCGGTATGGGCGCTGATCACCGGCGGCAGGATGGTCTGGCATTGCATCTGATGGAGCAGGATTGTGGCGGTATTGACTGCCTTTTCCATCTTACCCATACCGCCGCCAACCAAAAGTATGGCGCCGCGTTTGGGCTTGGAAAGCGGTTCCTTCCCCAGATAAACCCGTGCATTGAAATAGCGCTGCAAGCGGCTTGCAAGATCCAAAAGCTTACCGGTCAGCTCAGAAAAATAGACCGGCGAAGCGATCAGTATATGGTCGCATTCCGTAAGATATGCATAAATCTCCTGCATTTCGTCCTGTATGACACAGCCATCCTGTTTACGGCAGGCACGGCAGTCCATGCAGGGCGAAAGCTTTGCTGTATAAGCATTATATATTCGATATTCGCCCTCAAGCTGCTCCACCAGTCGATGAAGCAGCTTTGCGGTATCCCCATTGGGATGCGGCGATCCATTCAGAATTAAGGTTTTCATATCTTGGCACGCTTTCTTTTTCCAACCGGGAGCAATTCCCAGAGAAGTAATGGCAGAAATCCGATCACATAACAGAGCATATCAATCCATGAAAAGGATGTGCCAATGAGGATGCGCAACAGCGGCGCTGTGATGTGCATCCGATCAACGAAGCCCCATGCCTGCAAGCCTTCTACCAAAAAAGCAAACATCAGCAGCAAAACAGGCAGACATCCCGGATGTCGTATTTGCGGCAGAACACTGCGCACCATCGTATACAGCAGCACTATCACAAGCACATCGCCAAAATAAGAACGAATCCAGCCATCGGCAAAGCAGCCGATGAGAATTTCGGCAGCGAACAGCAACACACTTAACAGCAGATAAATCATTCGATTATTCTTTCGCATTGCATTGTTCCTCATATAAGGCAATCAGACGCTGTGAAGAGAGGTTCCAGCTGTCTTCCGGAACATCCTGCAGATGCTGTACACGCATCCGGATGGAGCCTTCAATCGTTTCCCACTCCCATTCATCGATCTGCTCTCGGTGCTGCAGAATGACGACATAGCTATCATCGGAAAGTACTAAAAGGGAATTGAGATCCGAGCTTTTCAGTGTGCCTTGTTCCCAGCGGGTCAAATTGTACTCTGCGATCAGCGCATCGGGGCGGATCAGAAAAAGAGCCGCCAGTAGGATTGTGCTGACTGTGACAATAATAGGCGCAGTAGAAAATTGCATAAATTGGCGAAGAAGAATCAACACGAAGATCACAGCCAGCAATACCATAAACCATGTGGCATACAGACGTTTCTGCGTCAGCCCGTAAGCGTTGATATACATTGCCATTTTTGCGAATGCTGAGGCTAACATGAATAACGTGCACAGACAAAGGAATATAGAATAGCCCTTCAATGCAGCATGCCGTTTTCCGGGTTCTTTTTTGCTGCATACGGTCAGCACCAGAATCACTGCCAGATTAATGACGCTGATAGCACATAGCTCAAAAAAGCCTCGGCGGGCATATGCGGAGTAGGTCATGGATTGCGGTAACTGACCAACAAATGCAGAGTATATATAATTGGCCTGCAAGCCGAGATACAGAAGATACAAAATGCAAATCGGAGTAATCGCTGTCAATATCCCTGTGCGAGGGAACAGCTCCAATGCTTTGAGGTTTTGGATGCAGACTGCATCGCTTTGCAGCGCATGCTTCTGTGGATGCGAAGCGGCATACCAGCTGCCGAACAACCAAAAGCCGACAGGAATCCCAAGGGCAAACTGAAATAGATATTCTCTCAAATACACGCTGAGAGAATCGGTGATGCGATAGAAAATATTACCGATATTGGCATCCGCACTGCTGAGCAGGAAACCAACGAGGATGGTCAGCGGCAGACTGGCAGCCAAACCGATGCAGATGGTTTTCGTGATTGCTGCTCGTTTGGGTTCTCTGATGCTGTTTGCAATCGCTTGCGGTGCGGCACCCAGTTCTTCGATGGGATGGGTCAGCATAGCTGCCGGCAGATGGAATCCGAAATATCGTGTGACAAACGAGTGCCCATGTGTCACAGAAAAGATCCACCATGCCAGTGCTGCAGTCAGAAACAGAAAGCTGAGCTTATGCAGCTTTGGACTTTCTGTAAGAGAAAAGCTAAGAGCAAACAGACAAATTACAGCACCCTGTATGACTTGACCCGGTTTGATTTGATACCCGGATTTTCGAAGATAGAATGCTTCGCTCAACAGCAGCAGCAGATAATAGGCAGAGGTTGCATATCCATTGGGACGAAAGAGTACATAGTGTGTAAACAGAAACCCCAACAGCAGACAAAAGACTGCTGCTATGGCATCATACTTGCGGAAGCTGCGCAGCGGCTTGGTTTGCAGTGCCCTTGCTGCGTGGCTTTGTGGTATGTTGTAGTATCCATAGCTTATGTTGTTTGGATTTTGATTCAACATGAAGATTCTCCTTTCTATTCCGGTTGATCTTCTTTCGTATAAGCAAGAAGATCTCCCGGTTGGCAATCCAGCGCTTCGCAAAGTGCTTCCAGTGTTGAAAATCGAACAGCTTTGGCTTTATTGTTTTTCAGAATGGATAGATTGGCAGGTGTGATCTCAATGCGTTCTGCAAGGTCTCCGGCAGAAATTTTCCGCTTTGCCATCATCACATCCAGATTCACGACAATTGGCATGATAGCTCCTTTCTTTCCTCAGATGGTATAATCGTTTTCCTGACGCAGCTCAACTGCCAAGGAAAAGACATTTTTCAGTACACACATCAGCATGCCGAAGAAACCAGCGGCAAAGGTAATCAGCCAAGCAAGCGAACGCCAGAATCCCAACACACCGCATATAATGGCGATGCCGAAGCAGCACCACGAAATTACACGCAGACAAGTCACGCTCTTTTCTGTGAAAATCTCCTGCTTCCGGATATTGTTCAGCAGATGATGCAGCTGAATGATTGCAACAAAACCGATGACATCGCAAAGATATCCACAGATATTCAAGATAGTGGCAATGGGTTTCTGACCGGATACAGCGTCATACCATTCTGTGCAGATTGGGATGATGACGAGACCTGCAATTAGCATACATAATATGACGTAAATCAGAATTTGTGTGAAAAACAAGGATTTGGATTGCGGCAATTTGATAGACATATGTTTCACGCTCCTTTGGGATTTGTTGGCATTATTATAACACAGGATTTTCCGTTTGTCAATAGAAATTTATCGAAAAACGATATATTTTTTTCGAGTTTCAATATTTTTGATCGAAAGGAGGCAATTGCAATGCATCACAGAAACAGAAAAATCAAGCAGATGCTGAAAATAATCGTAACAGTGACGATGCCGCTTTGGGGTTTTTGTTTTCTGCTGCTTGCACGAGATTGCTATGCATTATGGGTGATGCCGTATCTGCCGCCCTGTATTTTTCGGACATTGACCGGATTGCTTTGTCCTTCCTGCGGGATGACCCACAGTGTCTTTGCGCTTTGCAGAGGTGATGTGATCGGTGCCTTTCGATATCATGCCTTCATCCCGCTGGCATTGATACTTGGCTTGATGGGTTATGTGGAATTGTTGTGTATTGTTTTGGGAAGGCCAAAAAAAATGATTCCCAGAAGCCCTGTGTTTTGGTTCACAGTTCTGGGAATCTTTTTACTTTATGCAGTGCTGCGCAATCTGATTTAGGGGAACGCTGAGGTGCTGCTGAAATCCATGCCGCTGAAAAGTGCATCATAGGCATCCAGCTCATCAAAACTGCCGTTTTTGTAGCTGACGAGCAATGCATCCATAATATCGTAGATATTGACATTGTATTTTCCGAAAAAATCGGAATAGGGCGACTCCAGATATTTGGTAAGGAAATCGGGCAGCTCGCCGGTTTCTTCGTATTCGGGGAAGATTTCATCCCGTTCAACGATCAAATGTGTATAATCATTTGCGATTTCATCGGCATGCTCAATCATATCCCAGCAGGAGAACAAGAGCACAACGCTCAACAGCAGACTCAGTCCAGCAGTGATGACGCCCGCGAGAGACATGCCGACACCACCCTGTTTTTTTGCCAATGCAATGATGCCGCAGATGAGAGCCAGCGGAGCCGTAATCACATTGATGCCGCAGCAAATGCCGATCAGGCTGACAAGACCAAGGATGAATGCGGCGACAGCAAAACTTATGGGCTGTTTGGGACGAGACTGATAGTACAGATTGTTTTGGTCACGATTGCCATCAAAGGAATCGGGAGCGTTATACGGATTGGGAATTGGTTGTTGATCCATTGCAGAAGACTCCTTTCGCAGCATAAAATGGCAGTGTGAGTGGTTTGCGATCACGCATCCATTTCCCAAGTCCAGTTACGCAGAGCAAGCTCTTCCAGATGGAAGGGCGTGCGTTGATAGACACAATAATTGAGCCAGTTTGAGAACATCAGATTGGCATGGCAGCGCCAGGTAAACCGAGGCGTTTTTGCAGGATCATCATCGGGGAAATAGCGATAGGGGATTGCAATTGGCAATCCTTTTTCTACATCCCGGAAATACTCATCCGCAAGGGTATTGCGATCGTATTCGGAATGGCCGGTGATGAAATACTGCCTGCCATTGCGATTTGCAACGATATGCACGCCGGAAAGGGCAGAGCTTGTGAGAATCTCCAATGCACTTACTTTTTCGATGTCCTCACGACGGATTTCGGTATGGCGGGAGTGGGGCACATCGAAAACCTCATCAAAGCCTTGCAGCAGCAGTGAGTTTTCCACTTCGGATCGATGGGGGAAAATACCGAACATTTTTTGTTCTAACTGATATTTCGGCACTCCGAAGTGATAATAGAGACCTGCTTGGGCACCCCAGCAAATATGCAAGGCGCTGAACACATGGCCTTTCGACCATTCCATAATCTCACAGATCTCGTTCCAGTAGTCCACCTCCTCAAAGGGGAGCTGTTCTACCGGTGCGCCGGTGATGATCATGCCATCATAATACTTCTCACGGATCTCGGAAAAGGTAGTATAGAAGGCGTCCATATGACTTTGCGCGGTATTCTTGGAAACATGCGATTCCAATCGCAGCAAAGAAACGTCCACCTGCAAGGGCGTATTGCTCAGCAGGCGAAGCAGCTGGATTTCGGTTTCAATTTTTTTGGGCATGATATTGAGAATGAGAATCCGCAGAGGACGAATATCCTGATGGGCAGCACGTTCTGCTCCCATTACAAAGATTTTCTCATTCAACAAAGCCTGATATGCAGGCAAATCTTTAGATATACAAATCGGCAAGCCGACTACTCCTTTCTATTACCGCACCGTCTGATTGAAAATCGGTGATGCGGCACAGAAGCAGAGTGCAGCTTGCCGTGAGTATTTCATTGCTCAGACGGGATGGATTTGTTTTTGTGCATCGCCGTGAACGCCATCCAGACCGAATTGCTCATCACGACGCTTTTCAAAGAATTTTACGGCAACCTGACCGAACTGTGCATAGCTGAGTACATCTTCCTCTTGGGTCAGCCACTCGGCACACTCTTCACGGAGGGTATTCAGCTCAGGCTTCAGCAAATCGGCAGGACGGCATTCGATGGGTTCTGCATCACCGATGATCTGCTTGCGGAATGCAGGATCAATCGGCACAGGTGTTCTGCCGTATTCGCCGCGAACCATGCCTTTGAATTCTTTGGTAACGGTTTTATAGCGCTCACCCATGATCACGTTGAATACAGCCTGTGTACCAACGATCTGGGAGGAGGGGGTAACCAGAGGCGGGAAGCCTGCATCGCTGCGGACGCGCGGCACTTCCTCCAGAACTGCGGTCAGTTGATCCTCTTTGCCGGCCTGCTTCAGCTGTGAAAGCAGGTTGGAAAGCATGCCGCCCGGAACTTGATAGATCAAGGCATTGGCATCGGTTGCCAGCATCTTGGGATCCAGCAGACCTGCATCAATATACTTTTTGCGCAGACCCATGAAGTAATCACGTACTTCACTGAGTGCAACCAGATCAAGACCGGTATCATATTCAGTGCCCTGCAAAGCAGCTACCATGGACTCGGTAGGAGCATGGGAAGTGCCCAGTGCCAGAGGACTCATTGCGGTATCGATGATATCGGCACCGGCTTCAATGCCCTTCATCAGACACATAGAGGCAAGACCGGAGGTGCTGTGCGTGTGGATCTGAATAGGCAGGTTGGTTACCTTCTTCAGAGCCTTCACCAGAGATTCCGTATGATACGGAGTCAGCAGTGCGGCCATATCCTTGATACAGATCGAATCGGCACCTGCCTCCTCGATTTGCTTTGCATACTTTACAAAGTATTCATCGGTGAAAATCTCACCGGTGGTATAGCTGATGGCAACCTGAGTATGGGCGCCTTCCTTTTTTGCGGCACGGATTGCAGTCTGCAAATTGCGGATATCGTTCAGCGCATCGAAAATACGGATCACATCAATGCCGTTTGCGATGGATTTCTGCACGAAATATTCCACAACATCATCGGCATAGTGACGATAACCCAGCATATTCTGACCGCGGAACAGCATTTGCAGCTTGGTATTGGGCATATGCTTTTTCAGCACACGCAGACGCTCCCACGGATCCTCGCCCAAGAAACGAAGGCAGGAATCGAAGGTTGCACCGCCCCAGCACTCAATAGAGTGGAATCCGATTTTGTCCATTTGAGAAAGGATGGGCAGCATATCGGAAGTGGGCATACGGGTTGCAAGCAGAGATTGATGCGCATCACGCAGGACAGTTTCTGTAATTTTGATCTTCGGCATGGCAGTGCTCGCTTTCTCAGCCCAAAATGGCGAGTGCATCGCCGGGGTTGACGTTGCTGCCCTTGGTGGTGTTTACAGAAACAATCGTGCCATCCTTCGGTGCGACGATATCGTTTTCCATTTTCATAGCTTCCAGCACAAACAGAACCTGTCCTTTGGCTACTGTATCGCCGGCAGCGCACTTGACCTGCAGGATCGTGCCGGGCATAGGAGCAGAAACAGGCTCACCGTTTGCGGGAGCAGCGGGAGCAGCCGGTGCTGCTGCCGGTGCAGGTGCTGCAGAGACAGCAGGTGCGGCAGGAGCGGCGGCAACGGGAGCAGCTGCAGGTGCAGCGCCGGCTCCCAGTTCTTCTACGGTTACATCATATTGCTTATTGTTAACAGTCACACGAAATTGTTTCATGAGATCCTCCTAAGATTTGATTTTCTATATGAACACAGGGAAATCGATATGGAAATCAGAAAGGAATATTGCTGTGCTTTTTGGGCATCCGGCTGATGCGCTTGCCTTCCAGCATATCGAGAGCTGCAATGAGAGCATCGCGAGTTGCTGCAGGAGCAATCACATTATCAATGGCACCGAGCTTTGCGGCCTGTTCGGCAGAAGCCAATGTGCGGCAATACTCATCTGCCAGAGTACGGCGAAGCGCATTGACATCCTGAGCACCCTTAAGCTTGTCATGCCACAAGAATTCCACAGCAGCTTCGGGACGCATCGGTGCAATGGCAGCGCAATCCCAAGCCAACAGCAGATCACTGCCTGCGCCGCGGCCGGCCATTGCAGAGAATGCAGCACCGGAAGCTTCACCGATTACCAGTGCAATCTTTACGGCAGTAGCCTCGGCATAAGCGCCGCAGAGCTGCGTCATGGCACGGAGAGATCCGTTTCTGGCAGCTTCGGTATCGCAAGCAAAGCCGGGCGTATCCAGCAGAGTGATGATAGGCACAGAGAATGCATCACAGGTGCGAACAAGGCGAGCGATCTTTGCAGCATCATCAGCAGTCAATGCCTCTTTGCTGCAAGCGGTGATCAGACCGACTGTCATACCACGCATGGTAGCCAGCGCAGTGCAGGCGGTATCGCCATATGCTTCATACAGCGGCAGCAAAGAGCCTTGATCGGCAATGCCGTTCATGATGGCATCCTTTGTACAGGCGGCAGCCGGAGCCGCATATTCACAAATCGGAACGCCTGCCAGATTGTTGGAAGGCATCAGACAAAGCAAAGCCTTGACCTGCTCCATGGCAGCAGCGACATCCGCACATACAGCAGCGGCAAGACCATTCTTGGCAGCGGTCTGAGCCGTTGCGGCATCTGTGCCGAAGGGCGGTGTGAGATACAGCTCAGACTGTTCGGTGCAGAGCACAAAATCCGCAGATGCAGCCATCAGAGCAGCGCTGCCTGCGCAGACACCGGCGATGACAGAAATCTGCGGCACTACGCCCGAAAGCTTTGCCGTGCAGGCAATCAGCTCGCCATATGCAGTGAGAGCATCTGCAGTACCATCTACATAGACTCCGTTGGAATCATAGATTCCAACAATGGGAGTGCCGGTTTTAGCGGCAAGTGCATACAACCGTTTGATTTTTCCGGCTGTATTTCTGCCCAACACACCGCTGTTGATATCGGAAGCCTGTGCAAAGGCACAAACGGGCTGACCGTCTACATAGCCTTGTGCGCAGACAACTGCAGCGGGGGCATCCTTTTCTTGTCTGAGTGCATCCAGCTCGGTGAATGCGCCGTTGTCGAAGAGCAGCGAAAGTCGCTCTCTTGCAATTGTGGCAGTATTATCCATAGTATTGATCCGCATCCTTTCGTGGATAGAGTAGAAATCTATACCGTTTTATTGTATCACATTCCGTAGAAAAAAGCAAGTGTTTTTCAAAGACTTTGCAGATTTTTAACCTGATTTGCGGGCGCGTTGACAGATAACACTTGACCGTGGAATCATTCTGTGATATAATACATACGAAATGCCGCTTTCGTTCTATGGATACTGCAAGACAACTCTGAGGTGTTGCTTGACGGTTTGTCTTATCGAAGGGGGATTTGTTTGCATTTTTATAGAATATGCGCTTGTAGCTCAGCTGGATAGAGCATCCGCCTCCTAAGCGGAAGGTCGGGGATTCGAACTCCTTCAAGCGCGCCAAACAGCACCGGAAAACAAAGGTTTTTCGGTGCTGTTATTTTTGATTACGCACTCATTTTCCTGTGCGTTTTTGATGGTTCAAGCAGAACCGGACCGAACTGCTGCCATAACGAGGTATTCATTTTTATCCATTACGATGTATCGGAAATTGCCGTTTGCCGATGCGCTGTGATCCGCATTGACCTATGCTCGATTCATTGTGCAATTGTGCAAGGAATGCGCAGAACGATGCGCTAAAAGGTAAAAAAATTGTAAAATTCGAAAAAGCCGTTGACAAAAACAATACTTCGTGATATGATGTATAACATGAGAGGAGGTATGCTATGGATATTCAGTTGAAACGAGGGCTCTTAGATGTGTGCGTCTTAGCGGCAATCAAGAGCGAAGATTCATACGGCTACAAAATTATAAAAGACATGAAGCCGTATATACAGCTTTCCGAATCGACGTTATATACCATTTTGAAACGCTTGGAATTGGCCAATATGCTGACTGTCCGTACTGCGGAGCACGGCGGCAGGCTGCGGAAATATTACCATATCACCGCTGAAGGGCTGAGGCGTATTGAGGATTTCAAGGACGAATGGAAGGAAATTTTATCGATTTATCGATTCGTAACGAAGGAGGACGATGACAATGCATAAACAAGAATTTCTTCTGCAGCTGCGCAAAAAATTGTCGGGATTGCCGCAGGATGATATGGAAGAACGCTTAACGTTTTACAGTGAGATGATCGAAGATCGCATGGAAGAAGGTCTTTCGGAAGAAGAGGCGGTTTTGGCAGTGGGATCTGTGGATGAAATCGTTGCACAGGTTGTGGCGGATATGCCTCTTGCCAAAATAGCAAAGGAAAGAATCAAACCGAAAAGAAGGCTGAAAGCGTGGGAAATCGTACTTTTGGCACTTGGTTCTCCGATATGGCTTTCGTTGGCCATCGCCGCAGCTGCGGTCATTTTATCACTTTACGTTTCATTGTGGTCGGTGATCATTTCCTTGTGGGCTGTTTGGGGATCGCTGATCGGATGTGCACTGGGAAGTGCTGCAGCAGGAATTGTTATGGTTTGTAACGGCAATGCTCTTGCGGGAACTGCTGTGATCGGCGGCGGGATCGTGTGCGCAGGCTTGCTTGTTTTCCTGTTCTTTGGATGTAAGGCAGCGACAAAGGGTATTTTAATGCTCACAAAGAAGTTTGCGTTATGGATTAAAAATTGCTTTATGAAAAAGGAGAAAACGGTATGAATCAAAAAACGAAACTATGGCTTGGAATCGCCTCTTGTCTTGTATTGGTCGGAGGTATCATTTTTGGCATAGCGATGGTGATGCTGAATGGAGATTTTTCGAAATTATCAACGGATGAATATGAAACGAACGAGCATGTGATTGGTGAGGATTATAAAAACATATTGATTGATACCGACACTGCAGATATTGTATTTGTGCCATCCGAAAGTGCCGGCAGCTCGGTGCGCTGCTATGAGGAGAAGAATGCAGTGCATTCGGTTACGGTAAAGGACGGTACCCTTGTGATTACGGTTACCGATACGAAAAAATGGTATGACCATATCGGCATTTTTAACAGCACGCCCAAAATAACGGTATCGATTCCGCAGGGGGAATACGGCACGCTTTCTGTAGAGTCAGACACGGGCGATGTGGAAATACCGAAGGATTTCAAGTTCTCAAGCATCCATATTTCGGACAGCACAGGAAATATCAAGAACGCAGCTTCCGCTTTGGAAATGATATCCATAAAGACGAGTACAGGCTATATTCGTGTGGAAGATGTATCTGCCAACACCCTTGCGCTTTCGGTTTCAACGGGTGGAGTAACGGTTTCGAAGGCAACTTGTGAGGGAGATATTACAATCAATATTTCCACCGGAAAGACACAGCTGAGCGATATAGCGTGCAATAGTTTGATATCAAACGGAAGTACGGGTGATATTTCTTTGGATCATGTGATTGCCGCAGAAAAGTTTGATATCGAGAGAAGTACAGGTGATGTGAGGTTTGAAGGCTGTGATGCCGCTGAAATCTTTGCGCAAACCGATACCGGTGATGTGGTGGGCAGTTTGCTTTCTGATAAGGTATTTATGACGCAAACCGATACAGGCAGTGTGGATGTGCCCAAAACCGTAACCGGCGGAAAATGTGAAATCGAAACCGACACAGGAGATATCAAAATTACGATAGAGTGAGCTGTATGCAAAAAGCACCGCATTTCTGCGGTGCTTCTTTATGATACCAGACAGAGATCCAATGGCGCTGCAATGCAAGCGGATTTTGGAGTGGATTGCTCGTTGTATACTGTCGGATTCGCCATGATTTTCAGGTCTTGTCGTTGGTCACATTGCCGTCGCCTTCTAAGGAAACAGTTTCACCGAGAAAGGTAGGCTCCGGCTGAAGGAAACACAGGGCAAAATCCTTGCAGCGAGCCAGCACCTCTCGCACATCACGCATGGTTTGACCGGCATAACAGTTGTAATCAGAAGACACACCATAGGCCTCCATGCCTAGCTGCTCTGCAATGAACACTGCACGATACAGGTGATATTCCTGCGTCACGATCAGCACTTTTTCAGCACCGAAGATCTCCTTTGCGCGATACATGGTCTCATAGGTGGAAAAGCCGGCATGATCCATAAACACATCCTCGGAGGGGACGTCCTCATCCAGAGCAAACTGCTTCATAGCGTTGACTTCATCATAGGAATCCTGCCCGTGATCGCCGCTCATCAGCAGCTTGGGAGCGGCGTCCAGCTGATACAGCTCAATGCCGCGCGTCAGTCTGTCCCGCAGCATTGAGCAGGGCGTGCCGTCTGCATATACCAGACATCCCAGTACAATGATGCAGTCTACATCGGACAGATCGGCAGCTTGTTGGGAAGAGAGCAGCTGATCCTTGACGCTGGACTTCACATAAATATTGATGCCCATCAAAGTGATCATTGCTGCAGCAGCCAACGTGAATAAGAACATGCATAGTCTGCTTCGATGGATTTTCGCTTTGGCGATGGATTTCACAGTTTTGTTTAAGGATGATTTATACTTCAGCACGGCGATTCTCCTTTGTAATTCTGAGAAGGCTTTTATGGAACAGTGTATGGAACCTTGCTTGATTTGTCCACAATTTGCTTTGGAGTTTCGATACGTTCATCCTGCCACTGACAGGATGAGCATCTAAAAAACAGCCCTCTTGCATTGCTTTTTCTGATTTTTATGATACCATAATCACAGATCGAATACAAGAGGGATAGCCCTTAAGATTTGCTGAAGATTTCCTTAATTCACCGGTGCGCAGAGGCAGAAAAGACACCATGGAAAAATAAAACGGGTATCACGAACGTGATACCCGTTTGGATGAGAAATGAGGGGTTCGAACCCTCGACCCTCTCCTTAAAAGGGAGATGCTCTGCCAACTGAGCTAATTTCTCATAAATCATTTCAACCAGATTATTATATCATATATCCGAGAGCTTGTCAAGCGTTTTTTCAAAAATCCAAAATATTCGCAGGGAGCAGAATACACAAAACAGAATTCTGCTCCGCAGCGAAGATCATGTGTTGAATCAGAGGCTGAACTTAGCAGTCTGTACCGGCACGCCGACACCCATGGTGGATGCAACGGTGATGGAGCGCAGGTAAGTACCCTTTGCAGCAGCAGGCTTAGCCTTTACAACAGCCTCAACCAGCGTGTTGAAGTTTTCCTCGAGCTTGTCAGCACCGAAGGAAACCTTGCCGATGGGGCAGTGGATGATGTTGGACTTATCCAGACGATACTCGATCTTACCGGCCTTAGCCTCAGAAACAGCCTTGGCAACGTCGGGAGAAACGGTACCTGCCTTCGGGTTCGGCATCAGACCACGAGGTCCGAGCACCTTACCGAGACGACCGACAACGCCCATCATATCAGGGGAAGCGATGACCACATCAAAGTCCATCCAGCCTTCCTTCTGAATCTTTTCTACATAGTCCATACCGCCGACATACTCAGCGCCGGCAGCCTGTGCCTCAGCATACTTGTCTTCCTTACAGAACACCAGTACACGAACGGACTTACCGGTACCGTTGGGCAGAACAACTGCGCCACGAACCTGCTGATCAGCGTGACGGGAGTCAACGCCCAGACGGATATGAGCCTCAACGGTCTCATCAAACTTTGCTTTTGCGAGCTGGCAAACAGTGCCCAGAGCCTCGTTCGGCTCATAGAGCTTTGCAGCTTCGATTGCCTTGCGGCTATCTACATATTTCTTTCCGTGTTTCATGTTATCGAACACTCCTTATCATCAATCGTGGTGTACCGACCGCCGGAAATGTTGCGGCCGGATAGCGGAATGATTCCTCCCACTGGCAGACGCAGGGGCAGGCATTGGGTTCCGTTGTAAATGCTTGGAAAACGAGCCTCTTAGTCTGCGACGACAACGCCCATGGAACGAGCAGTACCGGCAATCATGCTCATTGCAGCCTCAAGAGAAGCGGCATTGAGGTCAGCCATTTTCTGCTCAGCGATCTTCTGGATCTGATCCTTGGTGATGGTAGCAACCTTAGTCTTGTTGGGCACACCGGATGCCTTATCAATACCGCAGGCTTTCTTGATCAGAACAGGTGCGGGCGGCGTCTTGGTGATGAAGGTGAAGGAACGGTCTGCATATACGGTAATGACAACCGGAATGATGAGACCGGCATCATTCTTGGTGCGCTCATTGAACTCCTTGCAGAAGCCCATGATATTAACACCGTGCTGACCGAGGGCGGGACCGACCGGAGGTGCAGGGGTTGCCTTACCAGCCGGAATCTGAAGCTTTACAAAGCCGACAACTTTCTGTGCCATGGTGATTAACCTCCAATAAATGTGGTGTATGGCGGGACAACGTATCGTTTGACGTTATCTCTCCCACGGACGGGTTTGTGCAGATTTACTGCCCCGTCTGTCATTGAATCAGTCTAAGCGGATAACCTGACTGAGAGAAAGCTCGGTCGGAGTCTCCTGACCGAACATGGATACCAATACATTGCAGATGCCGTTTTCTGCATCGATGCTCTGTACGGTGCCGGTGAAGCCATCCATTGCAGTACCTGCAATGCGGACGATATCGCCGACGCTGATGTTGACCTGTACCACTTGTCCGAGATCCACGCCCAAAGCGGCGACCTCTTTTTCCGAAAGGGGAACAGGGTCATTGGGGTTTGAACCGACAAAGCCTGTCATACCCCGTATGGTGCGGAGCAGATATGCAATCTCATCGGTATAAACCATTTTCACGAGAACATAGCCGGGAAAAATCTTTCGGGTCACTTCTTTTTCCTTGCCGTCTGTGATCTCGCGAACCTGCTCGGTAGGAATCTGCACCTCCACGATCATATCCTGGAGCTTGCGATATTCCACCAGCTTCATGATGCTTTGCGCAACCTTGTTTTCGTAGCCGGAATAGGTATGCAGTACATACCACTGTGCCGGGCCGATACCGGTTTCATTCGTCATTACGTTTCCACCGCTTTCTGCGCAAAAGCGCATTTGTTGTTTTGAGTTGAGTGCTCATTGGCCGATTACTTGCCGCTGATTGCGAACTCGAAGAGCCACAGGAAACCTCGATCCAGCAGGAAAGTGAAGGCTGCGCACAAAAGCATGGCAGCAAACACGACTGCACTGTTTTTGAAAACGGTCTCCTTCGAGGGCCATACGACCTTCTTCATTTCCAGTCGCAGATCCTTGAACCATTTGACAATACCGTTTTTCTTCTTCGGCTTCTTGTCCTTCTTGTCGCTCTTTTCGGAAGCGGCTTTCAGCTCTTTGTCCTTTGCCATTGCTAGTTCCTTTCCGCGCTCATTGCATGGATGCTGTGTTTGTCATCCGAGCGCTTTCGAGAAGCAGAACCGACGCAGTCCCGTCCATCGGGGGGCAGAGTCGGAAAGGGCTTCAGCTGCGTTCTTATTTGGTTTCCTTATGCGTGGTGTGCTTGTTGCAGAATCTGCAGTGCTTTTTCAGTTCGATTCTGTCGGGGTCATTTTTCTTGTTCTTCTTGGAAACATAGTTCCGGCGTTTGCACTCAGTGCATGCCAAAGTGATCTTCACTCGCATTTGTCGGCACCTCCTGTATCAGATTTTTCGCACATACAGCAGCATTGTGCTGATTGCGAAACAAGTTTGCCTCCCTCTGTGATGCGGAGCGTTCCGGCATTGTGCAAGCACCACACAAGCGCGATTCCGATTTGCCTTTTGAGCCGTAAATAGGCACAAAAAAGACACCTCCGCAAAGAGGTAGTACAATCATAACACAAAAAGCGGACTTTGTCAAGTCCGCTTTTCCGATTTTACGCTGTTTTTTCATGCTTTTGGCGATTTTTACAAGAAACAACGACACTGCATCCGGCCGGATTGTCGGCTTTGTATGCAGATTTACGAAGTGAAATGGAACGTGATAATATCGCCGTCGGCAACCTCGTATGTTTTTCCCTCCATGCGAACCAATCCTTTTTCTTTTGCCACGCTGATGCTGCCGTTGGCCATGAAGTCATCGAAGGCGATGACTTCGGCACGGATAAAGCCTTTTTCAAAATCGGTATGGATTTTACCGGCAGCCTGCGGTGCTTTGGTGCCTTTGGTAATTGTCCACGCACGGCATTCATCGCTGCCGGCAGTGAGGAAGGAAATCAGACCCAGCAATGCATAGCTTGCCTGGATGATGCGGCTCAGACCCGATTCCTGCAGCCCCAGATCTTCCAGGAACATTGCCTGATCCTCTTCGCTCATACCGGAGATTTCCGCTTCGATCTGGGCGCAGATGGGGAATACGGCTGCCTGTTCCGCAGCGGCGATGTTCTGTATGGCTTGATAATGAGGATTGCTTTCGTAATCCGCCGAAAAATCCGCTTCCGAGAGATTGGCGGCATAGATAACGGGTTTGGCGGTGAGGAAGGGCGTTTCGGTCAGCATTGCACGTTCTTCCTCGGAGCATACAAAGCTGCGGACGGGATTGCCTTCTGTGAGATGCTCCAGCAGATGCTCCATGACGGCCACATCAGCGAGATACTTCTTATCGCCCTTTGCGAGCTTTTTGGTGCGGTCAATGCGGCGTTCCAGCAGTTCGATATCGGAAAAGATCAGCTCCAGATTGATCACTTCCACGTCACGAGCGGGATCCACAGAGCCGTCAACGTGCACGATGTTATCGTCCTCAAAGCATCGCACCACATGGATGATGGCATCCATTTCCCGGATATCGGCAAGAAAGCGGTTGCCCAAGCCCTCACCTTTGGATGCGCCTTTCACCAGACCTGCGATATCCACAAACATCAAAGTAGCAGGCGTGAATTTTTTCGGCTGATAGCATTTTGCCAATGCATCCAGACGGGAATCGGGAACCGAAACGATGCCTACATTCTTATCAATCGTACAGAACGGATAGTTTGCGGATTCTGCGCCGGCATTGGTGAGCGCATTGAACAGCGTGCTTTTTCCTACGTTGGGCAGACCAACCATACCAAGTTTCATATTGTTTCCTCCATGATGCAATGTCTTTGCACAAAGCGCCGCGCCGGCGCTGATGCAGGAGCTATCGGGCAGCCGACGCGGGATGATTTTATTTTTTCCGTTTGATGAGCGTGCCCAGCAGAACGCAGCCTGCTATGGCAGCGGTAGCGATTGCCGCCTTTTTCAACACGGATTTGGACAGTGTTACCGTTTTCTTTCCGGTTTTCAGTACGAGCACAGCCTCGTGAGATGGCTCCCATCCATTGGGGAATACGATGTTATGCCGCTGCGGCTTATCAAAATTTCTGACATCCGGCGTCAGTGCTTCGCAGGCAGCGATATTCATATCAGGGATTCCCGCAATGGTGCATACAGCACCGCAGGCGACAAATCGGAAGTTCAGTGCCTCGGTTGCTTCCGGTGCCACGAAGGGAACAGCATACAGCAGCCAGCCGTTCTTTTCAAGGATTGGTTTTGTAAAGTCGCGGTTGAGTTTGAAGGTAAGACGATTTTCCCAGCAATCACCGAAGATTTCCAGATAGCATACTTCGTCATAGCGATCGTTTTCGCCGCCATTGATCCAGAAGCAGAAGCGATATTCCTCACCGGATTCAAGCCATCCGCTTTCGATCGGGATTTTTGAAGTAATGCTTGTCCAGTTATACCACCAATCGCCCAGCTGCCAAGCTTCGGCAGGCTTGCCGTCAAAGCCGGTTACGGTGAGCCGTTTGGCGATATTTGTGGAGATCATGGCATCGGGTTCCCAGCGTTCGGGACAAAAGAACAGATCAGACATCGGAATCAACCGCCTTTCCGCATAGCATTATCTCTGCATGATATTTTATTGTATCACAAACAGAGGGATATTGTCAAGGGCTGCGAAATGTTCTGTGCAGAAAAAAAGAAGCCCCATGTGCGCAGAACAGCAGCATGGGGTGCCCATAGGGCAAAGGGTGTTTTTCGGAGAACACAATGTCGATCTGACGATCAGACTGCATGGCAATCTGATAGAACCAGTATAACACAGCTGCCCTGTCGGACGATGTCGGAACAGGGCAGTGAATTTAATTTTTTTGGATCAAAGCCGGCAGCTATCTGTACAAGCGGCGGCCGCTGCTCAGACCGTATCGGTGCGATGGGTGCGGAAGGGCATAAGAGGCAAGCCGTTTTTCCCGTAGATGTGTACAGTTGTAAAATTCGACCAGGCATAGCGGGCATAGCAAGGTGTGGATACTTCTGCTGCAGTCAGCCGGATCTGTCCTTCGGCAAGCACTGCTTTCGCCGGATAGAAGCAGCGATCTTCGCCTGCCAATGTAAAGCCTGCAGGTTCGCCATGCAGCACAAACCCATGTGCCGCATTGTCGATGCGGAGGATCATGGTATTGCCGATCACATAATGATCCCGATACATGGGCGCACAGGCATCTTCTTGGCTGATGATACCATAGACCTCATAGAGTGCCTGTAATGCAAGACGCTCTCCGACGGTTTTCTTTTCAATAGGATGAATGTTATCCAGCTCACCGCAATCTGCCAATACAGCAAGACCTGTATGCTTCAATGTGCAGTAAACATCCGCCTGCGCTTCTCTGATTCTGCACCAGTGCTGATAATCGGGATCATGCCGGTAGCGGAACATGGGGAGCTGTACATTTAGAAAAGGCAAAGCAGGATCCTGCCAATCGCTGCGCCATTTTCCGATCAGTGCTGACAGCAGCAGCGCATAGGTATCGGGGCGGTGATCATCGGATTCTCCTTGATAATAGAGGAATCCCCGCAGTGTATAAGGGCAGACTCTTGACAGCATGGTTTCATACAAGCCGCCGGGACGATATTCGTTTTTCGGACCCATCGGACCGGGATATCGAGATTCTCCGCAGACTTCCAGAACCCGATCCCACGAACAGCCGGGTTCTTTGGCGCAGCATTCTCCGCAGCGGAGATTCCACGCATCCTGATATACAATATATTCATCGTATTCCCGGATATGTTCTTGCATAGTTTTTCCCTTCATGGCGGCATCGTAATCTTCCAGATAAGGATACAATGCGGGATGCTCCTCCAAGGTTTCTCTGGGAATCCATGCACAGGCAGAGGTGCCGCCCCAGTTGCAGCCGATGAGCCCTACGGTGACATCCAGTGCTTTGGAAATCTGCAATGCAAAATACAAACCGACGGCAGACCATGCGCGAGAATCCTTAGGGGAAGCTTCTGTCCAGCATGTGTTGCGCTCGATGGCTTCAAACTGCTCATCCTTGATGCGCTGCTTCGGGGTATAATAGAAGCGCACGCCGCAATCGGGTGATAATGTTTGCAGCAGCGCCTCGCCGTTTTGTTCGCTGTGGATTTCGAATTCCATATTGCTCTGACCGCCGCAGAGCCATACTTCGCCAATGGCAATATTGGTGAAGGTGATGGTATCGACCGCGCCGCGAATGGTCATGGTAAGTCCCACGGCGGCTGACATCGGCGGCAGTATTGCGAGCCAGCGGTTGTTTCTGGCAATGACGGAAACAGAGCAATCGCCCAATGTGATGCAGATCTGCTCGCCGGAATCCGCATCTCCCCAGATACGGATGGGCTTTTCCCGCTGGAGCACCATGTTGTGACTGAAAATCGCTGCGGTACGCATAAAAAAGGCCTCCGTTTTTGATTATTTGTGATATTATAGCATATTGCCGCACAAAGCGCAAGAGGAAAGTGCATCGCAGGTTTTCCGTTTTGCAGAATCATAAGGAATTGTTGTGAAAGCATAGGACGTCCTTTGCAAGAAAAAAAGAGGAAACTATGTTTTGATAAAAACAAGCAAGGCGCTTGTATAATTTCACCGAATCCGGCAAGAATACTTGCGCAAGCCCATCAAGGGATATCAGGATTCCATATACAGAAAGGTGATTTCATTATGAACACTACCAAACACACAGCCATGTCCGGCAAAGGATTTTATGTGGCATTATCGTTATGCGTTGCAATGGTAGGTGCAGCATGCTGGTATGCCTATACGGAAACAGGAACCCCGAAGAAGCCTTCTGTTTCCGAAAACAGCGTTTCCGATGGTATGGAAGGTACCTCTGTGACCACGACAGGAGCCACAACCACTACCACGCAGACCGAAAGCTCCGGGCATTCTGTGGCAGGCACAATGTCTTCCGGGATTTCCGGTACTGTGACAACAGCAGAAAAGGATGTGCTTGCGGTATTTCCACCCAAAACCACCACAACGGAAACGACTGTTGTGACAGCGCAGACCACTGCTCCTGCTGAACGGCCTGTGTATCCGATTGCCGGTGACATTCTGCAGCCCTTTTCCAATGGAGAGCTGGTAAAATCGCCTACCACCGGCGTTTGGCAGACCCATAACGGCGTGGATTTTGCCGCAGCAGCCGGTACTGAGGTCTGCTGCATTGCCGATGGCACTGTAACCTCCGTGGAGCGGGATCCGTTGTGGGGCGTTTGCGTGACCATTCTTCATGCAGACGGAACGGTTTCACGTTATTGCGGTCTCAATGAGGGGCTGACGGTCAGTGCCGGAGAGGTGCTGGAACGAGGCAAGGTGATCGGTGCCGTAGGGGATACGGCAGATGCAGAATCGGCTCTGGAATCGCATCTGCATTTTGAGCTGCTGCAAAATGAACGATATGTGGATCCCATTGCCTATCTCGAAAAGAAAAACTAAAGCATCAAAAAACGCCTCCGAGGTATGTATGATACCCTTCGGAGGCGTTTTAATGCGGAATATGACAATCTGGAATCAATCAAAGCTTTCGGTATAATGGGTGAGCTTGGATTCTTCAATGGTAAAGAGCACCTTATCATTGCTGTAATACTTATAAGGAATATAAGCAATCGACAGTTCCTTCCAGGAAGCAGGTGCCAGCATATAGATATATCCCTTTAAGGTTTCGCCGGGCTTGATCGGCGAGTTGAAGCTTTGCAGATCGCTTCCTGTTTTGGTGTAGTATTTTCTGGCGAAAATAGAGGCAGTAGTACTGCGGGTCATAGCGTCATCGTCTTTGCCCTCTTTGGCACCGATGAAATGGGTAAGCGTGTTGCAGTCCAGGGTATTGTCGCCGTGATTTGCTATGGTCATTTCGATGCAGAGGACACGGCCACCGGTGCCGCCGGCTGTATCAATTTCAACAACCTTATCCAGCGTTACGGATATTTTTTTCTGGTAATCGACCGTATCTCCGATGGCGGCTTCCGTGGTTTCACCCTTGACGGAAGGATCAATGGGGTTTGCAGGTACGGTGGGAGCATAAGCTGTCACAACAGGCTTGCTGTTTTCGTTGGGCGTATTTCCACGGTCACAGGATGCAAATGTCAGGGATGAGCCGAGCACGACGGCACAAAGCAGCAGTGCGGCAGAACGTCTCATGAATCGCATAGATTCCTCCTTGATTTTTCAAACTTGACAATTTATGTGAATATGGCGTGTTGCTGTCATATAATACGTATATCGTAAGAAGAAACGGAAACGGCGGTAGCCTGGGCTGCCGCCGCCAAACCGTACCTTTTTTGGATGAGTGTGCCCGAATTATGCCTGCTGAGGAGCAGAAACGGGACATGCCTCGGCGCAAGCGCCGCACTCGATGCAGGTGTCAGCATTGATTACATACTTGCCATCGCCCTCGGCAATTGCCTCGACGGGGCAAGCATCAGCGCAGGCACCGCACTGGATGCACTCGTCAGAAATCATGTATGCCATAATCATTGTACCTCCGTGTTTATTTTTCGACCGCTGCAGATGCAATGATCGGTCATCTCCTATTGTATCATAAATCTGAAAAAATGCAAGAGCTTTTTTAAAAAAATTCATGGAATCATCTGTAAAGCTTGGATTTCGCAATTTTACACAAACAAAGGGAGTTTTCGCAATAAAATTCCATCCCCTTTGTATAGGTTGCCGAAATTCTTTGAAAAAGACGAAAAGACTTTTTACTATCTTGACAAGTTCTGAGAGATTTGTTATAATAATCTAATGTAGAAAAGTATGGACAGATGCAGTCTGTCTATCTTGCCGATGTATGGTGTTTGATAAAAAATCCGCAGCATGACAGGGAGAATATGCTCGTTGGAATGTTGTCAGAAAGGCGGAGGAACAGTGAGAAACAAGATTCAGGTACGATGGATGTCCGCGATGCTTGCTTCGGCGCTCGCAGTGCATGTTGTGCTGCCGGCGGTGTGCAGCGCAGCAGAGATCACCGGGGAGGACGATGGGCTTTATGAGCTGTATTATGAGCAGGAAATCAGCTACAGCGACTACTATGACACCCATCTGCATGATCCTCGACCCGATTATGAGATTGTGCTCAGCGGTGCTGATTATAAAACAACAGAAAACGGCAGCTTTTCTGTCGGCTCTGCCGGTGAGGGTGCCGAGAAAAAGGATGGTGTACTGCTTTGGGAGAGCCCGGAGGGCAGTGTGAGCTATACCATCACGGTACCGGAAACCGGTGTGTATTCCATGCAGCTGTCCTATTATGCCATGGAATCCCCCTCCAATGAAGTGGAGCTTTCCATGCTGGTGGATGGCGAAGCACCGTTTGAATCGGCATCCCGTATCTGTCTGAACAAGGTGTTTGTCAATAAAACCGAAATCAAGACGGATTCCAGAGGCAATCAGGTACGTCCGTCACAGATAGAAAAGCCCACATGGCAGACAGCCTTTGTTTATGACGAGGATGGTCTGTTCAATGATCCGATGCAGATTTATCTGACTGCTGGTACGCATACGATTACATTCAGCGGCATCAAGGCCAATCTTGCTCTGGAGACCATTCGGTTTTGTCAGCCCGAGGGTGCTGTGGCATATCAGGCACCCACACAGGCGGAACTGGATGCAACGCCTTCTACGCTCTATCGCATAGAGGGTGAAAATGCCATTTACAAATCTTCTTCCACGCTGTATCCCGGTTACGACAACAACAGCTATACCGTATCTCCTTCCGATCCTGTAAAAATGGTATATAATACCATCGGCGGTGCCAACTGGGATCAGGCAGGACAAACGATCACTTGGGAGATCCCTGCGGATGCACTGACCGGTGATGGCTGGTATAAGATCGGTATCAAGGCTTGTCAGGATGTGATGCGCGGCTTCTATTCCAACCGCCGTGTGCTGATTGACGGTACTGTGCAGAACAGTGCGATGAATCAGATAAAATTCTATTATAGTACAGATTGGCAGCTGACGCCTGTTGCCACAGCGGACAACGATTATGTCTATGTGTATCTGACCGGCGGAGAATCTCACACCATTACGCTGGAGGCGATGCCCGGTGAGATCGGGGAATCCATGCGCCGATTGGAAAGCGTTGTTGCGGATCTGAATGTGTGCTATAAGCAGATTCTGATGCTGACAGGTCCCAATCCCGATAAATATAACGATTATTATGTCGAGGAAAGTATTCCCACCTTGCTGGATGATTTTAGGCGTCTTTCTGCTGAGCTGAAAAATGCACAGCAAGGAATTGAAGCATTATCCGGTACATTGGGTTCCGAGGCGGCTGCGCTGCAGAGAATGTATGTCATTCTTGATAAATGTGTCGCAAAGCCCAGCCGGATTCCCAATTATGTGCAGCAGATCAAGGATAATATCTCTACAATTTCCACCTTTATCTGCGATTACCGTGATCAGCCGCTGGAAATTGATTATATCGAAATTGCTTCTGCAGATCGGGAATTTACATCACTCAAATCCAACTTTTTCAAGCAGCTTGTGTTCCAGTTCAAAGCATTCATCGGCTCCTTTACCGAGGATTATACAACGCTTTCGGATATCGAAGCCGATGAAGAAGATGTGATCAATGTTTGGGTCAATCTGGGACGAGATCAGGCATTGGTGGTCAAGGAGCTTGTGGAAAATGAATTTGCACAGCAGCACCCCGACATTCCCGTTTCGGTGAATCTGGTGGTCGGCGGTGTGGTGGAAGCAACGCTTGCCGGCAAAGGACCCGATGTGGCTTTGTTCCTCGGCGGCGAGTTCCCTGTGAACCTTGCTTGCCGCGGTCTGCTGGTGGATATGAAACAGTTCCCTGATTTTGACGAGGTTACCAAGGCATATCATCCCGATTCTACGGTGCTGTATGCATATGATAACGGCGTTTACGGCATGCCGCTGACTCAAAGCTGGACAATGCTCTTTTATCGTACCGATATTCTCACGGAGCTTGGCTATACACAGCTTCCCCGCACATGGGATGATCTGATTGATATGTTGCCCGGTCTCCAGAGAAACCATCTGGGCGTGGGCTTGATTCTGCCGACAACCAATGTTGCGGCCGCTACCGAATCCGGTCATACCTTTGCAACGCTGATGCTGCAATCCGGTTTGAACTATTATAATGAAGAGCAGACCAAAACACAGTTTGATTCCGTTGCGGCAATTCAGTGCTTTGAGAAATGGACGGATTTTTACAGCGAGTATAAATTTGTTCAGACTTATGATGCTTACAGCTATTTCCGTACCGGTCAATATCCGATGGTCGTTGCAAATTACAGCTTCTACAATCAGCTTGCCGTTGCGGCTCCGGAGATCAAGGGTCTGTGGAACTTTACGGTCATGCCCGGAACCCTTTCCGAGGATGGTACCTTGAATCATGCATCCAATTCCGGAGGCTCCGGTGCTGTGATCTTTGATCAGGTCAAAAACAAGGAGGATGCATGGACCTTTGTCAAATGGTTCTGCTCTTCCGATATACAGACGGAATACGGCATGAATCTGGAGGGCTTGCTGGGACAGATGGGCCGCTATGAGGCAGCGAATGTGGAAGCCTTGCAGCAGCTGAATTGGTCCAGTGCCGAGCTGGAGGTGCTGCTGGCACAATGGGAGGCGCTGGATGAAATCCCGATTCTGCCTTCTTCCTATGCTGTCACCCGCAACATTATGAATGCATTTCGCGAAACTGTGAACTCCAATGAAAATCCGCGCGATACGCTGATGTATTATAACGGCGATATGAATGATGAGATTTTGAGAAAACGTGAAAATCTTGGGCTTGACAGCTGATGTGTTTGACTGATAAATAAATGAATGCGTAAAGCGCAAAAGGAGGGTTCCCGTTTGGACAAGGAAGCAATTGGTGTGAAATCCAAAGCGGAACAGCGCAGATTGATCTGGCTGCAGATGAAGCAGAATAAGGAAGCCTATCTGATGATGCTGCCTTTTATGCTGATGTTTTTAGCGTTCACGATCATTCCTGTTGTGATGTCATTGCCAATCGGTCTGACCGATTTTGATATGGTACAGTATCCGCCTACATGGGTGGGACTCAGCAATTTCTATAATTTGTTCCTCAACGACAGTATTTTTGTCAAAGCAATTCGTGTTACTTTGGTGTTTGCGATCTTCACCGGCCCGCTGAGCTATTTTCTGAGCTTTCTGCTGGCATGGCTGATCAACGAGCTGAATGCTACACTCAAGGTGATTTTTACGCTGATTTTCTATGCGCCTTCCATGGCTTCGGGTGTTTATGCGGTATGGCAGCTGATCTTCAGCGGCGACAGCTATGGCATTGCGAACTCCACCTTGATGAATCTGGGCATTACAACCTCTGCGATTCAGTGGCTGACGGATTCCAAGTATATTCTGACTGTTGTGATTATCGTGCAGCTCTGGGTCAGCATGGGTGCAGGCTTCCTTGCCATGCGTGCAGGATTCCAGAACATTGATCGCAGCCAGTATGAGGCAGGTGCCATTGAGGGAATCAAGAATCGCTGGCAGGAGCTGATCTACATCACATTTCCCGGTATGGGACCTTCTCTGATGTTTGCTGCGGTTATGCAGATTGTTTCTGCCTTTACCGCTGATATCGTTGCAAGAAACCTTGTCGGCTTTCCGAGCACGGATTATGCTGCACATACCATCATGACCCATGCCTTCGATTATGGCTGGATCCGTTATGAGATGGGCTATGCCTCTGCAATTTGTATGGTGCTGTTTGTGGTGATGTATCTCATCAACAAGCTGATCAGCAATCTGCTCGGAAAATATATGGACTAAAGGAGGCGGAAGATGAAGGATCCGAAAAAGCTCAAAGCATCCAATCGCAGAGCCGGACGTAAGATCGGCGGCACTATTGCCATCTTCTTCTTTCTGCTTCTGCTCGGTACATTCATGATACTGCCGATCTGGCTGATGATCGTCAACAGTATCAAACCGGTCAATGAGATGTTTATTTTCCCGCCCAAGTGGTATACCCTGAATCCGACACTGGATAATTTCAAGGATACCTATCGCGTGCTGAGCGCCATGTGGGTGCCGTTTACCCGTTATGTTGCCAACAGTGTGTTTGTAACGGTGGCTGTTACGGTATTGCAGTGTGTATTTGCATCCATGGCAGCATTTTGTCTTTCCAAATGCAAATTTCCCGGCAACAAGCTGATCAATAATATTATTGTATTGGCGCTGCTTTATAACAGCAATGTCATCTATCTGATGCAATACATGGTGATGGCGGAGCTGAATATGATCAATACATACCGCGCATTGATTCTGCCTGCTGTGGCATCCTCCATGGGGTTGTATCTCATGCGGCAAAGCATGACCTCAATTCCGGATGCAATGATTGAGGCTGCCAAGGTAGATGGTGCGAATCTGTTTTCGATTTGTTGGCGCATTGTCATCCCCAATCAAAAGCCGGCGCTGATGACAATGGCGATCTTTGCTTTCCAGGGCGCATGGAATATTACCGGTGGCTCTCTGGTATATGATGAAGCGCTCAAAACACTGCCCACAGTGATTCAGCAGGCGGCTTCTGCCGGCATTTCCCGTCAAGGCGTTACGATGGCGGCGGCTGTCATCCTCTTTGTTCCGCCGGTTCTCTTCTTTATTCTGGCGCAGAGCCAGGTCATGGAAACCATGGCGCATTCCGGCATTAAAGACTAAGCCACGGCGTATCAAAGGCAGAAAGGATGAGATCATTCGTGAAAAAACATTTGCTACGGCAGATTGCTTCTGCCGGCTTGTGCGTACTCATGACGGCTTCGGCATTGGCATCTCCGGTGCATGCCAATGAGCCGTATGACGTATATAACTACAATTATCTGGGCGAAGCGGTGCCTTCACAGGCGGGATATCTGGCAGAACGTGCTGTCTCCGGACTGGATCTGGGCACCACGGCGCTGAAATCGCCCAGCGACCTCTATAAGGATGCTGACGATCATTTCTATATCGTGGATTCAGGCAACAACCGGATTCTGAAGGTCAATCCAGACTTTACAGAAATCATTGCGGAGCTGACAACCTTTACGATGCCGGATGGTTCCAAGACCTCGCTGAAAAATCCGAAAGGTGTCTATGTTTCGCCCGATACGGGCTTGCTGTATATTGCCGATAATGAAAACGGCCGTGCACTGATTGTGGATCCTGCTGACAATACGGTGAAAATGGAGATTTCCAAGCCTGCCTCTGCGGTTTACGATCAGCAGCTCACCTTCCTGCCGCAGAAGATTCTCTGTGATAATGCAGGCAATATTTATATCGTGCTGAACAATACGACCAAGGGTGCGGCGATGTTTGACCGCAACGGTGAGTTTATCGGTTATTATGGTGCCAACAGCGTGGCTGCAACTGCTGAGGTCATTGCCAATCACTTCTGGAATGCCATTGCCTCTGAGGAGGAAAAGAGGCGTCGTGCCAGAAGTACGCCAACGGCATTCGATAATTTTGATATTGATACTGAAAAAGGATTTATTTATACCTCTACCTCCTCCGGCAGCACCAATACCGATATTGTAAAGAAGGTCAATCCGGAAGGTCATAACCTGTTCGGGCATATGTCCAACTACACATGGGGAGATTTGTTCTCCACCTGGTACAGCGGTGTGTCCTATAAAACCAAGATTGTGGATATTGATATCGGTGATGACGGTTCTATCAATTGTCTGGATTCCACAACAGGCCGTGTGTTCCAATATGATGAGGAAGCAGATCTGCTCTTTATCATGGGTGCTACCGGCGATATGGTAGGCACATTCAATGCCGGCAGTGCTGCTGCAATTGAGACCAAGGGTGCAAATTGCGAGTCCATTTATGTGCTGGATTCCGGCAAGGGCACGATAACGATCTTTGAGCAGACTGTATTCGGAGAAATTGTGCACGATGCTACGGCACTCTATAACGGCGGCTATTACGAAGAAGCCTTAGAGCCCTGGCTGGAGGTGCTCAAGCGTGACGGCAATTATCGCCGCGCGTATCTGGGTATTGCAAGCGCCTATTATAATATGGGCCAATATAAGGATGCAATGGAATACGCCAAAAAAGCAGATGCTTCCGGACGCTATAACAAGGCATTTGAACGGTATCGTTCTGAATTCCTGAAGGCAAATCTCACTTGGATTCTGATTGCCGTTGTTGTGCTTTGGATTCTTTGGCGAGTAGGAAGCAGCTATCTGAAAAAACGACGGAATAAGGCATTGCATACGGCATCGTCTGCTCCGGCTGATTCCCAAGAATAAGGAGGTGCTTTCATTATGTTGGATTTAACACAGCCCCAATTTGTCAAACATGCTGTTTTCCATCCTTTTGAGGGCTTTGAGGACCTCCGGTGGAAGAAGGCGGGAAAGCTTTCTTACAGCGTTCTGATTGTGTTTGCATTGTTTGTTGCGCTGATTGCTTATGATCGCTGGTGCGGTTTTCAGTTCCGTCCGCTGCCGGACTCCATGTTCAGCGTCGTACCGTATATCATGCGGAGCGTGGTGTATTTTTTGGCGTGGGTACTGGGCAACTGGTCGGTGTGTACACTGCTGGACGGCGAAGGCACCATGAAGAATATCTGCATTTACAGCTCCTATGCGTTGATTCCGTATATTGTATCTACGTTTGTGAACGTGGTGCTTTCCCATATTCTGATCCGTGATGAAGGCGTATTCTTCACATCGGTGTATTACATCGGTCTGATCTGGACAGGGATGCTGTTGTTCTCTGCCATCAAGGCAGTGCATCAGTATACCTTTACGAAAACCGTGATCGCCATTGTGCTGACGCTCATTGCCATGCTGATTATTTTGTTCCTGGCAGTGCTGATGCTCAGCCTGTTCCAGAAGGTTTATGTATTTATTTATTCCATCTATACCGAGATTCTGTATCGGGTACGAGTGTAAAGGCGGTGAAGATCTTGCAAAAGCAGTTCAAACAAAAAAGAGTGCTTGCCTGTGTGCTGGCCGCAGCAATGCTGCTGCCTGTGTGTGTATCTTCCATGCCTGCTTTGGCGGATACGGAAAAGGATGCAGCGGTGGATTCTGCGGAAAACAATGCTGCTGCCGAGGAAGAGGATGAGGATGCATGGGTCGATCGTACCGAAGATGAAGTATTTGCGAAGATGAAACTCGTTGCGGAGAATGACCGGCTTGCATTTTATGCATGGGATGAGGAAAAGGTCGATGAGGACAATGATGAAAAGCCTGAAGATGTCTTTGCCTTGGTCAACAAGAAGAATGGCTATGTCTGGTGGTCATCTCCCATCAATGCGGCAGGCGATTCCATTGCAACGCCTGCGCTGGCTACTGAGCTTTCTTCGGCATTGATTCTTCATGCAGCACAGATTGATTCCAGATCGGTTACCAAAGTGCGTTCCGGCGATACGGGCAAGGTGGGCATCACTGCCTCCGAGATCAAAAACGGTATTAAGGTGACGTATAATTTCCGCAAAGTCGGCATTAAGATTCCCGTTTCCTATGTACTGGGCGAGGATTATCTGGAAGTGACCATTGATTCCACTGATATTACCGAAAAGCATGGCCCCGATGGGGATGATTCTCCGGTTCTGACCCATCAGATCGGTATGCTCAATGCCTTTGGCGCAGCCGATTCCCAGGAGGAAGGCTATTTTGTCATTCCCGATGGCAGCGGTGCCATTATGCATTTCAACAATCAGAAATACAGTGCCAAAACATACAGCCAACCGGTTTACGGCTCGGATGTGACCGCAGTTCCCAAAACCAAGGCACCTGTAACCGAGGGTGTTTCTATGCCCATGTATGGTATTGTAAAGGGCGAAAATGCTATGCTTGCCGTGGCAACCTCCGGCGATGGCAACTGTACGATCAATGCAGCAGTCAGCGGCACCGGTCAATCCAATACTGAATACAACACTTGTTATTTTTCGTTCATTACACGCAGCAACGATGCCTATTATCTGGGCACGGATCAGCTCAATCCGTTGGATGTGTATGAAAAAGCCATGCCGCCTGTTACTATGCAGGTGCGCTATTATCCGCTGTGCGCCGAGGATGAAATCAATGAAAACGGTGCAGATACTTTGGATTATGTGGATGTGGCTGCACGATATCGCCAATATCTGATGGCGGAAGAGGGCGTCTCGAAGAAGGCGGAAGCCAATGCCTCTTATTGCTATGTGGATATGTATGGCGGAACCATGAAGCAGCGGAATATTCTTGGATTTCCTGTATTTATGAAAACCTGTATGACCAGCTATGAGGAAATGCAGGAGATCTTAGAAAAGCTCAGTGCCGCAGGTGCTGAGAATCTGGTTGTGTCCTTGAACAACTGGACCAATGCCGGCATCAGCGGCAAGGTGGATTTCAAAGCGAAAGCATCCGGCACACTGGGCGGTAAAGCCGATTTTGTGAAGCTGACCGATTATATGGACGCCAATGGGATTCAATGGTATCCCACAGTGAATAATCATGCCTATTATTCCGGCAGCGGATATTTCTCACTGACAGATACTGCTGTGCGTGTATCCGGTTCTTTTGCCCGTATTGTGGACTATGAGCGTGCTTATGGCGTGCCCTATGGCGAAAAAAAGACCATGTCTCTGCTTTCGCCAACGACCTTTGCCAAGTTATATCAGAAGCTTGCAAAGAATTATAAAGCAGCAGGCTTTGAAAGCGTCAGCATTGGTGAGATGTCTGCGCTGCTGTATGGCGATTACGGCAAGAAATCAGCAACTTCCCGTGAACGGACAATGCAGATCATGACAGATAGTCTTGGCTTGCTGCAAACAGAGGTCGGCAGGATTCTTTCTCAGGATCCCAATGCCTATGTGCTGCCCTACACCGCTACCATCACTGATGTTCCGCTGTATTCCAGCGGCTTCGATGTGCTGGATGAGGATATTCCTCTGTATCAGATGGTGCTGCATGGTGTTCTGCCCTATTCCACAGAAGCAATCAACGGCAGTGCGGATGCTGAGCGTCTGGTCATGCTGGCATTGGCTTCCGGCAGCAATCTTCGGTTTGATATGTTATATGCCGAAACCAGCGATCTTAAGGATACGGATTTTGATATCTATTATTATGCCTATTATGATTACTGGATCGAGAGCGCTGCACAGTATGATCGGTTTACGCGTGATGTGCTGCAAAAGATCAGCGATTCTCATATGATCAGCTATCAAAGAGAAGGCGATCTCATTACGACTGAATATGCCAATGGCGTAACAACAACGGTGGATCTGTCGGATTGTTCTGTCACCTGCGACGGCGAAACCCGCTATCTGCGTGATTATGTAGGGGAAGGAGATGTGGTTTTTGAATGAAAATTCCATATGAGAAACGAAAATCCCTCTACGGCTATGGCTTTATTTCCTTGTGGTTTGTGGGAATCTTGCTGTGGTTTCTGATTCCGATGGTAGAATCCTTTTGCTATTGCTTTATGGATAATACCTCGCTGAAGCCCGATGTGGGCGGTATGCATAAGGAGTGGCTTGCGCTGGATGGCTGGGCGTGGCTCAGCAATTTCAAATATGCCTTTGCAATGGATCCCTATTTTAAGCAGAATCTGTTGAATGTCTTAAAGGATACGGCGATGACAACACCGATGATCCTTGTGTTTTCCCTGTTCATTGCCGTGATTCTCAATCAGGAGTTCAAGGGTAGAGGCTTTGCACGTGCGATCTTTTTCCTGCCTGTCATTATTGCAACCGGTCCTGTTTACAACATCATCAATGGTGATATGGGCAGTACCGGTGTGGATAGCGGCGCACAGTTTTCCACGCTGTTTGAAACGGATATTGTGGATGAGCTGCTGGAATTTTTAGGCGTTATGAACATCAGTGAGAGTCTGAGTGAAGTCATCAATACTGTGACAACGGACATCTTCGGCTTGGTATGGAGCTCCGGTATTCAGATTCTGATCTTTTTGGCAGCGCTGCAGAATATTCCCGTATCGGCAAAGGAAGCGGCTTCCATGGAAGGCGCAACTGCATGGGAATATTTCTGGAAGATCACATTGCCCTATGTCAGCCCTATGATTCTTGCCAACTTCATCTATACTGTCATTGATTCCTTTACTGCAACCGACAACAGTGTTATGAGCCGTGTGTTGGAAAAGCAGTTGGATTGGGACTATGCCTATGCCGCCTCCATGGCGTGGAGCTATTTTGCCATTGTTATGGTCGTTGTCGGTATCATCACAGTATTCGTCAACCGATTTATCTTCTATGAAGTAGAGTAAGGAGGGCTGTGAAGAATGGATAACGAAAAGTTGATCTCCGCACAGGAGGATGCACAGGATGCATTGCTTTCCACAGCCGTGAACGAATCGGAAGCAATGGAGACTTCAGCAGAATCCGCCGGTTCTTCGGAGCGTCCGAACCGGCTGCCTGAAGGCTATATTCCCGAATCTGCAAAGCCTGTGGTTCATGAGGTAAAAGAGGTTGGCTCCGGCATGACACCCAAGCAGGCAATGAAAATCCGGATGCAGAGCATGAATAAGCAAGAAATTGCGTATTTGCGCCGCAAAGCTGTTTTTGAAAAATGCTGGCCGATCTTCCGGTTTCTGATTCTGTTTGGTTTGGGCTTTGTCATCTTAACGCCTTTGATGTTTATGATCAGTTATGGCTTCCGTGACAACAGAGATATGAACGATCCCACCGTCATGTGGATTCCCCGCAATTTGACGCTTAAAATCATGAAGCAGACCATTGATGCTATGGGATTGACCAATCCGATCAGTAATCGGCAGAACCCGATCTTCAATACTTTGGTGCTGAATATCGGCTGTTCCTTCCTGCAGGTCATCACCTGTGCCATTACCGGTTATGGCTTTGCCCGATTCAAATTCAAAGGCAGAGATATTTTGTTTGGCTTGGTCATACTGATGATTCTTGTGCCAACACAGATTCTTTCCATCCCGCTGTACAATACATTCCGTAATTTCATGTTTGGTTCCATCAATCTGATTGATCGTTTTGCGGTCATGTATCTGCCGGCTATGATGGCAAACGGGATTCGTGCCGGCTTGATGATCTTCATTTTCCGGCAGTTCTTCCGAGGGCTGCCCAAGGAGCTGGAGGATGCCGCTTATCTGGATGGCTGCGGTCCGTTTAATACCTTCCTGCGTGTTATGGTGCCCAATGCAGCGTCCTCTTTCCTTACGGTATTCCTGTTTTCCATTGTCTGGTACTGGAATGATTACTACGTCAGCAGTGCATTTTTCCTCAACACCAAAACCATTGCGCTGGTGCTGAAGAATCTGGATTCCACATTGAATCTTGCGATCTTCAACAATGCCAATGCACAGGTCAGTGCGCGGGAAAAAATCGTCTGGCTGGAAGCCGGATGCCTGATTTCCATTACGCCGATGCTGATTCTCTATGCTTGTCTGCAAAAGCATTTTACTGAGGGTATTGAGCGTTCCGGCTTGGTAGGATAATACACAAACAAAACAGGAGCATGCTTGTCGGCGTGCTCCTGTTTGCATATGGATTGCACCGAGGCTCTGCCGGACTGTCCGGCAGTCGGTTTGTGGGGATTCTTTGCTTTTTTGCGGATTCGATATTGCAATTTGCGATCAAATCTTGTATAATGATAGTAATATTGTTGAGAGGTGATTTCAAAATGGGATTTCATACACAGCGATTTGCTGAGAGCACAGGCTTATGTTATGACAAGAAGGAATGCGTTTTCTGGGGTGAATACTTTGGTTATCCGATTTCACTGTGCTGGAATGCACAACGAAACTATCTGATTTTCACGTTTTGCGTGGATCAGCCCGAGGGTGTGGATATGGATGCTGCAATCCGAGAATGGCAGCTGCAGCATGCCGGATTTACCAACTGTCAATACCAGAACAATATGCTGCGAGGCGTATTTGTGATCCGCGGCCGCAAGCCCAATGAAGCCACGATCGACAACTTGCAGCTGCTGATTGAATTCCTGCAGCAGAAAAGGGTATCTCCCTGCTGTGCGGAATGCGGAACTACCACAGGACATTATCAGTATTTGCTCAATGGAACGGCATTGTCGTTCTGCAGCGGCTGTGCTGATCGGGTGGATCAAGCATATGCGGCCAATCAGGAGGAGCAAACCAATCGGAAAGCAAAACCCATTGGCGTGGCGCTGGGCGCTTTGATCGGTGCGGCAGTGCTCGTTATCGTTACATATATTCTCTATGAGCTTGGATACATCGCTTATATCAGCGGTGCAGCAGGTGTCTTTACTGCGCTGTTCTGCGCTAAGAAATTCGGAGGCAAAATCACACTTGCGGGAGGCCTGTTTACGGTTGCTTTGTGTCTGTTGGTGGCATTTCTGACTCCCTGTTTTTGCGTTGCGAAGGATTTTTCCGAGCATTTGCAGAGCCTTGATATGAACAGCGCCGAGATCCGTGAAATGTGTGTGGATCTGAAGGAAGCCATGGATACGTTAACCAGCGAAGAGATCGAAAGCTACATTGGCTGTACCCGTGCGGAACTGCAGCAAACCTATGACGAAGCACTGGAGATGGCGGACTTGATGGATGATCATCCTGATACATGGGCGTGTTTTGTGGATCTGGCTGCTCTCATGAAAACCGAAATGTTTTCTCCCGCAAAGGGTGAGCTGATTAAGAACATACTGTGGGGTGTGCTGTCTGTGATCATAGCAGCATGCTGCACACTGCCCGGCATCATTCGTTCCGATAACGGAAAATATCGTTTCCGTCAGTTGATATGAGCAAACAGATTCTGATTGCAGGAGGAGGCGCTTCGGGCTTATCCGCTGCCATTGCTGCTGCTGAATGCGGCGCACAGGTAACAATTCTGGAGCGCCTGCCGAGAGTAGGAAAGAAAATCCTTGCAACCGGAAACGGCCGCTGCAATCTGGGACATGCCGGCAAAGAGCTTGCACATTATCATGGCACATTGCCGCAGGCAAAACAGATTTTGCAGCAATTTGATACGGTGCGCTTTTTCCGGAAACTGGGCGTGCTGACCCGTACTGACAGCGAAGGCAGACAATATCCTTGCAGCGGAGCAGCCGCATCGGTGCTGGATGCGCTTCGCCTTGCCTGTGAACGGCTGGGCGTTTCCATATGCTGCGATACCAAGCTGACAGCTTTGTCTCAACAAGGGGGACGCTGGATTGCGGAGTGCGAAAATGCACGATATTCTGCGGATGCTGTGATTCTGGCTGCGGGTGGTTCGGCTTCTCCGGTCAATGGCACAGATGGCAATCTGCTGCCGATGCTGGAACGAATGGGACATCGTATCATTACACCATTGCCTGCGCTGTGTCCTATTCCCACGAATCCGAATCTGGTGCGCAGTCTCAAGGGTATGCGTGTGCAGGCGATGGCTTCTGCGATTGTGGAAGGAAAAATCCGCAAGCAAGAACGCGGAGAGGTGCAGTTTACCGAAACCGCACTTTCCGGTATTTGTATTTTCAATCTGTCTCGTCTGGCGGCGGTCTATGGTGACCGTATGACGGTTTCGCTGAATCTTCTGCCGGATCGAACTGCGCAGGAGGCAACACAGCTGCTTTCAGAGCTGATTGCTTTATATGCGGATGCGGAAGCAGACTATCTGCTGATTGGGCTGCTGCCAAAGCGAGTCGGTGCGGTGTGCATCAAGCAGGCTTTGGGCAAAGCGCAAGGCAGCATTGGAACGCTGTTTGCGTCATCCAAGGCAAGAGAACAACTGCTGCGTCAACTGACCGATTGGCGGTTTCCTGTTGCTGCTATGGCAAGCTTTGCGCAGGCGCAGGTAACGGCAGGAGGCATCTCCGGACAATCCGTGGATCGCAATCTGGAATCCCGATGTGCAAAAGGCTTGTATTTTTGCGGAGAGCTGCTGGATCTTGATGGCGATTGCGGCGGATACAATCTGGAGTGGGCATGGGCTTCGGGAAGCTATGTCGGGAAAGCTGCAGCACAGAATGCATGAGCCATATCAATACAGCGTGTGATCCCGTGGCGTGGGAATTACACGCTGTTTTTGAGTCATCTGTGAGGATGAAGAGGCTCTTTACGAATTTACTAATAAGCCGAAAAGAGAGGTGAAAAGGCGTGACGGATGCAGAATTGCTGCAGTTGCTGAAAACGGATCCTGCTCAGGGCTGTCGGATACTGGTGCAGGAATATACCGGCTTTGTGATGAGCATTGCTCGGCGCAGAATCGGCGGTATTTGCAGTAACGAAGAGCTGGAAGAGCTGACCAGTGATGTATTGTTCGCCTTTTATCAAAAACGAGAACAGCTTACCACCGAAAAAGGGAGTGTAAGGGGTCTGCTTGCTACCATGACCACGCGGCGCTGTGTGGATCGGTATCGCAAGTATGCTGCGCAGCCGGTGCAGACGGCATCTCTGGAGGAGGAGCAGCAGACGGATCCCATCGGATCTATCTTGTCTCCGGAGGAGCAATATCTCCAAAAGGAACGCTGTCAAGCCTTGATTTCGGCCATCAATGCATTGGGAGAGCCGGATCGCAGCATCATACTGTGGAAGTATTATTTCGGCGAAACAGCGGCAGCAATTGCCGATCGGCTTTCTATGCGTACCGGCACGGTAGAAATGCGGATCTCTCGTGCGAAAGCAAAACTGAGAAAGGCGATGGGAGGTGATGGCGATGACATTTGATACACAGGATCTGGAACAATTGTTTGATCAAATGGAGCAGACGCAGCTTTCTGCATTGTTATCGGATCTGCCGCTGCCGCAAGCAGATGCGGATGTGCAAAAGCGAATAGAAGCAAGTGTTTTGAAAAAATGCGGCTTGCAGACACAGCCGGTTCCCGAGCGTGTCAGAAGCGATGTGAAGCTGCATCAGAGCAAGGGACTGCATCGTCAGCCATCCTATTATCTGATGGCGGTGGCATGTCTTGCAATTGTTGTCATCGGCTCTGCGCTGGCGCTGCAGAATCTGCCTTCTCTGCACATCGGCGATAGCAGCAATGTGGATTCTTCAAGCTCTGCATATCCGGAGGAAACGACTGTGCAGACCACATCGCAGCTGCCGATGCAAGCGGAGACCACTGCGCTCAGCACCCATACCGTATCGACTGCGGATACTACCGGTATCACGACGGACCATGGAATCAGCAGCGGCAGCAATGCATCTTCCACACAGACAACCGATGCAACCGACACCCTGACTGCAAGCAGCATTGTAAACACCACCACGCTGCCCACAACGACAAAACCGATCCTTACGACAACCGATTCCACGCCGCCGATCACTTCATTTTCTATCACGACAACAACACCACCACGCATTACTACAACCACGTCAACAGTTACAAGACTGACCACAACGACACCCACACCGCCTATATTGACCACTACTACCTCGGGGTATACTTCAACCACCATGACGACATGGTATTATACTACAACTGTCACAAACTCCACCGCATTGGAGGAAACAACCCTTGAACCGGCACCAACCGCTACAATCACAACCACCACAACGACAGCTCCTCAAAGCATAGAGCCGATCCATCCGAACAGCTCCTCCGCTGATTTCGGGACTACAACCACCGAAACCACTACCACTGCGGCATCTGCCATGGCATCGTCTTTGCTAGCGGATCTGGTTGCCTTGCAAAAAACAAGGCTATCTAACAGATAAGACCATTCGATGAAACGGCAAAAAAGGCATCGCTCCCATAGGGGGAACGATGCCTTTTCGGTTGCTTTTGGGGGAAGTGTGAAAGCAGGATATTAATAGCGCTGAAGGAATTGCTTGGTGCGTTCACTTGCCTGTTCACCAAATACCAGATCAGGGGTACCATCTTCTACGATCACGCCGTTTTCCATAAAGATGACACGATCTGCCACATCATGGGCAAAGGCCATTTCGTGAGTAACGATGACCATCGTCATGCCCTCTTGGGCAAGCTCTTTGATGACCTTGAGGATTTCTCCGGTCAGTTCAGGGTCGAGGGCGCTGGTCGGTTCATCGAAAAACAGGATTTCGGGATGCAGCGCCAGTGCTCTGGCAATGGAAACACGCTGCTGCTGACCACCCGAAAGCTCACAGGGGTAGGATTTGGCTTTTGCAGACAGCCCCATTTTCTCCAGCAGCTCCATGGCGGTTTTTTCGGCTGCAGCTTTGTCTTGCTTCAGAACACACATCGGGGCTTCCGTAATATTTCGCAGTACTGTGAAATGAGGGAACAGGTTGAAATTCTGAAACACCAGACCGATCTTCAGTCGGATCTCACGGAGCGTTTTGGCATCGGCATAGGCAACGGTGCCGTTTTCCGTTTTATGGAGCATCTCATTGCCGCATACACAAATCTGACCTTCGGTTGCCTTTTCCAGCTGATTGATGCAGCGCAGCAGTGTGGATTTTCCCGATCCGCTGGGACCGATGATTGCGACGACATCGCCTTTCTCCACAGAAAACGAAATATCCTTGAGCACATCAAGAGAGCCAAAGCTCTTGCGGAGGTGCGATACTTCCAGCATAGCCATATTTGCTCCTCCTTATTTGTAATAGTTGAGCTTTTTCTCGACATAGGACGAGAGCAGCGTGAGAATGGTAGCAAGAATGAAATAGAATGCACCGGCGATGAATAAGGGTACCAGTGAAGAATAGTTCTGCATTTGTTGTTTTGCTTTCAGTGTGATTTCGGCATAAGCCACAACATTGGCAAGAGAGGTGTCCTTGACCAGTGTGATGATTTCGTTGGAGCTTGCCGGTACGACACGCTTGATCACCTGCGGCAGAATGATACGGAAGAAGGTTTGTATCTTTGTCATGCTCAAAGCGGCGGCAGCCTCATATTGTCCTTTGGGGATGGATTCGATACCGCCTCGGAAAATCTCAGCAAAATAGGCGGCATAATTGAAGACAAAGGCAAACAGCACCGCATTGAACATAAAGTTTTCATCTTGGATATTGATTCTGGCAAGGAATCCTGCAAGGAATCCCGGCAGATTCTGTGCCTGCTTCAGCATGGGGATCGCATAATATGCAACAATAATCTGGAGCATCAACGGCGTGCCCCGCATGACAAGGATGTATAAATTGGTGATCCATGAGATGGGCTTGATCTTGCACATTTTCAGCAATGCAACGATCATGCCCAATGGAATTGCATACAGCAAAGTGAATCCGAACACCTTCAGTGTAGGCGCCAGATATTCCAGCAATATCAATATGACCTTCCGGATTTCTTCAAATGTCATGAGCAGCATTCCTCCTGTTGGCAGAAAATCACCGAGCAATCGGCAT
Source organism: Oscillospiraceae bacterium (assembly GCA_017532085.1). GTDB lineage: Bacteria > Bacillota > Clostridia > Oscillospirales > Ruminococcaceae > Firm-04. The sequence goes on along the minus strand of JAFXJT010000018.1, from coordinate 11,281 downwards.
ACTTTATCTCATTATATCACAAAAGCATATAGAATGCAAGATATAAAACGACAAAAAGCACCGCCTTCCTCAACAAGTCGGAAAGCGGTGCTGCTGCTTCGGAGATTCAGTTTGCAGATACGGTGGTGATATCGCTGCCGAACCATGCAGTAGAGATTTCACCGAGTTTGCCGTCTTTTTTCATTTCGCCGAGGATTTCCTGCACCTTATCACGCAGAGCCTTATCGTTCTTGCGGAAGCCGATGGCATATTCTTCCTCCTCAAGACCATCGGGCAGCACACGGTAATCTTTGTTGCCCATGTTGATTTCATAATCTGCGACGATTACATCAAGGAATACTGCATCGACCAGACCCAACTCCATTTGCTGCATAGCCTCGATGTTGGTTGCCATTGCAGATTCGGTAATGGTGCTGCCGATTTCACATTCCTGCAGAATGGTCTGTGCGGTAGAACCGTTTTGTACACCGATCTTGCTGTTGGCCAGATCGCTCATGGATTTTGCTTCGCTGTTGGCAGGCACGATGAATACCATTTTATTCTTCATATAGGGTTCGGAAAGATTCATGCGATTTGCACGCTCGGGATTGATGGACATACCGTTCCAGATGCAGTCAATTCTGCCGCCGTCAAGATCCTCTTCCTTGGTATCCCAGTTGATCGGCTGCTTGACCAGTTCGACGCCCATTCTCTTGCAGACCTCTGCAGCCACATCGCTGTCAAAGCCGACGATCTCATCTTTTTCATTGGTATAGCCCATGGGCTTGAAGGTGGCATCCAGGCCGAGAATCAGCTTGCCGCTGTCAAGAACCTTCTGCAAAGACTGATCGCCTGTGGCGTTGGTGTCGGATTTGCTGCTGCTGTTGCTGCTGCAGCCTGCGCCGCCGAGAAGCATACCTGCTGCCAAAAAACCGGCGAAGATACGCTTGAGAACTGATACTTTTTTCATAGGGAGATTCCTCACTTTCTGATTTCTGTCCTTTTGTCATTTTGCAGACAAGTGCCTGCAATGCAATCACGCATACAGTATAGCATATCATGCTGAAAATTGCAAGAAGACACGATGCTTTTTGGGGGAATGATGCGAGGATGCATCATTTTTTGTGAATTTGCCGTTGAGTTTTCACAAAATCTCAATCCGGCTCACCGTATTTTAAGGAGACAGCAAGCAAAACCGTTACAAAACATACGCTGCAGAACGAATCGCCGCACGCACCAAGGGATTTGTGCTTTGAATGAAAATATCAAACAAAATGCTTGACAAATGCATTGGGATGTGCTATAATAATAAAGTCATGGAGGCATAGCTCAGCTGGTTAGAGCGCACGGTTCACATCCGTGAGGTCGCGGGTTCGAGTCCCTCTGTCTCCACTTTTGTGAAATGTCCTAAATGCGTGGAAAACACGTGTTTAGGGCATTTTTCTTCACCCTGATGCGGAAATGATTTGCCGGAAAAAGAAGAAAAATACCCCTTTTTTACCCTGTTTTTCGGGGCAAGTGTACACGAAAGTGTACACGAAATCACCAGATTCCGTATAGACATAACTATATTATATACAGAGTCGCCCGGCATTGCCGGGCGTAATCTGTATTATTTGAGGCTGTTATATCTGGTCAAGGATTCAGTGCAGCAGACTGTTCGCTTAATTTACTGAACGGAATCATCCTGTGATTTCTGCATCTGCTTCAGCACCTGGTCATATAAATCAAGACGTTCGCCCTTTTTCCAACTGATCGTGTTGATCACAGAGCCATAAACCGGGTATTCCTTCGCCAGTCCGCATTCATGCAGCATATGCTGTTCTTTGTCACCGCCGTCTATATGATAACCCCATTCGTAATAATCCGAAAGGATATACCGGTACGTCATTGAGTAGGTGTCGCCGTCACGGGCAATCTCACAAACTGTGCTGCCGAACGACTCGCCGATCGCATATGCCCAATCATAGGATGCCTCGCTTTTGAATTGCGTACAATCCGTTACAGATTCGCCCGGATTGATTCTGATTCGGTGAAACCATTCACAGTGTTTTTCGGCATAGCAGCAGACTTTTGTGCCCAGATTGCCCGTTGCAAAACAAATGGTGTCACCTGTTCGCAGTGTTTCTTCGCCCAGTTCCATCATTCGGTTGACACTCTGCATATAGTGGAAGAGATTGCGCGGCTCTGTGGTAACGATTTCAATCATTTCATCTGTTGTGACCGTCATTGGACCTTTGCACTTCAAAAACCACTGCAAATATCGGGCTGCTTGATATGAATCCCTCAATTCTCCCGAATTCACGAAACCGCCGCCTTTCGTTATAATTGGAATCCGGCAGGCAGTTGCCATTAACATCAGAAGTGCATGATGCGCATTGTCTTCCAACGTAGGTTCCCGGCGTCCGTAACACTTTTCGCGTCCGTCTTTTCCCACCGTTCCGTATTTCGGATCAAATTCTGTGTAACCGGTTCCCAGCTTGTTGGGGTTCATGAAATCAATCTGCGGTTCATAACGGAGCGAATCGACGATGATATAACGGCTGTTGAATCCGGAGAGCGGCTGATTGTCGCTGTTGTCCGGGAGTCCGTCACCGTCTGAATCCGGGATTGTCGGATCAGAGAAGAATGGTATGAGTGGTTGTTTGCAAATCTTATTTCCGAGGGCTATCATCCTTCCGTCTTTGCTTTGCGTGTAATGTCTCAGCAGGTTGTTTGCCTGATCATCAAAATGCGGATCATTCATCAGATCGAGTATCGTAGGGATAACCAGATTGCCATCCGCATCATAGTGGACGTATTGGTTCATGATTTCCTCGAAGTCGCGGATACCGTCTCCGTCAACATCAGAATCATTCGGCTGAAACACTGCCTTTTTGAGCGTCATTTTGACGAAGCCTGCACCGCAAGGAACATTGAATTCGCTATCATCGACAAACGGATCCAGATTCTTCTCGATGTGGTCGTAAAGCATTGTGGTGCTAAGTGCTTTCAGCGTGATTTCCAGACCGTTGTTTTTGAGAATTGCATCGTGAAGGTCTGCAGATTTCGCCGTATCTTTCCAAACATAGGATTCGGGCAGAATCTGCGAGAAAATGGCGGTATCGGATTGGCTGAGTGCAATGCCGTCACAGTCTACCGTATACCGGTTTGAGCCGTTGACGAGATGATAGATAAACGCATTTGTATGCTCACGCAGTTCCAGTTCGGAACCGATCACTTTGAAGGCGCTTTCCGTATTGCACCATGACACAGCTGATGAATACGAATCATAAGTCAGCTTGTTCAGCTCGCGTGTCAGTGCCGTGATATTCGTACAGTAGTTCCTTCCATTGAATTTCAGCAGCTTTGATCTCCATCCCTGATATTCAATCACAGAGACCCGGACATTGGTGTAGTCGATGAACAGCTTACGGCAGTTGCTTCTGATTGCCTGAATCTGCTGCTCAAAGATTTCCTTTCCATATTCCGGTCCTGCTGTTTGCAGAACAAATACAACGTCAATTGGAACCGATTTTGCAAACAGTGACTTCGGACGGTGTTCGACCTGTTCTTCTGCCGCTGTGGGCTCGGTGACGCTCTCTGTTTCCTCTATGTCTTCCGGTGAAATATTCAGCATATCCAGCCAGATTTCCATATCCATCAGGCAGTATGTGCCGCCGTCTGTCAGATCGGCTGACACTTTATTTGTCAATGTATCGTACTGCGTGACGAGGGGAAGCAGTGTACCGATTTCCGGATAAAACCGAAACAGACACAGACGTTTGATGCCCTCGAACAAGCCGTGTTCCGGATAAATGTTCAGTGTGTTGGAACGGTACGGTTCCTTCACAAACAGATTCACGCGGATGGATTCTGTCTTGCAGTAATCCTCGATCGTGATATCAAATACACCGCCGATCAGCGCATCATTTTGCAGTGCCGTGGTATATCCGCTGTTCTCAAAGGCGATTTCCTGGTCAGCAACGCCGCTGACCTGTGCAACAGCTGAGATCGAGTACGGGCTGTCCGCGGTGTTGAGCTCTTGAAGCACAAAGCTGATTGGTGAAATTTGCTGTGTGATGATGCGGTCGGCATCATTTTGTTCATCTGTTGTTTCAGACAGGGGATTCAAACTGTAACGAATCTCAAAGTTGTCCGGCAGTCCATCGCCGTCCGTATCGGGCAGCAGCGGATTCGTCTGATACTGGTTCACTTCGGTACCGTCATACAAACCGTCGCCGTCCGTATCATGGTTCAGCGGATTTGTTTCCATCAGCAGTTCATCAGCGTTTGTAATGCCGTCGAAGTCGCTGTCTGCGGCAGAATCCGGCTTTCCACTCTGAACGGAGCCATATTTTGTGGGGTCAGTTCCGGTCTGGTAAATCTCCTGAAAATCGGTCAGACCGTCACCGTCGGTGTCTGTTTTTTGCGGGTCGGATCCGGTGATCGACTCCATCACATCCTCTACGCCGTCGCCATCCGAATCCGGGAATGTGACCGCGGCACCCGTATCCGAAAGCGTAATCTGTACGATATTGGATTCAACGGTCTGCTGATTCTCTGTCGTATAAGCTGCCTTGAACGAGACAGAACCGGACAGGCTGCTGACCGGCACGGACCAGGCATCCGCGTCCGTGAAGGATTCCAGTATCAGGTATTCGGCACCGTCTGTCGATTGAAGAATGTCAACGCGCTCCGTTTTTTCACTGCACATCCAGTTCAGATCAACAGCTTGGGTTTCTTCGTTGTATTCGCCGAGCAGGATGAAATACGCCGGTGCACCTTCTGCTGCACGTTCGTCAAGCAGCCGGAGCATCATCGTGATATCCATTGTCGTGATGCATGAATCCGCATCCAGATCGGCATTGGCAAGACCTGCTTCGGAGATTTGCAGCGTGCTGTCTTCTGCGACACAGCGGCATAGCAAAACAGCATCTGAAATGGACAAATTGCCGTCGCAGTTCAGGTCGCCAGGAAGAAAACTGTTTGTTTCGGCAGGGGAGTCTTCTGAAACGGCTGTTTCCGGTTCAGAAGCATTCAGTTCCTGCTGCATCGCGGGGCGTGCCTGCTTTTCGGTATCAGCCTCGGCGGCTGGCTTTTCAAAAATGCCGTAGTAATGCTGTTTTGTTCCGTCCCAGCTTCCGCCGCGTCCCGGTGTTCCTTTGGTCAGATAGCCCGGCGAGGATGTACTGTCAATATGAGCAAATTTGTAGTCAATGTGTTCCGGGTCATATTTGGTGCCGTTTCCGCCGACCAATGCCTGACACCCGTTGAATAAGTTGTCACCGCCGTAGGTACGAATATTCGCGGTTGTCCACTGATCCGAAACATAGATTGTTTCCAACTCCGTACAGTCGGTGAACATATCGTCGATATCCCTCGTGACAGCGGTGTTAAAGCTTGCAAGGTTCAGTTCTTTCAGCGAGTAGCAAAACCGGAACATTGTTCCCATCTCTCTCACATTGGAAGTATCAAAGCTGCTGAGATCCAGATCAGTCAAATCGTAACAAGCAGAAAACATTCCGGACATGTACCGGGCCTTTGAAGTGTTAAAGGTACTGAGATCCAGTTCGGTCAGACGCGCACAGCCGCTGAACATCACACCGAAATTGACAACGCCTGACGTGTCAAAACTGCTGACGTCAATCGATTCCAGACTGCCGCACCCATTGAACATCCCTGCCATACTTGTGACGCAGGATGTATTGAAGTTGCTGATATCAAGTGATTCCAGCGAGCCGCAGGATGCAAAAAGGCCGTGCATCGTCGTGACACGGGAGGTATCAAAGCTGGTGACATTCAGGGATTTGAGCTTCCAGCAGTGTTCAAACATCCCGTACATATTCGTCACATTGGAGGTGTCAAAGCTGCTGAGATCCAGCGAAGTGAGATTCGAGCAGTGTGCGAACATATTGTACATAGTAATGACTCTGGAGGTATCTGCATGCGAGAGATCCATTGTCTCAGCACAGAAAGAGAAAAACAGATTCGAGCAGTCTGCCGGGAAAACAGCTCCCTCCTCGGCGGTTACAACCGTCTTGACTGCCGTGTTTTTGCTGTATGCCTGTACGGCTTCTTTGCTGAATTCTCCGCTCAGCGTCAGAACACCGGTTTCTGCATCAAAGGAACAGCCGGACGCTGTTTCTTCGGCAACGGCAATTTGCGTGTATGGGAAACTGTTCTGTGCAGGGGAGAGAACAGAACCGAGGATGACCGTACAGGCCATCGCTGCGGACAGAATGCGTCTGAAATCGTGCTTTTTCATGGGAACCTCCTGAATGTTGAAACGGACTGTGTATGTATATTTCCATTGTATACAATAATTTGAAAAATGTCAAGTTGTATGTAACAAGAATGGTTTCTGTTCCAAGAAGGTGAATAACAGCATTATGGACTGACAGTCGGTTGCCTGTGTAAACAACACGTGTTTATGGCATTTTTCTTTACCTTGCGGCGGGAATGATTTTCCGGAAAAAGAAGCCCCCTTTTTTTCAACTGCTTTTCGGGGCAAGTGTACACGAATGTGCGGATAGAATCGTTGTTGTGCATTGTGACGGGAGCAATTTCCCGGATTGAAGGCAACCGGCATTCGTGATGCTTTCCCTGGTGATCATGATGCAGGTTAATGTTCAACTCGACTGAAAAAAGAAACACGCCGCTCCCTGTTTTATGGGGAACGGCGTGTTTGCTGTATCGGAATAGAAAGGGAAATCACGCTTTCGTCCGGCAACGTACTTTCGCCTTATTCCTGCGGCTCATCCTGCGGGGATTCTTCCTCCCCGAGAATCGCATTGAAAAAGCCGTCAATCTGCTCATCAACCTTTTTGCGTTCTTCGGTGAAGGTGTGCTGGTATACAGATTTCAGTGTGCTCGGAGTAGACCACCCGCCGCGCTCCATTGCGTACTTATCGGGGATGCCAAGTGCAAGCATTAAGCTCGCATTCAGATGACGCAGATCATGAAAAGTGAGCGTATACCCCTTTGCTTGTGCCAGCTTTCGGAGGTGTTTTCGGATGATCTGGTAGTTGACCGGGACGATGAAATCGTCATCGTTTTCATGCGGGATTGCTTCGATCATTCGGATCAGGTATTCGGGCAGCACAAGCTGTCTGGTGGAGAGGAAGGTCTTGTTCACGTCGCGGACGACGTCTTCGCCTCCAAGGTACAGCTTGCTGCGCTGAACTGTTAGTACGCCGTCTTTCAGGTCACCGAATTGCAAGCCGCGCACTTCACTCACACGCAGGGAAAGCCACAGCGCCAGCAGGCATGGCAGTTCAATATCCGTGCCGCGAACGAGTTCAACAACCTGCGCAACAGTTGGCAGCTTCTTGATTTTCGGCTTCTTCGGCGGGAGTGTGACGTTTGTATTCAGATGAACTCCGTAGAGCTTTAGTGCCGTGGCAATCAGGTTTTTCGCCTCTGAAATCGTCTTCCGGCTGACTGTCAGTGCTTCATCGTTGATGGCGCGCTAGAGATCGAAGCTGGTCAGCTCATGGATGTCGATGTGCATAATCGATGGAAAGCGGTGTTTTAGAATACCTTCGTAGTCTCTGATCGTAGAAGGGGAGAGCACATTGCGCTTGTTGGAGTCCCCCCTTTCACACTTGATCATTGGGACAATGTATTTCATTCCGGAATGGATATAGATATGACCCCTTCGATGGATCCATTTAGAAGATTTGAGTGGGGAGTGCCTGCAAAAAGCTATTGCAGTTATGCGTTTATTCTGCATATGCTGAAGTGCCTGGATGAACAAAATGGTAGAATGGCAGTTGTTGTTCCACAAGGAGTATTATATAGGGTCGGTTCTGAACAGGTGATTCGTCAAAGAATCATAGAGGCGAATTTTCTCGACGCTGTTATTGCACTTCCGCCCCGCCTTTACGGTGAGAATACTCCTTCTCTTTGTTTGATGGTTTTCAAGAAAAATCGAAGCAATACCGATATTCTCTTTATTGATGCAAGTTCAGAAATGTTCTATGAAAAAGGGAAAAAGCAGAATCTACTTCGTAGCAATGATGTGATCAGCATTTTCAAGAATCGAGATACCGAAGATGGTGTATCTATAAAAGCTTCAGCCCAAGACATTGCTGGCCATGATTATGCTCTTAGGGTATCTAAATACATAGATACTGATGATGAGGATACAGAAATGGATATCTCGGCAATAAGTAAGGAACTGTCAGCAATAGAGGCTAATCTTGTAGTTGCTCACAGTCGTGTGGTTGAATATCTAGATGAATTGGGCTTACGAGATGAAAAGTAGAACTATGTGTTTTATACATGAACTCACCATCAGCTAAGGCGTATTATGACAGGTTGATGAAAAACAGTTTATAAGAGCTTACCCACTTACATACATATAGAGTACATTTATGCATCTATTATTCCGATGTAGGCTGAACAAACGGTACTCCTTCACAGTTGAGAATTGAAATGTCGAAAACAAGGAGTAAACACTACGCTCATTATGTCGGGGGCATTCGATGCTGTAACAGCAGGACTCGAGTATTAACTCAAAAACTATAGCAATGACGGCATTGACGGCAATTTTGAGAAAAATTTATCATACTTAATGGTTTAATCAGAAAATATCAGTTCTGTATAAACTTTTTAATGCGCCCAAAAGCAAAGATAATGATTCTGATTTGATAGAAATAAGCCGGATTGAAATTGAAAGAGGGATTATTTTGAAAATATTATCAGTTAAAATTGAAAGATTTCGTTCGATAAAAAAAGCAACCATTGCGCTACAACGGATGTTCGCTCTTGTGGGAGCAAATAATGCTGGTAAATCGCATGTTCTTCGAGCATTAAATGCTTTCTTCAATTTTGAAGAAGAAAAAGAATCGTTTATTAATGAATCGCACAGATATAGTAAAAATTCAAGACCAGCTATTACTGTTGTATTTACAGATATACCCGCGGCAGATATTTATTCAGACTTCGTTCGAAACGGGAGACTTACTATTAAGTTTTCATATAGATGGGATAGAAAGAATCCGACATATGAAGTGATACTAGGTTCTCAAGAACGCAAAAGTATTGACATAGAGGAATTTAGAAAACTAATAGCTGGGTTTGAATATATTTACATTCCTATTATTAGAAATTACGATGCAGCTTTTTCATCTTCAAGTGGCATAGCATATAAATTACTGAAACAAATATTCTCAACACAAACATTTAATAGGAATACTATTCAGCCTATAGCTGATAGGCTAGTAAAAAAAGTAGAGGATAGTATTTATAGACCGGCTCTTTCTAAAATCCAAGAGTACTATCCGTTTTCCAAAAGTCATAAATTTGATTTACACACATATAATGCAGACTTAATTGATTTGATTTTAAAAAATGTTACGCTTCTCTTTCTTGAGGATTCACAAGAAAATAGCATTGAGAATTGTGGAAGTGGAATACAGAGTGCTATATATTTTGCAATCTCGATTGCGATTTCTTTTGTTAAAGATAAAGACTTTTTGGTTGGCATTGATGAACCCGAATTAAATATGCATCCTCAAGCACAACGTCAGCTAATCGAATCGTTGAAGAATGCAGATAAGTATCCTCGTACATCTTTTATTGTCACGACTCATTCCACCGTAATTATAGATAGATTAGGACATGAAGCAATCGCCCTATGCAGAAAAACAAAAGATTCTCAAAGAGCTGTTGTAACTGAAATATTCCAAACTCCTTCTGATTTTCTGAGAAAATATTCGTTTGATGAAGAACGATATTATAACTTTTTCGATTTCAAAAACAGTGATTTCTTTTTTAGTAAATATATTATCATTACTGAAAGTCCAAACGATTGCAAGGTTATCCAAACAGTTTTAAAAATATCAGGGATTGACATTGAAGAAGAAGGTATTTCTCTGATACCTGCGGATGGTGAAAAGAATATAAAATATCCTTATGCAATTGCAAAAGAACTTGGGATCCCATTTTTATGTGTAGTTGATAGAGATGTGTTTCAACCTTATTTGAGGAATATTCGTAAAGATAGTCTTGATGATGATGGTATTCCACAATATAAAAACGAGATAAAAACATCATCCCCCATTTTAGAATTAATTGAGCCTGAGGATCAAGAAAAAATACTAAATGCGTATATAATGAACAAATACGATGAGACACTAAGCATTCTCTGGAAATATCATATTGTATCAATGCGATATGCCCTGGAAGTCGATCTGATAACATGTCCATCATACTGTAAGGCTTTTTACACTGCACTTAACTTAAGTAATACTAGCGATTTAAATGAAATGCAAAAAGAACTACTGTTCGATTATGATAAGAAAGTAAAAGGGTATGTGTTAATTAATCAAGTGCTTAATGCTAAAAAATGTAGAAACCTACCGAAATCATTTAAAGCTGTCGTAAAGCATATACGTGAGATGATAGAATAGTCTTGTGTCTTGATATTAATCACATTTTAAAGCTAGATATACTCCCAACTACCACCGCTGAAACTCGCCACCAAACGCAGCGTTAGTTAGTGGAGAGTATGACATAATTTCGCCGTAGATACGATATAATCAACATCTGAGAATTCAACTATTCAGCAAGAAACGAATGGTGGTCTCCACCAACTCAAAATACGTGAAATTTACGAATACGCATCTTCGTGTAGGGGCGCACTGTCTCCACTCTGAAAAAGCCTTTTCTGTCATAGGAAGAGGCTTTTTCTGTTTTTATGCTTCCTGAGAGGATGGTCTGCAAAGCATCCGCGGAAGCGTTTCGGAAAGCACACGGGAAGACATCGAGGAAAGGAGACTTGCAAATGATACAGCATCCCATTGCACCGATTTACAATGCACAGTCTCGGATTCTGATACTGGGCAGCTTTCCGTCGGTGAAATCCCGTGAGATGCAGTTTTTCTATGGGCATCCGCAAAATCGGTTCTGGAAGGTCTGTGCAGGAGTGGTTGACTGCGAAGTGCCTAAGAGCATCGAAGAAAAACGAGAGTTTTTGCTTTCAAACGGAATCGCTTTATGGGATGTGATTGCCTCCTGCGAGATCGAAGGCAGTGCTGACAGTACCATCCGGAATGTGATTCCCAACGATCTGACGCAGCTCTTAGCGTGTGCTGCGATTGAGCGAATCTATGTTAATGGTAAAACCGCACTGCGATGTTATGATCAATGGATCCGACCGATGATCGGACAAGAAGCGATCTGCCTGCCATCTACCTCTCCTGCCAATGCGGCGTGGTCGCTGGAGCGATTGATGGATGCTTGGCAGCAGATTCGGCAAAAATAAAAAACCGGCACATTTCTGTGTCGGTTTTTTTGAAGCGGAAAGAGAGGGATT
>JAFXJT010000017.1 GCA_017532085.1 Oscillospiraceae bacterium | reverse complement strand
CTGAGCGTTTGCGGTCAACATCCGTTTAGAGCGTTTGTGATGATGACCAACCATACACAGAATCCATCGGGGGAGACACCACAAAAGGGACGGGAGTGCTCGTCCAAGGGACTCCCATCTCCCTTCCCTCTTTTGGTTTCTCCCCCGTGCCCCCTTTTCCTTGACTCCTATCCCTCTATTGGGCAAGGAAACGCTTTTATTTCAATTGATTGCTACGGGCGGCAGCATCACATCTTCCCTTCCCCATTAGAGAGAGGAGGGTTAAAGAGAAAAACGCTGCAGATTCACATAAAAAAGCTGCTTTTGAAAGCTAATCAAAAGCAGCTTGGGGTGAATCGTTAAGATTCGGTAAACAATTCTCTGGCGGCATGAATCCCTCTCAGAATATGCATTTTGGCTTCCATGGCTTTTTCCTTGGATACAGCCGCTGTATGTGCTAATGGATAGGGAATTCCCAGTGCACGATATTTCTCCAACCCCATCGTATGATAAGGAATGACATCCAGCGCTTGCAGATTCTGTAACGCCCCGATCCATTTTCCCAGACGTTCCAATTGGATGGGATCATCGGTAATGCCGGGTACTATTACATGACGAATCCAGAGGGGAATTTGTTTTTTTTCCAGATATTTTGCAAAAGCAAGGATGTGCGCATTGTCCATACCGGTGAGCTGTTGATGAGCCGCACGGTCAATATGCTTCAGATCCAGCATCACCAGATCGGTGACAGACAGCAGCACATCAAACTTTGCAAGGATCGCATCCTTGTCAGGATGAAACACAGCGCCCGAAGTATCAATGCAGGTATGGATTCCTTCAGCCTTTGCCTTTTGAAAAAGAGCGGTAACAAAATCCAGCTGTAACAGAGGTTCGCCGCCCGTGACAGTGATACCGCCGTTTTCATAAAAGGAACGATTCTTGCGATATCGTGTGAGGATTTCTTCCACAGTGATTTCAGAGCCAACGCCGATCTCCCAAGTATCGGGATTATGGCAGTATTGGCATCGCATGGGGCAGCCCTGCAGGAACACTACCAATCGGATGCCGGGGCCATCGACAGTACCGAAAGTTTCCAGCGAATGCAGTAAGCCCTTCATAGTGGCTTACATGGCATCATGGAAGGTACGGGAAATGACTTCATCTTGTTGTTCTTTCGTGAGTTTGATGAAGTGAACGGCATAGCCGCTGACACGTACCGTAAGCTGGGGATATTTTTCGGGATGCGCCTGAGCATCCAGAAGTGTTTCGCGTGAGAACACATTGACATTCAAATGATGGCCGCCCTTTTTCACATAGCCATCCAGCAGGGCAACCAGATTATCAATTTGTTGTTTGGTAGCAGCCATAGTAAAACTCCTTTCGGATTGGTTAAAGTGTTTCTGCATTTTCCTGTGCGCACAGATCATCCAGGCCTTCAAAGAGCGTAGGAGTACCGCAGGCACCGTTGGTGCAATGCAGCTCCACAGCAAGATCACCGGCAAAGACACGGTCATCTTGTCCGAGAGCACCCGGAATGATCGAGAAGGTATTGGAAATACCATCCTGTGCATCCTTAAAGGGCAGCTTAGAAACGGAAGCTAGAGAAGCAATCGCACCATTGGTATCTCTTCGATGCATGGGATTTGCACCGGGAGCAAAGGCTTCGCCCTTTTTTCTGCCATCGGGTGTTGCGCCGGTATTTTTGCCATATACCACATTAGAGGTAATCGTAAGAATTGAGGTGGTGGGGATACCGTCACGATAGGTATGGTTTTTGCGGATATGCCCCATAAAGGTATGCACAATGTTATATGCGATTTCGTCCACACGGTCATCATCGTTTCCATATTTGGGGAAATCGCCCTCGACCCGGTAATCCACAGCCAGACCTGCTTCATTCCGGATTACCTTTACTTTGGCATATTTGATGGCAGAAAGGGAATCCGCAACAACGGAAAGTCCGGCGATTCCGGTAGCAAACCAGCGGGTCACGTGTTTATCGTGAAGCGCCATCTGGATTTTCTCATAGCAGTATTTATCATGCATATAGTGGATGATATTGAGAGTATTGACATAAACGCCAGCCAGCCACTTCATCATATCATCATATTTCTTCATAACCTCATCATAGTCGAGATATTCAGAGGTAATGGGACGGAATTCAGGGGCGACCTGTTTCCCGGTTATTTCGTCGATACCGCCGTTAATCGCATAGAGCAGACATTTTGCGAGATTGGCTCTTGCACCGAAAAACTGCATTTCTTTTCCGACCTTCATCGAGGAAACACAGCAAGCAATGGCATAATCATCGCCATGAGTAAAGCGCATCAGATCATCGTTTTCATACTGGATGGAGGAGGTTTCAATGGAGAGCTTAGCGCAGAAGCGTTTGAAGTTACCGGGCAGTCTGGCGGACCATAGTACAGTCAAATTGGGTTCCGGCGCAGCGCCGAGATTCTCCAGTGTATGCAGATAGCGGTAAGACATTTTGGTGACCATATGGCGTCCATCCACAGCAATACCGCCGATGGATTCGGTAACCCATTGCGGATCGCCGGAAAACAGTGCGTTATATTCGGGTGTTCGTGCAAATTTAATGAGCCGCAGCTTCATAATGAAGTGATCCACCAGCTCTTGGATTTCCTGCTCTGTGAACACACCGTTTCTGAGATCCCGTTCTGCATAGATATCCAGGAAGGTAGAAGTGCGTCCCAAAGACATTGCCGCACCGTTTTGCTCTTTGACGGCAGCGAGATAGCCGAAATAGAGCCATTGAATCGCTTCCTTGGTATTACGGGCAGGCTTGGAGATATCAAAGCCATAGCTTGCTGCCATTTTTTTCAGATCGCCCAGTGCACGAATCTGTTCAGCGAGCTCTTCTCGGTCACGAATGACTTGAGAATACATGGCAGATCGGGTAGTCATTTTTTGTTCTTCTTTATCTTCAATCAGGCGATCAATGCCATACAAAGCCACTCTGCGGTAATCACCGATGATACGTCCTCTGCCATAGGCATCGGGCAGGCCGGTGATGATATGGCTGGAGCGGCAGGCACGCATTTCCGGCGTATAGGCATCGAACACACCGGCATTATGGGTTTTGCGATGCGTAGAAAAGAACTCCTTCACCTGTGGATCCAATTCATATCCATGATCACGGCAGGCTTTTTCCGCCATACGGATACCGCCATAGGGCATCAGCGCACGTTTGAAGGGCTTGTCAGTCTGAAAGCCAACGATCTGTTCTTTTTCCTGATCGAGATAACCGGGCCCGTGAGAGGTAATAGTAGAAATGATTTTTGTGTCCATATCCAGCACGCCGCCTGCTTCCCGTTCCTGTCTGGAAAGCTCCATAACCTGTGCCCAGAGTGCTCTGGTACGGTCAGTCGCATCCGTCAGAAAGCTTTCATCGCCGTCATAGGGCGTATAGTTATGCTTAATGAAGCTTCTGACAGCAATTTCATTGACCCAAGTACCTTTTTCGAAGCCATCCCAGCCTTCCAACATTACATTCATAGCAGATCCTCCTTGTGCCTAAATCGACAGCAGATAGTTTCCACTTCTATTATACATAATTCTTCAGAAAAAAGAAAGAGCTTCTGAAAATTTTTTTTGTATTTCATCAAGCTGTTGTATTTTTGCAAGAAAAACAGAACAATCCTTGGGAATTTGCCGATGATTCCGGCAAAATCTGCCGACATTTGGAAGATACTTGCATTTTGGGTGAGAATATGTTACAATAATAAAAATATGATATTGCGAGGAAAGGTGTGAGAAAATGCTTTGTGTTGCCGTGATGGATGATGATATCGTCTTTTGTACGCAGTTTGAGAAAATGCTGCAGCGATATGGGGAAGCGAATGAGATCAAAATCACAGCAGACATCTATTTTTCCGGAGCAGCGATGCTGCAGGCATTAAAAGATGGCGCTTTGTATGATATTCTGTTTTTGGATATCGAAATGCAGCAGCCGAATGGCGTGGCTGTCGGGCGATATATACGGGAAACGATGCAGAATGAAGCGCTGCAGATCGTATATGTATCGGGCAAAACGCAATATGCTATGGAGCTGTTTCAGGTGCGACCGTTCTGGTTTTTGGAAAAACCGACAGAGGATGCATCTTTGTCTGCTTGTATGACGCAATATCAGGATCGTTTTGCGGGTTATCATACCTATCTGTACTATACAATCTCGAAAACAGAGTATCGCATTGCCTTGCAGGATGTGCTTTATTTGGAGAGCAAAGGCAGAAAGATTCTCATTCACACTCGTGGGGAACTCATAACCTTTTATGGGCGGCTGGATCTGGTTTGCAGTCGGCTGGCTGTGGAGCAGATGATACGGATTCATAAATCCTTTGCGGTGAATCCACAGTATGTTGTGAGCTGTTATTCAAACTCTCTTTATCTCAGTGACGGCACAGCGCTTTCGATCAGCCGCAAATATCGGAAAGAAGTACGATCTTCTTTATTTGCAGGCGATATTATGATATAGCGAACATAAGACAAACGGATTATGATCAAGATAGAGAAAGGATGGAGTTTCCGTTGAATACATCGATTTATCTGATATCCAATGCGTTCAGCATTTATGCGATGTATCAGTTTACGAAGGTATTTTATACAAAAAGACGTGCGGGATTTTGGTGGATTGTTTTAGGCTATGCCATATTTTTCCTGCTCAACAGCGGTGCGTATTTGTTGTTTGCCAATCCGCTGCTGAATATTTTGACGCGGCTTGTACCTTTTTTTCTGATCTCGCTGTTTTATGATACAAAGATGTCCACCCGATTCCTTGCCACATTGACAATTTATGCCATGGGGATGCTTTGTGATGGCGTGATGTATACGATTGCACAGTGGATTCCGTTTAACGATGTGGTATTCTCTTCCGGCTTTGCCACAGCATTGGTATTGTTTCTTGTGGCATTGGCAGCGGGCAAGCTCTCCATGGTACGAAGCAATGCCCAGAAACGATTGCCGCTTACCTATATGCTGGCATTGTTGTTTGTGCCGATCGGCAGTATTATTGTTGCCAATGTAGGCATGGGGGAATATGATTTCGGCAGTATTCTGATGACGACGATTCTGTTGGGAATCAATGTGGTCGTCTTTGGCTTGTATGATGTATTGCTTCGCACCGAGACATTGCGTGCGGAGAAGGAAATCTATCTTCAGCAGAATAAGTATTACGCAAACCAGATTCATCTGTTGGAGGATGCACAGCAGAATATGCAGTTTTTGCGGCATGATATGAAAAACCATCTGGGCAGAATGTCTGCGCTGCTGCAAAATCAGGAATATGATAAACTGGCAGGCTATTTGCAGCAAACCATTACCAAGATGCGTCCTGCATCGGAATACATCAGTACCGGCAACAGCGATCTGGATTGCCTGATCAATTATAAGCTGAGTCTTGCAGAAGCAATGGGCGCAGAGATTACTGTGCATACGGAACTTCCGCAAGAGCTGTTTGTTTCGGATTTTGATATGACAGTCCTTATGGGTAATCTGCTGGATAATGCCTTGGAAGCGCTGCGAACCTGTCCGCAAAAGCAATTGGATCTTTCTTTGCGGTATCAGAAAGAGATTCTCAATATCGGTATTCGTAATACCTATACCAAAGAGAATGGAAAGAAAAAGCGCGCTGCAGCCGAGGAGGAAATGCTGCATGGCTTTGGATTGAAAAGTGTGCAGCAGGCGGTATCCAATTATAACGGTCATATGAAAATTGATGAGAGTGATGACTATTATACAGTAAAGGTATTGCTGTATCGCAAATGAAAATATAGCAACAGGAGCTGTCTGTATCAAGGACGGCTCCTGTTTTTTTGTTTTGCAAGGCTCGAATTCTGTCGTTTGTATCAGTTCAGCGACCGATTTTGCAGGTTCCGATCAAAGGAAGGGGGAATGTTGCTATAATAAAACTGCCGGAAGATCCAAGATCATCACAATATTATGAAAGGAGTCGATTGGCAATGAAACATAAGATCGCATCTATGATTCTGAAAATGAGCGGCAGTCTGGCAGCGCTCGCATTGATCGTCACCTCTGTGACAGCCAATGCTGCATGTATGTGGCTGACCTATCAGGAAGAAATGCCTGCAGATGCCAAGCAGCTGCGTAAGTTCTGATGTTTTATCATCTCTCGGAGCAGATCACAGATTATTTTGAAACGCAGCAAGTGATCGATCCAAAGAAACGAGAGCTGTATCGCTATGGTGTGCAGCAGGGATTCACTATTTTATTGAATCTGATGACAGCAATTGCCATCAGTCTGTTGTGTGGAATGCTCCTGCAGGGATTGCTGTTTCTGGCAGCCTATATTCCGCTGCGCAGCTATGCAGGAGGCTATCATGCCAAAACACCCATCCGATGCTATGTACTTTCAGCCGGTATGATTCTGGCAGTTCTTCTGGTCATGCGATTTGTTCCCATCACAGATCGTATATGCTTTATCATATTGGTCATAGCCTCGATCATCGTGCTGCTGTTGGCTCCGGTGGAGGATCAGCATAAGCCACTGGATGCAGTAGAGATTCGGGTGTATCGCAGACGTACCGGCTTGTTATGGCTGACAGAGCTGCTCATCGCTGTCGTTTGTTTGGTATTGCAGCTTCGGGAGGCAGCAGTATGTCTGGCAATGACTTTGCTGGTAATGGCAGTGATGCTGGTGTTGGGATATTGGAAAAACCGTATTCTGCACAAGCGAGCTGTCAAAGAAGGCTAATCCCAAACGAAACCCTTTGCATGAAAGCGGCAGAAGCAAACTATGCTTCTGCCGCTTCTGCGTTAGGTAGGAATAGAGGATGCGATGCTTGACAGGATTTTTTCCGATGGGTCTCTTTACAGAATTGTCGATTTGTGGTAGAATAGAAAAAACGCTAAGAAAGGATGCGGACAATTGAGACCATTGATGATCGGAAAAGGAAAAAAGATCGGTGTGCTATGCCTTGCAGCGATGCTGCTTTGCAGCTGCGGTTTGTGGGAGCCGATTGAAACACAGCCCGCAGTCGGCACCATTACATCCGGCACGCAAAGTTCGTTGGATTCGGATGCAGCAGGCAGTACGGTATCGCAGCCGGATTCTGCTGAGGATCTGCAAACTTATGCGGAGCAGCTTTCTTCGCTGCTGGAATCAACAGAAACAGCATTGCCAAAATCTCCTAAATTTTATCAATGGTGTGCGGAATATACAGAAAATGCTGCATTGCTGAAGACGCTGTATACGGAATTTGAAGCCAATGGGTTTTCTGAGGCGGCATGGTATCGGCTTACGGGTATGACTGTGAAAGCTGCCAACGATCTGTATAGCGGAAAAGCCTTTTCTGAGCCGAATATCCATGTGCTGGAGGGCAATGGCCAAGAGGGGATTTCCTTTACCTTTGGCGGAGATATCAGTCTTGCCGATAACTGGAAGACGATGGAATATCTCAAAACGACTGCCAATGGCATCACCGATTGTATTTCACCGTTTCTCATACAAGCCATGCAGCAGGCAGATCTGACTGTGCTGAATAACGAGTTCTGTTTTTCGGATCGGGGCGAACCGATGGCAGGCAAGATGTTCACGTTCCGCGGGAACCCTGAGAATGTATCCATTTATCATACCTTGGGTGTCGATATCGTAGATCTTGCCAACAATCATGTATATGATTACGGTGAGGATGCCTTTTATGATACACTGGATACGCTTGCCGCAGCAGATATTGCTTATATGGGTGCCGGCAGAACCATCCGCGAAGCATCCCGACCGGTTTATTATATTGTAGAGGGCAAAAAGATTGCTTTTGTTGCTGCAACACGTGCAGAAAAATATGTGCTGACACCGGAAGCAGGCGAAACGACACCGGGTGTTTTGCGCTGTTATGATCCGAAAGCCTTTTTGGCGGTCATACAAGAGGCGGAACAACAGGCAGATTTTGTCATTGCCAATGTGCATTGGGGTACTGAAAACAGTCATGCATTAGAGGCAGTACAGCCTGAAACTGCATATCAGTATATTGATGCGGGTGCGGATCTGATCATTGGAACCCATGCGCATTGCTTGCAAGGCATCGAATACTATAACAATGTGCCTATTGTGTATAATCTGGGCAACTATTGGTTCAGTCATTATGATATTGATACCGGCTTACTGGGTGTGACGCTGTTTGCGGATGATTCCCTGGAGTTGGTATTTCATCCTGCCACGCAGCGCAATTGTCGTACCACTTATGTGGGCGGAGAAGCGGAAGGAGATCGGATTCTGCAATGTATGCGTGACTATTCCATCAACGTACAGATTGATGAACATGGTGTGATCACCGAAACCGTTCAATGAGTCCTTTGTGTCCAAAACGAATGAAAGACCGTATCTTTTGTGGATACGGTCTTTGTTTTGTATTGGATATAGAAATGGAAATCATCGGAAATTTCGTCAAAATCCTTGTGCTTTCGACAATTCCATGATATAATGAAAAGGCAGTATCAATCAAAGGAGTTTGCAAGGAATATGAAATGGATTCGTGCCGCAGCATTGCTGATGAGTATTTTGGTATTGAGCAGCTGCGGAAAAACCGAAGAATCTTCACTTGTGATGCAAGGGGAGGAAAGCTTGACTGTGACAACATCAGCAACGATCCCTGAAGATTCACAAGTACAGACTACAGAGGGCACCACCGGTTCGCAGTCCGGTGCGGTTACGACCACAACCACTACCGGTTCCACGACTGAAGAGACTACCACCACACCGCCGATTCTGACGCAAAAGCCCAAGGATGCGATCCTTGCAGCGCAGGATTCTGTGGAAGTCTATACGGCATTGACGCTGGCGGAACTGATCGGGGATACCAATGTACAGCTTCTCAATGGTAGCAGTAAGGTCGTAACAGATCAGACAGGTACTTTTGAAATCGCCGTAGAATATTGTTTCGAGGGCGCACAATATGCCCATGCTCTATCCTATACCGTTGTGGATACCACTGCACCGCTGCTGCTGAATGCAGGCTGGACAGTATATCTGAAACAGGGTGCGGCATTTCATCTGGAGGAGCATGTAGGCTATGCCGATCAATATGACCGCAAGCCTGTGTTGACATATACCGGTATGGTGAATACCGGTGTGTGCGGTACTTATCCGATTACCGCTTCTGTTACGGATGCTTCCGGCAACGCAACGGTCTGGGATTTGACCATCAAGGTTGTGGAGAAGCTGCCATCGGGAGGCGGCGGCAACAGCAGTTCGTTGTCCTTTGATACCCTGATACAAAACTATGCAGCAGAAAATGTTTGTTTTGGCATTGATGTTTCCAAATGGCAGAGTGAGATCGATTTTGAGGCAGTAAAGCGTGCGGGATGCAGTTTTGTGATCATGCGGATCGGTTATTTCTATGATGATATCGCCATGGATGAATACTATCTGCGGAATATGGAAAAGGCAAGAGCTGCCGGTCTGAAGGTGGGTGTATATCTGTACACAAGAGCCAATACCGAGGCAGAGGTGCGTGAGAATGTTCGTTGGATCGCAAAGCAGCTGAACGGACAGCAGCTGGATTTTCCTGTAGTATTTGATTGGGAAAGCTTTTCACAGTTCCAGCAATATGAAATGAGTGTGCATGATCTGAATGCATTGTTTGTCCTGTTTGCCAAAGAGCTGGAAGCGCATGGATATTCTGCCATGCTGTACAGCAGTAAATTTCCGCTGGAGACATTCTGGTATCCGCAGACAGAATATCCGGTGTGGCTTGCCCATTATACCGATCAGACCGATTATCAAGGGGACTATGTCATGTGGCAGATGAGCTGTACCGGAAGAATCCCCGGTATTTCAGGCGCGGTGGATCTGAATATTCTCTATACCGATCGGGCAGAGCGTTTTTGGAAGCCTTAAGTCTGCTTTGAAGAAACAAAACAAAGCGCAGGAGCGATGGTTCCTGCGCTTTGTTGTATCTGTTAAATATAACGGGATAATGCTTCTCCCCAGATTCCGATGCGCTGATAGGAAATCCGTTTGCAGAGAAAATCAGTAAAGGCACCATATTTGCGATACAGTAAATTGAACATCAGATAAGCGGGCCATTGTGCGAGGGTATCCGGCAGACGGCGTGCGATGTTTTTAAGACTGTAAATCTGTTCATAGAGCTGAAGATAACCATGATACAGCTCTTTTGGGGTCATGTTGGCGGGTTTGAATACCACATGAGCCGTATTGTAACGGGAGAGATCATGGGTCAGAATACGGTGCTCCCGAAGCATTCTGTCATATAGTGCAGTACCGGGATAGGGAGTCAGAATATGGGAGGTTACGGTTTCGATTTTATGCTTCACAATCCAGTCGAGTGTGTCCTGAAAAGTATCTTTGGTATCGCCGTCCAGACCGAATACAAAGCTTGCATTGATCATAATGCCGCGATCATGAATGGCTTTGATTGCTTTTTCGTACTGATGGGTATGATTTTGTACCTTATGAACACGGCGGATGGAATCGGGGTGAATGCTTTCAAAGCCGATGAATAAGCCTTGGCAGCCGCTTTGCTTCATCAGATCCAACAGTTCAGTATCAAAAGCAGCGTTGATGGAGACCGCTGCATTCCATTTGATGTGTAAGGGTATGATTGCTCTGAGAAATTGTTTTGTCCATTTGGGATTACCGGCAAAGTTATCATCAATAAACATAATATGCTTAGAGCGTACTGCATGGATATCCCGTATGACATCTGCGATTCTGCGATTGACATAGGGCTGATCGTTTCCGCTGTTATAGCAGAAATCGCAGCGAAACGGACAGCCTCTGCTGGTATGCACTACATTGCAGTACAGGTATTCGCTGGGTCTTAGAAAATCATAGGCAGGAGAAACGATCTCCTCACTGCGAAGCGGTTTGTGACAGCGATAGCAAGGCTTTAGTGTACCGTTTTGCATATCCCGGATGATCTGTGGCCAAGTACCTTCAGCAGCACCGATGCAAAGGGCATCGAAACAGTTTTTGGGGATGGTATGGCTTGCTGTTGTAATGTGAATCCCACCTGCTACCACCTTGATGCCCTGATTGCGGAATCGTCTTGCGATGTGAATCGCACGGGGCAGCGTATCCACCGTTACCGAGATTCCCACGAGATCAGGATGATCGTCATAACAAATCGGTTGGATGTTTTCATTCTCCAGCGAGACTTTGTGATCATCCCGCAGCAGGTTTACAATGGTAAGCAGACCAAGCGGCGGCGCCATGTGGATCTTGATATCGGTATCCATAGGCCGTTTTTGCATTTTGGGTTGAATCAGTTTGATATACATACTGTACTCCTTTTTACGTCAGCGGAGAATCATGTTTCGGTAGAAACCAATATCAAATTGATTATAACACAGAACAGGGTGCGATGCAAGTATCGATTGCATCGCAGCTTCCAATTTTTTTGGAATATTGCGTTGCCGTTATCGTGATTGGAATGCAAGGCAAGGAATGATCCTTTGCAACAAATACAAATCCACTGCGAAAAAAGCGTTCTTACTGTGTCTAATTTGAGAAAAGCAAATTTGCATAAATGGAAGGGAGGAAATCAAATGGGCAACGATGCGGATCGCTACCGCCGTTTCCTGGATGGTGATGATGATGAACTTGTTGTGATAATTAATACCTATTATCAGGGCTTGGCACTGTATCTGAACAGCATTGTAAAAAACATTTGCGAAGCGGAAGAAATTATGCAGGAAACCTTCGTGAAGCTGGCTGTGAAAAAGCCGAAATTCAATGGAAAGAGCACATTCAAGACTTGGCTTTATGCCATTGCTCGGAATTGTGCATTCAATCATCTTCGAGAGAAATCTCGATATGAGAAACGTCCAATTGATGAGGCGTTTCAGCTTTCTGATGAAACGGACATTGAACAGCAATATCTGATGGAAGAACGAAAGATTCAGCTGCATACGGCACTGAAGAAACTGCATCCCGAATATGCACAGGTCTTATATCTGAAATATTTTGAGGATTTCGACACAGTTGCCATTGCAAAGATTCTGAAGAAATCCAAGCGTCAGGTTGGCGATCTGACTTACCGAGCCAAGAATGCATTGAAACATGAACTTGAAAGGATGGGTTTTGTTTATGAAGAACGCTAAAGAAATCGCAAGTGCCGTTTTTGTGGCACGGGATGAATATATGGAACAGCAGCAATTGAAAAACAGAAGAATCAAGAAAGCTGCTGCAATCAGCGCAACAGCGTGTGTGCTTTGTCTGACTGTTGTGGGGGCAGGATGTTGGCACTCTTATCAGGGAACGCTTCCTGTTTTAGATATGAATACAGAGGTCATTGAGAGTATAACCGAAACTTCTATTGTTGAAGAAAGCAATGACAATAGGACACATATCAATCCTTCCAATTCTGCGGATGAGTACTCCAAAGGAAATGCTTCGATGAATTCTGCATCGTCGCAGTCCAATGAAGCATCAGATCAGTTCAATGAGAATCGCAATGATTTGCATGGCGTTACAAATGACAATGATGTACAGCCGACACCGGAAAACAATACAGATTCAACGGTTCATACATCATCTTCAAACAACAGAGAGAATGACATCTGCCATTACATGAAACATGTCATCGTGAATGGCGAAGCTTATGTTGAATATCATGCAGGTACAGAGATTTACACCCCTGATATCTGTCTGGGTTCTCCCAGTGATTACGATGGGAATTATAGAGCATTCTTCAGCCACATCCCTGCAACACTCTATACCACAAAAGAAAACCCTGAGGTTCTGATTGTGGATGAAAGCGGTGAAATTGTTCATCTGATAAAAGTGAAACAATAAGTCGTTGCAAGTTGTGATAGCATTTGTCTTTCAACTTCATAAGACACAAAGCCGTCTGTGAGCAGTCACAGGCGGCTTTTTATGGATATTCCGTTGTTGATGCATGCAATGGAGCGCGATTACGATAAATCCAAAGTTGTGATTCCTATGGCATTGAGTTTCGCTAGAAAATCATGGAAATGCCGGATCCTTTTTTTCTTTGAGCATGGACCTGCGTCATCGAAAGAGATTCGCAGCGTAATGTAAGGAGAGCAGAATACAAAATACGGAGGCGTCGCTGTAATATCTCTTTCACGGCGTTCAAATTGTTCCCAAAAAAATGTTGACTGATCGTGAAACACGATTTTCTTATGATCCATGGACTCTATCTCGGAATATTGTTTCTGGAATGGTTCCCAATACTTGAATGGATACCCTTCTTCCGGCTCACCGATTGCATAGCCCAATGTTTCAGTCAATCGTTTTTTTAGGGTATCATACCATGTATTCCATATGGTTTCCGGCATCACACCTGAAATCTGTATTCCGCCGGGTTCAACAGAGGCACATAGATCGATTGCATCGCCAATCCAATGAGGATAGTGATCCTCATGCCAGTATGGCAATGTTCGATATACATCAGATATCGTTTCCCATATTTCTTTGGGTGCAGAATAATGGATATTCAAACGAATATCATGTCTCACAGTATTTCACCTCACAGGATGCGGATTCTCAGTGTTATATTGTTTTTTTATTAAAGATCGGGATACTTGTCGCAAAGCAAACGACACTGCAAACAACGGTAATGATGATTACGGAAGAATATGTCTGCACATCACGGATTCCATAAATCAGCGAATTGCCGTCCATTAACAGAGTGGGAACATACGATTTCACTTTCGGGAACAGTCCGATGCAATAGATGGCAAGCACAGAACCGCCTGTTCCGATGAGTACCCCTGTGTTGGATTTGGCAATCGTAGAGAATAAGACAGTCAGAGCAATTACCCACAAACCGAACAGCCACCAACATATCACAGAACATATGAGGTTTTGTGCCGCTGCATTATCCCAGAAATATGCGTTATATCCGTAAGTAATGGCAAAACAGATCCAGTAGCCAAGGGTCCAAAGCAAAGTGAGCACGACTGTTTTGGAAACAACAACTTTATAGCGCTCCAATCCTTTTGTCAAAGAAAGCACCAAGGTTCCTATTTGGTATTCCTTAGTGAAGAGATTGCTTTCCAGCAGCACAAAAGCGATCAAAGCCATTGGTATATTCTTGAAAAACTGTACCCAGGAATGCATAGCGGTTACGGTTACAGATGTTACGTTCATACCGCTTTGCGACAGGGAATCCGATAATGTCTCCAGCAGCCATGGAGTCATTTTTGCAACGGCGGGATTCATAATGCCAAACAAAACAAACAGGATGCCGAGAATCATCAGTTTGCCAGAGCGAAATTGCTCCATGATTTCTTTTTTCATACAGGCAATCAAGGATTTCAATTCCGAGTCACCTCCATAAACAAAGACTCCAGCGTTGGCTCTGTTCGTTCCATTTTCACAAGGAGAATTTTTTGATCTGCTACAAAACGCAGCACCTCAAACATGGTATAATCTCTTTCACAAAAGATCATTTGATGTTTGCCGGTCTGCCGAAGATTGGGAAACGCCTGCTGAAGCATCAGAAGATCTGTATCATGTTCCGTTTCCAGCAGATATTCTTCGCTGCGGTATTTCGTTTTGATGTCAGAGAGTGTTCCTTGCATACCGATCACCCCGTGATCCAGAAAAGCGACATCCGTACAAATGCGCTCTACATCGGAGAGAATATGTGTTGAAAAGACAACGGTTGTATGTTCTCTGACAGCGATGAGAATATCCAGAATCTCTTTTCTGCCCACGGGATCAAGAGCAGAAGTTGGCTCATCACAGATCAGCAGTTTCGGACGATTCAAGAGCGCCTGTGCAATACCCAAGCGTTGTTTCATGCCTCTTGAAAATCCTTTGATGCGGTGTGTTTCATCGCCAAGTCCCACCAGTGTCAAGAGCTCCTTGCAGCGTTGTTCATTCTCTGACTTTTTCAATCCGGTGATTTCGCCGCAGAATCGAAGATACTCCTGCGCAGTCATAAACGGATAAAACTCCGGTACATCGGGCAGATAGCCGATAAAACGGTTGGTAGCCGTTTGACCATAAACCACTTTTTCACCGTTTACCATCATCACACCGGCATCTGCTGCCAGGAGTCCCAGCACGGTTTTCATGGTTGTTGTTTTTCCGGAACCGTTTTTGCCGATAAATCCGAAAATGCTGTGTTCCGGCACAACCAGATCCAGTCCTTTGAGCACCTCTTTGTCACCAAATCGCTTATGCAAACCGGTAATTTGCAGCATATCCATTAAGCATCCTCCTTGCCGAGCAGGAAATAAAGAACCGGTCCGACAAAATTCATCAGTACGATGGTGATGACAAGCCACAATGCGCGACTCCCTCGCTTGTAGGTTTTGTGCGTCAAAATGTGATACAAGGTATAACCCAGCAGTGTAAACTGTACAATGACAAGCGGAATCAAAAACGGAAGATATTCCATTATGTTATCCATGCTTGAGAGCCTCCTTTCCATGCGCTTCTAAGCAAAAGCGAATTGGTCTGATTTGTAAGAAACTTTAAGAAATGCCCTTAGTATACAAGGGCATTTTCATATCGTATTCTTTTTTTGATGGAAAAACAGAAGGTTTGCAGGCTTGTGATCAAGCCTTAAACAGGCAGCGGATGAAGTTGTACATCAGCGGGATGACCGTGCTGCCATCATGACCGCCGCCCGGTACGGGGATAAAGATGTTGTCCGTGCCATGCTCTGTGAACAGATTGTGATATTGCTCCGGATAGCTTCCCACCATACCGTCATTGGTGCCGCCTGCGATCATCAGCACATAAGGCTGATACGGCGGATCGATCCGGATCTCATCCTGGCTGAGGCAGCCCGGATGATCCATGATGTGATCCTTTGTGGGGAAGATGCCCGGTGCCGGTGCGCCCGCACCGATATATCCGATCTTATCCTTGCACATGATACCAATATAGAGCGACTCTCTTCCGCCCATGGAAAAGCCTGCAATTGCTGTGTTTTCGCGTCCTGTTTTCACAGGATAATGGGATTCGATATAGGGCATCAGGCTGCCCGGCAGATCTTCCACAAATGCATCATAGTAGGGCACATCTTCTGCACCGTTTCCGGTGGCAACTGTGCGCTGCGGGTGCGTGTACTGATTCGTAAAGACGATGATCATAGGCTCTGCTTCGCCGCTTTTGATGAGGTTTGAAGCGATTTCCCGCACGCCCATGCCGTTGAGCATAGCGGATTCATCACCGCCGTATCCGTGATTGACATAGAACACAGGATACTGTTTGTTTTTATCATATCCCGGCGGCAGCCAGACATTCGCGCCCTTTTCGTGATTTGCCTTTGCGGAAAAATATGTGATATGCTCTACGGTGCCTTCTGCCGCTGCCAAGGCAGAGGAAGGTACATTCACCGTGATCTGATCACGGATCTTCGACATATATTCCGGCTGTGCTCCATTGGGATTCTGTTCGGGCGGATTGAGCAGCATACGTTTCAGCAGTGTCAGATCCTTTGCATCCAGCAATCCGTCATTGTTCATATCAGAGGTGTCAGCGTAGATTTGGTTGCCTTGAGCCAGCAGGTAGCTGCAGAGTGCAGCGGCATCCGATTTGTCCACCGTACCGTTGTGATCCACATCACCCATTTTGAAGCTGTCATCTGGCGGGAGTGTGCCGTCAACCTTTGTGACAATGACCTCATCCAAATAGAAATCGCAGAGATCAGTATCCGTTTCGATATACAGCATCGGATTTGTTCCCTGTGCAATGGTATAGTTTGCTGCGGACAGTGTCAGCCACTCACCGGAAGCCGCATTGCCTTCTGCGAAGGTGTCATATACGGCACCGTTGTCGGTGTCATACTGCATGGTTAATTTGAAGTGTACGGGAGCGCCTGAATTCTGCAGTACTTGCGCTTGTACACTGATATGGGTACCCGCAGGGCATTGAGTGCTGTTCAGCGGATACAAAATGCCATTCCATGATGCTGTGCGTCCTGTGACAAGTGCAGATGCATTTCCGTTTGCAGCAGCCGCCGAAGAACAGGTTACACTTGCGCTTCCGCGTGCCTGCCAGCCGGAAAGACCGTTTTCAAATCCGGAATGCAGCACTTCGGGATTATTGGGATCAATCGGTGTTGTATTCTGTTGCGCCAAATACTCTTCGATCACATTTGCCCAGAACTGACCCATTTTCTCATAGCCCGTCCCATTTGGATGAAGTGCATCGGATGCCAGATCAGCAGTGCCGTTCAGACAGCCATGAACATCCGCAAACCGAACGTTTTCTCCGTAAGATTCAGCAACCTTTTTCACGGTGTTGTTATAATTTGCAACTCGCTGCGCATTACCGCCGTAAGCCGTAAACTCCGGGATCGAACCCATGAAGATCACACCGTCCTGCGGCAAATCTTTGAGCATATAATCCAGCAGCGTATGTAAATCATTTTCGCAGTCATTCAGGGGACGGTTTGCAGTCATATCATTTGTGCCGATGATGAGCAAAACAATATCCGGCTGACAGGTTTTGATTGCATCCTTGCTTATCAGCTTTTCATAGAGACCATTCTCACCCCAGCTGGGTATCGGATATTGCTGCTTGATCGTATAGCCGCTGTATCCTGCATGGTTATCATCATATTGACAGGTCTGACCTTTGTAATTGAAGCTTGCTTCATTTCTTCCTTCCGGTCCGACCATATCAAATGAAATACCCTTTCCTTTTAGAGCATAATCAAGATATTTCCGATATCCGCCGTCTTCTCCATAGCCGAATGTGATGGAGTCACCGATCGGCATGATACTGACCTGATCCAGCGCCTTGGCATCGGGATTCTCGAAATACAGTCCGGATGAAAACAGTGTCGTGATCGTTACGACAGAAGCTGTCAGAAGCGTTTTTAGTTTTTTCATAATCATTCCTCCTCATCATAAAGCCGGATGTCCGGCATTTGGGGTATGGGTACTGCGGTAATCCTGCAGAAAACACAAGATATACATCATTTGATTGCAGCTTAATAGTATTATAACGCAGCTTATTCTGCTCGTCAAGCACTATTTCGCAGAAAAACTGTGCAATCATACTTAAAATGCGCCATAGGTGCTGCGATTGGAGCGCATATCGGCTTGGATCTCGTTTCAAGATCGGGAATTGTGCTGTGATACAGCGTCCGGTTCTTCCCGATCCTATCCCCATACCGATTGCCGTTGCGATAAAAATACGGTGATTCTTTCGTAAGGCAATGTCACACCTCCACTGTCATTTGCAATCAAAAAGAGACCGCAGCGTTCCAAACCGAACCTCTGCAGCCTCTTGTGCTGTGTTTTGATAGCGAGCATATTATATCGGGAATCATAAAGTGATCAGCATATTTTGCAGCCGTATTTGCAAGCCGTAATCCTGCCGCAAGCCAGCTTTTGTCCTGCATTGCCCGATGGCTGCGAGGTAAAATCATCGGGATTGCCATGGAGGATCACCGTTTTGCCAATCACTTCAGAAAGAGCAAACCGATCGGTTACAAATGCCGAAAATGCGTATCCGTGATTTCCAAACAGCGGCGGCAGATCACCTGCATGAAAAGGATGCGGACAGCCAGAAGGATTATAGTGTGACATGGCTGATGAAAAAGGATCATGCAGATCACCCTCACACTGCGTGCCTGCATGAATATGGAACCCAAATACAGGATTGCCGCAATTCTCGTGAGAATAGGGAAGTCCATTGATTTCCGCAGCAATCAGTACGCCGTTTGTGATCTGATACCATCGCACAGCTCCGTAAATTTGCGGGTACTCTGCACTGCCTTTTATTTCAGCATAGGCATCAGGATGCCGCATAAGCAATGCAGCGTAATGCTCTGATTTGCTTCTTGCGTTTCGGTTCATTCCATCACCTCGGTATATGATATGTTTGATGGCATTGATTTGTGAATGCGCTGAGAATCGAAGCTGTTTTATGGACTTGGCAGTTTTTGCGATGGAAAACGGAGCGTGCTGTCAGATCACATGATGTCAAATCCACGGAACATCCTTCTGGTGCAGACAAAAAAGCAGATCCGAACCGATGTGATATGGTCCGGATCTGTATTTGTTTCTGCTTATTTTGCACGCTGTGCGACAATCTCAGCCATTTCACCGACATTTTTCATGCCGGATACCTCACGCATCTGAAACTGCATGGAAAAAGCGGCTTCCACTGCCGAGATCAGATTAAAATGCTCTACACTGTCCCAGCCATCGATATCTGCAGCAGTTGTTTCTTCGGTCAACACAATGCTGTCATCATCAAACACCTCACAAAAAATGGGATTGAGCATTTTCAACGCTTCTGTTTTGGTCATAGATATCGTCTCCTTTTTTCTTATTGGATTCGCAGAGTCTCAATATGCTTTGCATTTCCGCCGGTTGCGCTAAAGGTATTCATAGCAAACAATACATCGGTTGCGCCGACCTGTTGGATATACGTTATAGCATTGGGTGTGAAATATCGCAAATCGACAACATAAATATTCTCGAAGGATGAAGTCAGCCAAGGAACCAGCGCATTTCCATAGCTGTCTTTGAAGATGACCAGGGTTCTGTCGTTGTTAACGGCAGTCTGGACATGTGTGACACGCGCATCGCCGCCGAGATAAACCATATACCAGCTGACGGGGGAAAGATGATCCAGATTGAGCAGCAGCGGTGCTGTTCGCTTGGCACCCAGACTGGGGTTATAATATGTGGTGGTATATTCTGCTTTGGGCGTATAATAGAAGAAATCTTCAGGATTGTTTTTCAGTGCAATATCACCGGAATAGCCATACAGCGTGCCGACATATCCGGGCTTTGTGACCTTTTCATATTCGGAGATTTTTGCAAAAGGCACACGAGCCGCTGCAGAAAATGCTTCTGCCGCATAGAATGCGCCCAGTGCGGACCAGTGATGATCGGTGCGCATATAGATATATTCATCGGTATGAGCTGCCAAGGCACCATAAGCATCCACAGGGGTCACATCCACAAGATGGGCATTGATGTTTTGGATATTATCATATTCACTGCCGATCAGATATTGGAATTCTTCCGGCGTATAAAAAGAGCAGGGAGTAGGTATCACCATGGAATAGATATGAACACTCGGACCCAACTCTGATTGATAGGCATTGAGGAAGGATGCATAATTCTGTCCGACCCGATAGCTGCCGCCATACAGCATGATGCCTCGGTTTTTATGAATCAGAATATTGTTGCTCAGTTCTCCTTGATGTTCCTCCGGCTGCGTGACAACAGGGGGAGTTGTGGTGGTTGTTGTGGTGGTGGTAATACTGATGGCAGGATTTGTGGACAGTGTCGTTTGTGCTGCAGTGGTTGTTGTGACAACCTCGGAAGAAGCGGTATTATCTCCTTGCGGTCTGCCGCCATGGATGATTGCACCGCCTGTCTGCCAGCCCATATAGTTGCGGAAGGTTGCTGTCAGATGCTTAAACAGCTCACGGAAAGGGACGGTATCGTTATAGAATTCGGAAACGCCGGCGGTATAGCTGCCATTCCAATAATCGGACAAGGAAAAGCTTGGCATGGAAGCTAAGGTACGATTTTCGGTTTCTGAGATCGTAGGACGCTCCAGAATCAGCATGCCCGTACCAATCCCCAGCCCTAAGACAGAGCATAGCAGTACATTCGCAATTGCCATGCGCCGTTCCATTTGGGGCAGGTGTTTTTGGACTTCGATGGCAGCGGCTTCTTTTTTCCATTGGCGCACTGCTTTACGCTGTAAGGAACGGCAAAATCCTTTTGCACTTTGCGACTCCTTCGCATAGGCTTCTTCCGCTGCAGCTCTTTTGGCTTGTTCTTCCGCAAGGCGCTGCTTTTCTAAGAAATGCAGCTCTTCTGCCTCTCGGATTCGCAGCAGCGGATCCTGCTGAGGCGCAATCGGAGCGGTGATGATTGTGGACGTTTCCATTGCTATAACAGGCTCTGATACCGGCAGATGCTTTTGATGCAAAGCTTCTTTGGCCTGCATACGTTCTTCCAGCGCCTTACGCACAGCACGTTTTTTGATGGGGCGTGATTGTGTGGCAGCCAATCGTCTTTGATTGCGCAGCGCAGCGGTTTCGGCACATTGACGACGCAATGCTTCTGCCTGTTCCGCTTCGGGATCGGGCAGCCGAATATCAATTTCGTTATGGTCGTTTCCCAACAGACTGGAGGTGAGCATGATAGAATGCTCCTTTCACTTATGACGATATACATGCACAACGATGTCAAGGTGCATGAAGTAGTTTGAGATGTCTGTTATGATTCTTATCAGAAACGGAAATACAAAAAGGGATTATTGGTTGCATCTACCAGCAGAATGCTGCTGACAGCCAGTAATACCACATTGCAGACGGTCTGCAAGGCATTGAACACATAAGCAGAGCCCACAGAACGATTCCCAAGCTTTTTGAACCATTCAGCGATCGGGAAGCAGCAGATCACTGCAGCAAGCAACAGCCAAATATGATTCCGGATGGATAGCAGGAGATACTGATCGGTCAGAGCAGCACCGTCCAATCCTATCAAACGACGGAAGAAAATCAACAGCTTCGAGAGGCTTTCAAAATAGAAGATACCAAATCCTATAAGGATCACCAGCTTGCTGTAAAGATGGCGGAACAGCAACGGAATTTTCCGCATTTTCTTTTTACCGATGCATTGTTCGATAAAAATGAAGATTCCGAAATACAATCCCCAGAGAATAAAATTCCAGCTGGCGCCATGCCAGAGTCCGGTACAGAACCAAACAAGGAACAATCCGCCATATTTGCGGCGTTTACCGAATATCGGCATATACAGCAAATAATCCCGAAAGAAGGTGCCCAGTGAAATATGCCATCGCTGCCAGAATTCCGAGATATCTTTGCAGAGAAAAGGATGTCGGAAGTTTTCATCAAAATGAAATCCAAACATCAGTCCCATACCGATGGCCATATCAGAATAACCGGAAAAATCGAAATAGACCTGCATTGCATAGACGGCTACTGCATACCAGGTACCCAAAACCGTAAGCTGAGACAGATCTCCGCCAAAGAAATCCGCTACAATTACGGAAAGATGATTGGAAAGAATCACTTTTTTAGCAAGACCCAGAACGAATCGGCTGATACCGCTGCTGAATTCGGTCATGGTGACCTTGCGGGATCCGATTTCTGCAGCAATGGTGCTGTATCGCACAATAGGACCTGCCACCAGCTGCGGAAACATGGAAATATACAGCAGAAAATGCCCAAGATTTCGTTGGCGTTCCACCTTGTCCCAATAAAGATCAATGAGATAGGAGAGAATCTGGAAGGTATAGAAACTAATGCCGATAGGGAGCCGCAGTGAGGGCACCGGCAACGAGATAAAGGGCAGCAGATTGAGGTTTTCCACAAGAAATCCGCTGTACTTGAATATGCCCAATAAGCCCAGATTGAATAGCAGTGCCAATATCATAAAGGCTTTGGCACCTTTTTCTTGTTTTTGATCCTTGCATTTTCCCATAGCCAGACCAAAGAGATAATTGATGATCACACTACCCAGCAATAAGAAAATATAAATGGGTTCGCCCCAGGCATAGAAGATCAGTGAAAATATGACTAATATCGTATTTTTCCATGCCAAAGATGAAGAAAGCCCGTAGCACAACAGGCATACGGGCAGAAATAGATACAGAAAGATAAGGCTTGAAAAAACCATGTTGTTCTCCTGTTCAATTACATTCCTTTTGTTCGTGCTTTTATATTTCTATCTGTTATTGGCAAAAGCCTGCCATTTTAATTTGTTTCTATTATTATACAACACATTTTTACAACTTGCAAGAGGATATGATCAATTTCTTCTATTTTCACAAAGAGCCATAGAAATTGCCGCGTGCTTTTTGTGAGAAGCAAAGTGGAAATCCTTTTTGCAGTATGGAAACAATTGCCGCTTTCATTGTTCAGATTTCATGGAATTCATGTATGAGAATTGTCATCAAGGGGACGTCAAAGCCGCTAATTGTGGATCACTGCTTGTCTTTGTCCGATTGCCATTGGAATGCATCGAACCGCTTACAGGATTTCTGCAGGCTCACAAAACAGTACCCACAAAGAAGAATAGCTTCTTTGTGGGTACTTTGTTTACGCAAGGAACAATATTTTAGAAGTCCAGTTTTTGCAAATTGTCATCATGGAAGCTGACCCGCTGAAGCTTGTTGGCATCATCCAGTTTTGCAACTTCTGCATTATACAGATCTTTATAAACCTGATTTTGCCATACGACATAAGGATTATCCTCAACAAAATAGGCAATGACGATTGCACCGTTTCCATTGGAGGCATCAGGTGCTTTGAGAATCGAATAATCGCCGTAAGCACGCTTTTCTTCAAACAACCAATCATGGACATTTTCACCGTATGTCGATGCACTTTCGGCATAGCCAAAGCTCAGACCGCCGTTTGCATAGGTCAGACTATCCTCGGAATATTTCGTTGCCATATCCGCAAAAGCAGCTTCATCGGCACCATTTTGCTGCCATTCCTGCAATACGGATTCTGCTTGTTTATAAGCATCGGCTTCACTGCCGGCAGTCGCATAAGACAGCACAATGGTACGGAAATCTACGGTTTCCGATTCATTGCGTTTCGGTTCAGAGGTCAGCAGATATACTTGATGGGAATCATACCCTTCTTTGGTAATGATTTTGGTTTCTCCGACTTTTGCATTATCCTTCAGAACCCATTCTGCGATCTCATCGCTATAACTGACTCCATTGGTAGAAAGCTTCATAGCATTCACGATTTTCTGTGCATCTTCCTTACTGTTTTTCTTAACGGTAGTAAGGAAGTTCGATACATAATCGGTAAACTCTTCCGGATCATCAATTGCAGCCAGTTCATTGGCATATTGGGTTGCCTGTTCGCTGTTCAGATTCACACGGATGGTACCGTCATCCGATGTTGTTTCACTGTTATCCTTGACCCAGCTAAAGGTATAGCACAGCATGTCCCATGTCAAATACTTTGCGGGATTGTCATCATAGTAGGCATCCACAGCGTCCTCTGTGATGGAGATCTGATCGGTGAAATACTTATGATAGGATGCAGCCAGTTCTTCAAGCTCCATCGCTGCTGCGATATCCTCCACGCGAACGCCGGAAGGCATTTTACTGCGATCCAGTTCAGCGGCACGTTTCTGGCAATTGGCGCGTTGTTCATCGGTCAGTTGGAAGCCTTTATCATAAGCCGATTCACACATTTTCAGAACGGTTTCCACAGCTTCGGTGGTATTATTCAAGAAGTAGGAATACCAGGTGCCGCCATCCTCCGTGGTTTGGCGCTTGAGTTTTTTGTCGGGATCAAAACCCGGACCATCGGGACTGCTTTCAAAATAATCCAGATAACTTTTGTAGCAGGAATCATAATAATAGCAGAACATTGCATTGCTGATGGTGAAATGTTTGGATTCCGCAGCGACATTGGCGCGCAGAAAGACACCGTTGTTCTGCAATAATTTATAGAGACTGAAGCTGACAGCGCCTAC
The DNA here is from genome assembly GCA_017532085.1 of Oscillospiraceae bacterium. Taxonomy (GTDB): domain Bacteria; phylum Bacillota; class Clostridia; order Oscillospirales; family Ruminococcaceae; genus Firm-04. The sequence continues at coordinate 32,763 of JAFXJT010000017.1, read as the reverse complement.
AATCACAACCGCAGCCGCCGCCAGAGCAGTCACTTTGAGGATTCTTTTGCGTTTTTGCAGCTTGCGTTCACGACGGGCTTCTTCACGCTTTGCGATTTTTTTTGCAGACTGTACTGTGGATTCCCGTCTTTTTTTGTGATTCTGATGTTTGTTTTTTGCCATATTTTCATTCTTCCTTTCCATATGTTACGTGCTGTCATGAGCATATCACACAGATATTGCAATGGGATGATGCTTCTGTGTTGAATGTTTGAAAACTCCTTATCGCAGAGCAGAAAAGCCTTCTGCATCTGCAAGCGTATCGGCACTGCTGATTACAAGAATCTGTGAATGTGTATGATCAATCTTTGCTTGCCAGTCCATATCATGGGTCAGAGAAAGATTCACAACGGTCAGCCCGCTGTAATGCTGCGTCAGAAATGGGATCATGCAAGCGCCATAGGAATCGGTCAGGACGAGCAGCTCCTTGGTATTGTTGACAGCAGTTTTGATCTGTAAAATGGGAGTGGTTTCTGCAAGAAAGAGTTCATAAGCAGCAGTACGTGCCATTTCGGGATCTGAAAGCAAGCTGCGTTGATATAAGGAATCCGGCGTTGTGGTATTTCCATTGGTATCCATTGCAAGCAGCTTTGTAATGGGAGTTTCGTTTTCGCAGTGATAAAGATCCACCACATCGGCTTTCACACCATCATAAAGTGTTTCTTTTGCAAAACTGCCATAATACTCGTTTACGGCGTGTTCGATGGTAAAGCGATCATATCCGATATTAGCAAATCCCAGTTTACGGATCACGGTTTTATATGCACAAAAGGCACCAAAGGTTGTCCAGCGTTCATCGGTACGGTAATAGATATAAGCATCCCGCATTGCATAGAGCCAGTGATACACATCGATGGGTGTGACATACTCATTGAGCTGTGCAGCAGCGGCAAGCAGCATTGCTTGTTCACTGGCACGAGGTGCATATTCGGACAGAGTATCTGCATAAATGCCCGCAGCCGTAGGTACCATCACCCAATAAACCGGTACATTTTGTCGGACAGCATAAGCATTGACTGCATTGACGGATCGGGTCACAGCATCGGTATCATAACTGAGATGCTGTCGGAACATCCGCTCTTGCGTGATGTAGACAGAGCCGATGCTTTCCTTTCCCACAGACAGTGCAATCCGATGGTGCAGAGAAAGCAGTTCGGTACGCATAGGAACGGTCTGTGCAATATCCTGATGCCATCCGCCGCCGATCAGACTGCCCACAGCACCAACGGAGAGCGTACCGATCAATACGACAGCAGATAAAACAGCAGAAATTTTTTGCGGCACAGAAGCAGAGTTATCCGCCATGACGCATCCCTTTGGTATCTGTGAGATCGAGCATCAGATATGCAGGATCCTTGGTATCCTGAACAAAGCCCACCGCTGCACAAAACATCTGTGCAATTGCGGTTTGCGGCGCATGGGTATACAGCAAATACGCACCGAATTCCATTGCTTTTCCCGCAGCAAGGCTCAGCAGCGTGCGGGCAAGACCCTGTCTGCGATATTGGGGATGAACGGTTACGCCGCAAAGACGAACCGCATTGCTGTTCTGCAGCTGACAGCGTTCGATGGCAGCCAAACCCAGCAGCAAATCGCCATCAAGAATCACAAACACAGCGCCGGTATCGGGTGTGATCTGTTGCAGCGTTTGGAAAAATAATGGATCCATATCAGAAAATGCAGCGGATTGTGCCGCAGTGATCTGATTGCCATGCCATTCCATAAATTGAAGCATAGGAGAAGTCCTCCCTTCATTTGATCCGTTCTATTGTATCATAAAACAGCAGATTTGTAAAGACAGGTTTTCATAAAATCGGCAGAAGATGGTTATGCATCTTCTGCGATAAAGGAAAATGCCGGATTGTTTCCGGTTTCAATACTGCGCAGCTTACGGTTGATCTGACGAGTACGCACACCCACCAGCTTTTCCAGATCATCTTCAGCTCGTTTGATATGCTTTTGGGTTTCCTCCAGTGCAGAGGCGAAGGTTTCAAATTCGCTTTTCACAGCACTGAGGATTTCCCAAACCTCATTGCTGCGCTTCTGGATAGCCAAGGTACAAAAGCCCATTTGCAGGGCATTGAGCATAGCGGCCATGGTAGAAGGTCCAGCGATTGTGATCTGATACTGTCGCTGCAGCTGTTCGGGCAAATCACTGTTGACAACCTCTGCATACAGTCCCTCAAAGGGGAGAAACAGAATGGCAAAGCGTGTTGTATACGGCGGCATCACATATTTTTCCCGAATTTCCTTTGCACATTTTTTCAATACAGTTTCCAGTTGCTTTTTTGCAGCTTTGACCTGTTCGCTGTCGCCGGATGCATATGCCTCCTGCAAAGTGGCATAGGTATCGCCTGGGAATTTGGAATCAATGGGCAGCCAGATTTGTTCTTGTTCTCCGCTGCCGGGTAATCTGACAGCAAATTCCACATGATTGCTGCTGCCCGGAATCGTAGAGATCTCTTTTGCATATTGTTCCGGTGCCAGGATATCCTGCAAAATGGCGCCGAGCTGCAATTCGCCCAGAATACCGCGATTTTTCACATTGGAAAGTACCTTTTTCAGATCACCTACGCTTCCGGCGATGCTCTGCATCTCGCCAAGACCCTTATAGACCTGCTCCAGACGATCGTTGACCAGACGGAAGGATTCATTCATCCTTCGGGAGATGGTTGTTTGCAAATGCTCATCCACAGTGCAGCGGATTTGCTCCATGCGTTTGGTGTTATCTGCTTGCAGCTCACGGAGCTGACGATGCATGGTATCACGCAGCGCTTCCATACGCTGATCGTTGGCCGATTCCAAGGTACGGAATCGATGCTCCAGCTGTTTCATCTGCATAGAGATGGTTTCCAGTGTCATATCCTGTCGGATTTCTATAGCATGCTCCATGGCAGAGAGTCGTTCTTGCAGAACAGTTTCCAGACGTTCGTTTTGAGGCTGCTGCGTCAGTTTATGCATATGATACAGCAGCACGGCATTCAGCAGTATGATCACGATAGAGAAGATCAGAATTGCAGGTTCCATTGCAAGTCTCCTTTCGCCCAAACAATCAGACGGCAGCAAGAATGGATCTGCTGCCGAATCTTTGTTCTTCATTATACACAATCCCGTTTGGATTGTCAAGCAAAGAAGTAGTTTCCATGACATTGCAAAGACAAAATAAGACTTGACATTTTATGAGATACCTTGTATAATTTTCCGTGGTGTTTGTCATGTGGTTCACCGATTATGCATCCTGTCGTGAGACTTGGATGTGCATCAAAACAGAAAGAAGGATTGTATGAGTCACAATACGCAGACAGCGCAGAAAGCAGATCGTTTATTCAAATTATTCCTGGCATTTTTTCGGATCGGTGCCTTTACCTTCGGCGGTGGTTATGCTATGATTCCGTTAATTCAGAAGGAAGTGGTAGAGAATAAGAAGTGGATTACCGATCAGGATATTCTGGATATTGTAGCGATTGCAGAGTCCACACCCGGACCCATTGCGATCAACACCGCAACCTTTGTAGGGTATCGTGTGGCAGGCGTCTTAGGTGCAGCCTGTGCGACCTTTGGTGTTGTGCTGCCATCCTTCTTGATCATCACGATCATTTCCATGATCTTAAAAGAATTTCAGTCTTTGAAAGCAGTGCAGTATGCATTTTTCGGGATTCGTGCTGGCGTGCTGGCGTTGATTCTCAAAGCATTATGGTCAATGTATAAGCAATGTCCGAAAAAGGTGATCTCGTATGTGATTGCTGCGGGCGCACTGATTGCAGCAGCATTTTTGGATATCAATGTGCTGCTGGTAATCATCGGCTGTGCACTGACGGGTTTGATTTCTTCAGTGATTGCTGCGAAACGAGGTGCGAAATGATTTTCTGGGAATTGTTTTATACCTTTTTCAAAATCGGATTGTTCACCTTTGGCGGCGGCTATGCCATGCTGCCGTTGATTCAGAATGAGGTTGCGGCACATGGGTGGCTTTCGCAGGAGGAACTGATCAATTTTGTGGCGGTCAGCGAGAGCACGCCCGGTCCCTTTGCCATCAATATTTCCACCTATGTAGGCAATCAGATGGGGGGCATTCCCGGCGGTATCTGTGCAACGCTGGGTGTTGTGATGCCATCTTTTCTGATTATCTTGATCGTAGCCAAAATTTTTGATCAATTCAAAGACAACAAGATCATGAAGGGATGTATGACCGGATTGAAGCCTGCCGTGATTGGTCTGATTGCATCTGCAATGTTATCCATGGCGCAGACCGTCTTTTTCCCGAACGGCATCATGAAATCGGTGCTGCTGACACCTGCATTTTATGTTTCTGCAGCATTGTTTGCGGTAATGTCGGTATTGGCACTGAAAAAGGTGCATCCGATTATCATTATCTGCATTTCTGCGGCAGTAGGCATTGCTGCCGGTTATGGCTTGGGATTATAAATGTCGGCATATAAAAAGAATCCGCTTTCGATTTTCACAATCGAAAGCGGATTCTTCTCAAATACCAAACAATGTCCGGACAAGCTGCGGCAACGACCATTAGAAGTATGTGGCGGCAGAGCCGTTGCAGAAAAGCTGTCTGACATCAAAATGCTTATGTTGTCGGAATTATTCTTTGACGGCAGGTTTTTTTGCCTTGGTGCTGTTGAGGATCTTCGCAATGCTCTTGCAGGTAGCATCGTATTCTGCCTTGAGCTCCTTGAGGTATTCTTGACCAGCTTCCTCAAGATGATAATACACACGGACTCTGCGGCGGCCAACGATTTCCTGACGGTCAGACAAGATACCGGCACTGATCAGACGATACAGAATCGGATACATGGAGCTTTCTGTCACGGAAAATCTTCCCGCACTGAGTTCACGCATTTCCTGGCACAGTTCATAGCCATACTTATCCCGCTCTTGAAGCAGATGCAGTATAATCATTTCAACGGTGCCGCGCTTTAAGTTTTCTCTTACTCTCATAAATCAGCCATCCTTATCCTTATTTTTGAACAGGTGAATTATATGCCGCTCATACTTTCTGTTATTATAGCATATATCCTTTGGAAAGTCAAGCGAATAATACAATTATAACAAATTTTTCATTTTACTGCAGATTGCAGATCTGTTTTCCTTGCAGATGCTTGTCAAGTCAGGCGTGATGTGGTATAATATTAGTATATTCTGATGAACGGAGGGGGGATTCTATGCAACCGATATTGAACTGGAAACAATATCTTCATACCGCTGCGGAGGTGGCTGCCGAAGGCATTGTTATGCTGAAAAACAACAATCAAGCATTGCCGCTGCCGGCTGATGAGGAAATTGCGATATTCGGCCGCATTCAACTGCATTATTACAAAAGCGGAACAGGCTCCGGCGGTATGGTGAATGTGGCAAGGGTCACAGGCATTCCGGAAGGTCTGGAGGAAGCAGGCGTTGCTGTGAATCAGGAGCTGCTTGGCATCTATCGGGAATGGGATGCAGCACATCCCTTTGATCTGGGCGATGGCTGGGGTAAGGAGCCATGGGCGCAGCAGGAAATGCCGCTGGATGATGCATTGGCAGCAAGCATCGCTGAGCGCAACAGCCGTGCGGTGGTAGTGATTGGCAGAACTGCAGGTGAAGAACAGGATCATCGGACAGAGGAAGGTTCCTATCTGCTGACGCAAACGGAGATTGAAATGCTGCATACGGTACGCAGACACTTTGAGAAAATGATCGTACTGCTGAATGTGGGCAGTATTATGGATATGCATATGCTGGAGGCTGCACAGCCGGATGCGATTTTGTATGTATGGCAGGGCGGCATGACCGGCGGACATGGTGTGGCATCTGTTCTGACAGGAGCGGTCAGTCCCTGCGGCAAGCTTCCCGATACCATTGCCTATGAGATTACCCAATATCCTTCTCATGCCTATTTCGGAGATTCGGCACGCAATTATCGCTGTGAGGATCTGTATGTGGGATATCGTTATTTCGAAACCTTTGCTAAGGATCAGGTGCGTTATCCCTTTGGCTTTGGCTTATCCTATACGAAATTTACGGTGGATGCGGCTGCGGTACGGGAACAGGAAGAGCTGCTTTCTGTGATCGTATCCGTGAAGAATACAGGAGCCTATTCCGGCAAGGAAGTGGTGCAATTGTATTGTGAGGCACCGCAGGGGCTTCTGGGCAAGCCCGCAAGAGTATTATGCGGCTTTGCCAAAACCGATGTTCTTGCACCGGGCGCTTCGCAGCTGCTGACCATTTCACTCTCCTTAGCCGAGCTTGCATCCTATGATGACAGTGGTGTCACAGGCTATCGCTTCTGCTATGTGCTGGAACAGGGCAGCTATCGCTTTTATTTGGGTACGGATGTGCGGCAGGCTGCTTTGTGTTATGAAACAGCAATCTGCGAAACGCGCATGATCACACAATGCAGGCAGGCAATGGCACCTGTTTTGCCGTTTCAGCGAATGCGTCCTCTCAAGACCGCACAGGGCTATGCCATTGCAATGGAGGATGTTCCGCTTTCAGAAATTGATGAAGCAGCAAGGCTGCGGGAACAACTGCCCCCGACCATTTCCTATACCGGAGATTGCGGCATCCGGCTTGCGGATGTAGCTGATGGAACCTGTTCCATGTCTGCATTTCTTGGACAGTTTTCCGATGCAGCGCTGTCATCGATCGTCAGAGGAGAAGGCATGGGAAGTCCGAGGGTAACACCCGGTACGGCTTCTGCCTTTGGCGGAGTCAGCAAAGAATTGGTGCAGCTTGGAATTCCGGCGGTTTGCTGTTCCGATGGGCCTTCGGGTATGCGTCTGGATTGCGGTACCAAGGCATTCAGCCTGCCCAATGGTACGATGATTGCGGCGACCTTCAATCAGCCGCTGCTGACGAAGCTGTTTTCTCAGCTGGGTTTGGAAATGCGTGCCAATGGCGTAGATTGCCTGTTGGGACCGGGTATGAATCTTCATCGGCATCCTCTGAACGGACGCAACTTTGAGTATTTTTCAGAGGATCCGTATCTTTCCGGAAAAATGGCGGTTGCCGAGCTGAAGGGTCTGCACGCAGCGGGTGTTGAAGGCACGATCAAGCATTTTTGCGGCAATGAGCAGGAAACAAATCGGCATTTTACCGATGAGGTAATTTCTGAGCGTGCCTTGCGTGAAATCTATCTCAAGGGCTTTGAGATTGCGGTCAAAGAGGGCAATGCAAGATCGATTATGACCACCTATGGCTCTGTCAATGGCTTGTGGACTGCCGGCAATCCGGATTTGAATACGGTGATTCTGCGGGAAGAATGGGGCTATCAAGGCTTTGTGATGACCGATTGGTGGGCAAATATTAACCGCAGGGGAGAAGCGCCCGATCGTAATTTGTTTTCTGTGATGGTGAAAGCACAGAATGATGTATATATGGTCTGTGCAGATACGGAAACACCTGATCAAGATATTATGTCGGCACTGCAGAGCGGTGTTCTGACACGAGGAGAACTGCAGCGCAGTGCTGCAAATATCTGTCATTTTATTATGGGTACTCACGCATTTCGTCGGCTGACAAATACTGAGGAGAAAGTATGTGTGACAGAGCGTCCTGCGGAGGAAACGGCACAGGATACGCCTGTGGTATTCTATCCTCTGGGCGATACGCTGACATTGCCGCTGGAGGAGATCACGACAGCACGAGGAACGACATTCAGCTTTGCCTTGAATGTGGAAACACCGGGATATTATCTGGTTACCGTGACAGCCGGCAGCAATAAGAGCGCGCTTGCGCAGATGCCTGTGACGCTGTTCAGTATGGGTACGCCGCACAGCACCTTTACCTGGAATGGTACGGATGGCAAGCCGGTATCCTATTCTGTTACGATACCGATATTCTCCAGATTTACAACAATACGCTTGTATTTTGCACAGAGCGGTCTGCAAATGCACAGCATCGCATTTCAGCGTACTGAGCAGGATGTGGATATTGCCGCTATGTGAGGAAGTCACGAGAGGCGCTGCGTTGCCGGTATTGCGGCCTATGATGCAAAGGATCAAAAAAACGGTGTGAGAGAAGGGTCTCACACCGTTTTCACTGACAGCATATTTTGCTGCTTGCGGATCGGATTTCTGAAAAGGCAGATCAATGGGTTGTATCAGGGCTATGGAAACAGTGAAATCTCATGGGGCAGCAGGGCGAGCATTTCCTGACGCAGCGGCGCTGTGAGTGTCATCAGATGATGGGTGATGGGATCACAAAAGCTGAGCATTCCGCAATGGAGCGCATGGCTTTGCAGTAATGTACAGTCTCCGCCGTAAAGATCATCACCCAGCAAGGGGAATCCCAAATGTGCCATATGTACCCGAATCTGATGGGTGCGGCCGGTTTGGGGCATCAGCTCCACCAGAGCGCATTGGGGTGTTTGAATCAGTGTTCGGTAATGCGTTACTGCCTCTTTGCCATCGGCGCGCACACAGCGGGTGATCACGGAATCCTGTACTCTGCCGATGGGTGCTGAGATGGTACCGCTGCCGGAACAATCGGGCGGCACAAGTGCATAGTATCGTTTGGTGAAAGCATGATGCAAGCGATGTGCAGCATATGCTGTTTTGGCTATGGCACACAGTCCCGAAGTGTTGCGATCCAGACGGAATACTGCATGAAACCTGTGATTCGGATATCGTGCTGCATGATAATTGCCCAAGGTATCTTCATAATGCCCCGGAGAAGGATGGACAGGCATATTGGCAGGTTTGTTGTAAATCACAACCGATTCGTTTTCATATACAACAGGAACACACAGCTTCGGATTGGGTGTAAATGCAGAAGCTTCCTGTAAATCCAGACAGATCAGATCTCCGTTTTTCACGGTATCAATCACACGAATGGGATTTCCGTTGCAGAGAATGCCGCCGTTCTGATGCTTCAGACGATTCAGCAAGCGTGCAGAAATACCGGCATGTCCGCGCAGATAGCTGCGCAGCTGCATTGGTGTATTGCAGTGCACGGGAATCAGCAATTGCGACATAGGTACTCCTTTCCGTATTGTGGTGTTTTGTGGATTCGGATCCTGATAGCATTATAGCATGTTGCAGCAGGAAACACAAGAGTTTTCTTGAGAATGCAATGGGAGGATATGTTGCTTCGCTACGGATTGACGAGGATAGCATTCTATGCTATACTGCCGCTTGTGAGACTGTGAGATATCGTTATGCTGAAAGAACAAGGAGAATCAATATGAAAAAACATAGATTGGCGTTATCGGCCGTTCTTGTGCTGAGTGTAGCGTTTGGCGGCTGCAAATCGGATATCGGTACTGCCGGCGGCGCATATCAAACAAAGAACTTCAGCTTTTCCGTCAGTGAAGATATGGTTCTTGACGCAAAGAATCAAGAGGGCGATGCAACCTATCTGACCTTCAGCAATGCTGCCGATGAGACGCAGGTTCTAAAAATACAGGAATATTCCTATGCACATTCCACTGCAAAAGCAGAAATGGAATATCTATCCACGGAGAACGCGGAGATTACTTCACTCAGCGGCGCCTTATCCGATGCCTACCGGCTGAGTGTATGTAACGAAGCGGAAGGGTTGATGTGGCTTGTGACTGCCATCGGCAGCGAGGGAAAATTGCTGATGATTGAGGCAAAGCTGCCGGAATCGGGAGAGGAATGGTATATTTCCGCAACCGAGCATATTGCAGATACCGTTTCCTATACCGGTGATCCCATTGAAGCAGGCGAAGCCAGACAATCCCATTATATCGTAAAGCATTCCAAGCAATGGGCGCATGCGGTGGATGAGGAAGATGCCGATGCAGAGATTACGACATTGTTCTATGCCAATGCACAATCGACAAGAGAGCAAAGCAATCATGTAAAGATTCAGCTGTCGGCGGATCAGACATTGACTCCCAAAGAGGCAGCCGAGCAGATTGCCAATCATTACAGAGAGTTCTATTGGGAACAAAGCATGACCGAAACCACTGTCTTTGGCTATGATGCATGGTGCAGCTTCATGATCTTCAGCGATGGCGAATCGGAAGAGGATCGTGACCGAACCTATGTCAGTTACTATTTTTTCACAGTCGATGATGTGTTGTATGAGGTCCAGATTTCCTGTTATCATGAACAGATGGAGCTGCTTGAAAAAGCCTTGGAGGAAGTCACACTGATGATCAACCGCAACAAGTAACCGAGGACAGATCCACAGAAAGAGAGGGCGATTGCTATGGACAAGAAGGGAATCGGTCTGTTTCTGAGTGGTGTTGTGCTTTGCGCAAGTCTGTTTTTAGGCAAGGATGGGATACCGAACAAGGAAACACTGTATTGCAAAGCTGCGGCAGCCTCTGCAGTGCTGCCGCAAGGGTATCTGGCATGGCACAGCTATACATCCTATGAAGCCATGGACAGCTTACAATATGTGCAGCTCCCGGATGGCACGATGACACCGCTGCAAGGAGATTTTATTCATGCCATGAATGCAGATTTTGGGAGCCATCCCTTTGATCTGGTGTTTATGGCCATAGATGCAGCCGCCGATGAATGGGATTTGTATCGCTGTAATTTGCTGACCGGCAAAACGATCAATCTGACACAACACTCCGGATATCGGAATGAAGATCCGAAATTCTCGCCCGATGGCATGAAAATTGTATTCAAACGGGGCCGCTGGAGCCATGAAAACAACTCGTTTGTCTATGATCTGGCAGAGATGGATCTGTATACCCAAACGGTGACAATGCTTACAGATTCCGATGCCGAAGAATCCATGCCTTATTATGCTGCAGACGGCAATTCCGTTTATTATGCATTGCAGCAGGATGGTCTTTCTTCCATTTGGCAGTTCAAACCGGCATCCGGCGAACAGCGTGTGATTTATGCTGAGGATGGTGTGACTGCATATTATCCTGTTGTAGGAAACGATGGATTGTATTTTACAAAATGGTATTCCGATCAATTGCATAATGACTGCATTATGCGTTTGACAGCCGATGGAGCAGCTGTGATGCTGCCTCATCAAAGTGAAGCCTATAACTGTTCCGATCCGTTTCCGATGACAGAAGGTCTGCTGTACAGCAGCAGTGAACACGGCAACTATGATCTGTGTTACTCAGATGGCAGCAGCACAGCAGCGTTACCGGCGTGCAATACCGATCGGCAGGAGCTGGGAGCCGTGTTTTATCCATCTGCGGCATTGCCGGAGTTTGGCAGCGGATTATGCGACTATCTGCTGGGGATGGAAACGCCGCAGCAGAATTATGATGTGGATGGCAACGGTGTTGTCAATGGAATTGATCTGACGCTGTGGCAGCGTATGATGCTGCTGTATGAAACGGAAACGGTTTTTGGGAATATTCCGTAATTGAGCATTCCGATGGGATGCTCTTTTTTTTGTCAGAACAATTTGCGAAATATGTTGATTTGTGGGAGGGATTATGGTATAATAATACAATATGAGCAACAAAGGAGGCGCTTTGTTTGAAACTATTGCTGATACATGCCTGGAATGCTCGTGAGCGTTCATACCGGGGTGCGTTTTCCAATCTTTTTTCTTATTCCTCCTTGACTCTGGCAGCGATCTGTGCTCTGATCCCTGAGGGGATGTTTGAACAGGTGGATGTCATCGATGAGAATTCACAGAAGGTACAGTATGATCGGACGCAATATGATCTGGTAATGATTTCTTTTGAGACATCATCCAGCATTACCGCCTATGGCCATTGTGCGCAATTTCGCAAGCGGGGTGCCTATGTGGTATGCGGTGGTTATCATGCCACAGCATTGCCCGATGAAGTAGCGGAGCATTGCGATACAGTGATACAAGGTCCTGCCGAGCATTCGATTCCTGCTTTTCTTTCGGATTTCGCAAAGGGCTGTCCCAAGCCTCGCTATTGCGATTTTGATGTTTGTGCGGCAGAGTTTCCGCTTCCTGTGCGGGATAAAATCACAAAGCGAAAAAAACTGCGGATTCCCGGCATTGTAGCGAATCGGGGCTGTATGAATGCCTGCAAGTATTGTTCCATGCGAATGATGTGGCGCAATGATCCGAGGCCGGTGGAACAGGTTGTGGAGGAGATTCGTGCGCTGGGATCCAAAATGGTTATTTTCTATGATCCGAATTTTTTTGGCAATCGGGAATATGTTCTGGCATTGATGAAAGCGCTGAAGCCATTGAAGATTTTATGGGCCAGCAATGCGACTGCAGATTTTGGATATGATCATGTATTGATGCAGGCGGCATATGACAGCGGCTGTCGAGGTGTGCTCATTGGTTTGGAATCTTTGAATACGCAATCGCTGTCCGGTGTTGGAAAACAGTTCTATGAAACCGATCGCTATCAGGAGATCATTGCCAATATCCATAGCCATGGCATTGCTGTCAACGGCTGCTTTGTGCTGGGCTTTGATCACGATACCGAAGAAGAGCTGCTGGCGCTGCCGGAGCGTGTGGAGCGGCTGGGGCTGGATCTTTGTCGCTTTGCGATTCTGACACCATATCCCGGTACCAAGCAATTTGAGGAATATGAAAAAAACGGAAGAATTCTGACCAAGGAGTGGGATCGCTATACACAGCATCATGCAGTGTTTGAACCGGCGCAGATCACCACAGAACGGTTGGAGGAGATTTATCGTACCGTATGGAAAAAAGCCTATACATGGCGCAGAGTATTTCGTCGTGCATGGCGTTCTCCGTGGCGCGGAAAGCTTTATTATTGGATTTTGCTGGGAGCAAATATCGGATTCAAATTCTTAGGAGCCAATAAGAGGAAACCAAAGTGAACATAACCGTAATACGATTGAATATGTTTGAACATATTAGTTCGGATGCCATGAAACCGCTGCTGTTTGGAATACTTAAAAGCCTTACGCCCTCGCAGCATACCATTACCTTCCTTGATGAACGGGCAGAGGCTTTGCCGGATGTGATTCATGCAGATATCATTGCATTTTCGGTCGAAACTTTTACGGCCAAGCGAGCCTATCTTCTGGCTCAAAAATATAAGACCGATCAGAATATTATTGTCATGGGCGGATTTCATGCTGCTGTGATGGCAGATGAAATGCTTGCTTATGCGGATAGTGTACTGGTGGGCGATGCCGAAGGCAACTGGCAGCGGATGCTTTCTGATTATGAAAACGGCTGCCTGCAGAAAAAATACATTTCCGATGAGTCGGCACCGCTTACTCTGCTGCAGGAGGATTCCTCTGTATATCGGCATCGGTATTTTGGCATTGGCGTATATCAGATTTCCCGAGGCTGCAAATTCCACTGTGATTTTTGCTCCATAAAAACCATGTATCGCTGTGTGCGGCGCAAAACAGCAGCCATGATAGTACAAGAGCTGAAACAAGCAAGGGAAAAGATTCTCTTTTTTGTAGATGATAATCTGTTTTATGATAAGCAATCGGCGCTGGAGCTGTTTCGTGCCATTGCGCCGCTGAAGAAAAAATGGGCGTGCCAGATCAGCATGGATGCGGCAAGGGATGATACCTTGCTTGCGGAGATGAAAAAAGCGGGCTGTTTTCTGGTGCTGATCGGTTTTGAGAGCCTGAATACGGACAGTTTGGGAGAAATGCATAAAGCGGCCAATACCGCAGCTGATTACGAAGATATCATTCAACGGATATATCGCCATAAGCTTTTGATATACGGTACTTTTGTGCTGGGCTGTGACGGAGATTCGGTGGATGTGTTTCAAAAAACCTATGATTTTGCAGTACGCAATCATATGGCAGTGACCAATTTCAATCCGCTGATTCCGATGCCGGGGACGGGTGTCTATGAGCGTATGGAACAGGAAGGTCGGCTGCTGTATCGCAAATGGTGGCTTTCGGATCAATATCGCTATGGTGAGACTGCCTATCAACCGAAACACATGACACCATTGCAGCTGCAGGAGGGCTGTTTGAAAATGCGGACGGATTACTATTCCATGGGCTGTATTCTCAAACGGCTGTTTGCGAATCCGATTCATCTTCGTCCGATGAATCTGGTTGTATTTTTGCTTGCAAATTTGATATCCCGTCGGGAGATTCACAAAAAGCAGGGCCAACTACTGGGAGGAATACTGAATGCATCTGACGTTGATTAAACCCAATATCGGCAGGCGTGAGCATAGTCTTTATGTGGATGAAGGCCGCATGGAGCCTTTGCAGCTGGGCATTCTGGCAGGATTGACGCCCAAGGAGATTGATGTGGTGCTTTATGATGATCGTATGGAGGAAATTCCTTACGATGCACCCACTGATTTGGTTGCCATAACGGTGGAGACCTTCACTGCCCGCAGAGCCTATGAGATCAGTGCAGAGTTTCGTCGCAGAGGAGTCAAAACCGTCATGGGCGGTATGCATGCCATGCTGATTCCGGAGGAGGTTGCTGCGCATTGTGATTGTGTACTGGTGGGCGATGCGGAACCGATTTGGGCGCAGATGCTTGCGGATGCGCAGAACGGATGCTTGCAGCCTCGCTATGATGCGATACAGCCGCAGTGCCCGCAAATGAATGTGATGCCTCGTCGTGATTTGTTTGAGGGAAAGGGCTATTTGCCGATCACTTTGCTGCAGTTTTCCAGAGGCTGCAGTCACAGATGTCATTTTTGCGCCTCCTCGGTTTATTTCAAAGCGCATCATTATTGCCGTCCGGTGGAGGATGTGGTTGCTGAGATCAAGGCGCAGAAGCGAAAGCTGTTATTCTTTGTGGATGATAATATTGTCTGCAATCGGGAAAAGGCAAAGGAGCTGTTCCGTGCATTGATTCCTTTGAAGATCCGATGGGTGAGTCAGGGCAGCATTGATATGCTTGGTGACAAGGAACTGATGCAGCTGATGGTGAAAAGCGGCTGTCTTGGTTTGGTGATCGGATTTGAATCGATTTCATCGGACTGCATTGCCGAGATGAATAAGGGCACCAATAAAAAGGGCTCGTTTGAGCAATATCGCTCTGAGATTGCGCAGCTGCGCAAATGGGGCTTGCAGACATGGGCCGCCTTTACCGTGGGCCATGATGGTGATACGGTGGAATCCATTCGTGCAACTTGTGATTTTGCCATCAAGAACCGATTTACCTTTGCGGCCTTTAATATTCTGATGCCGTATCCCAATACACCGTTATATGAAAAGCTTTCGCGTGAAGGCAGATTGCTTTATGATGGAAAATGGTGGCTTCATGAGGAATATCGGTTTAATTATGCAAGTATTGTACCGAAGAATATGACGCCGGAGATGCTGACGGAGATTTCGTTTGATTGCCGTCGTCGATTTAACAGTCTTGGTTCCATCTGTAAGCGTGCACTGGAGCCAAGAACCAATATGCGTACCCCCTATCGCTTTATGACATATCTGATCTACAATCCGCTCTTTCGCAAAGAGGTGTTCAAAAAGCAGGGAATGCGCTTTGGATTGGAAGCATCCAAGACCGAAAAGGAGTAATGCACCATGCTGAAAGGATTCGTCAAACCGATCTCGGCATATTCGGAACAAGAAATAGAAACCATGTATCAGCTGATGGCACAGTTTTATGATCACACGGATCCGGAAGTATTCCGACGTGATTTTGCCGACAAGGACTATTGCCTTGCCTTGTATCACGAGACCGATGGCTTGGTAGGATTTACCACACAGAAGGTGCTGACGCTGTCTGTGGATGGCAAACCGGTGCATGGGATGTTTTCCGGTGATACCATCATTCATAAGGATCATTGGGGCGATGTGGAGCTGTTTCGGGTATGGGCGCAGTTTTGGTTTGCCTTTGCCGAGCAATATGAGGCGTTCTATTGGTTTTTGATATGCAAGGGCTATAAAACCTATCGGATTCTGCCATTGTTCTGGACAGAGTTTTTTCCGAATTATCGTATGGAAACCACACCTTATGCAAAACGGATCATGGATGCCTATGCATCCTTGCTTTATCCGGATGCCTATGATCCCGAAAGTGGTGTGATCGCATATAAGACGCAGAAGGATAAGCTGAAAGAAGGCGTAGCAGAGATCGGGGTGCGACAGCTGAAGAATAAGGATGTGGCGTTTTTCTGTGAACGGAATCCCGGCCATCTGATCGGCAATGATCTGGTCTGTCTTGCGAAGATTGACAAGGCACTGCTGCGAAAGCATGCCCACGAGCTGCTGTTTCGATGAGTTTGCTGTGTAAATGGCTTAACGGCTGCTGTCTTGCCTTGTATCACAGAGAATACAAACGCTTTATGGCAGACTGTGATGTGCGTGCTGTACAGGAACGATATCTGCTGACATTATTGCGCAAGCAGGCGGATACCGTATATGGCAGAGCCTATGGCTTTTCCGGCATTGGAAGCTATGCGGAATATGCAGAGCGTGTACCGCTTACGGTTTATGAGGATTATGCGCCATATCTGGAGGCAGCCGCTGAGGGCAAAGAAAAGGTTTTGACGGCAGAACCCATCCAACTATTTGAATTGACCAGCGGATCATCGGGTGGAAAAAAGCTGATTCCCTATACCGCTGCACTGAAACGAGAGTTTCAATGCGGCATACGCCCGTGGCTATATGATTTGTATTCTCATGTAGAAGGGCTGCGTGCCGGAAAAAGCTATTGGTCGATTACGCCTGTGACTGCCGGCAGAAGCTATACGGCAGCGGGGATTCCGATTGGTTTTGAGGAGGATGCTGAATATTTCGGCGTTCTGGAGCAGGGGATCATGCGGCGCTTGTTT
Organism: Oscillospiraceae bacterium; assembly: GCA_017532085.1. GTDB lineage: Bacteria > Bacillota > Clostridia > Oscillospirales > Ruminococcaceae > Firm-04. The sequence continues at coordinate 16,097 of JAFXJT010000017.1, read as the reverse complement.
GCGGTGGATGGTTCTGTAAAATTTGTATCCGACATGGATTCGTTTTATCTGGAAACGGTCAGACAATTGCTGCAATGCAAAGAGCTTACCTTGATTTCTGTGTGGAATCCGACATTATTGACGATCCTCTGTGATGTCATCAGCGCACATACGGCAGAGCTTGCTGATGTTCTGACACAATCGCAGATCAGTGCAGTCAAGGAACAACGATTTGACTGTGTATTTCCGCAGCTTAAGCTTATTAGCTGCTGGGCGGATGGCAGTGCGCAAGATCAGATTCACGGAGTAATAAAACGCTTTCCGAATGTCAGAATTCAGCCGAAGGGCTTACTTGCCACGGAATGCTTTGTATCCTTCCCCTTGATTGGTGAGGAAGGCAGCAGATTGAGTCTTTATTCGCATTTCTTTGAATTTCGCAGTCTTGCAGATGACACAATTGTGACCGCAGAGCGTTTGCAGCCGGGATGCGAATATGAGGTGATTGTCACCACAGGAGGCGGCTTCTACCGCTATTGTCTTGGAGATGTGATTACTGTATTGGAAGCGGAACCGAATCGGCCGCCTCGGATTCGCTTTTTACGGCGCAGGGGGATCTGCTCGGATCTGTACGGTGAAAAGCTGACAGAGGCTTTTGTACAATCCGTATGCCGACATCTCGGTATCACAGATTACTTTTGTTTGTTGGCGCCTGAGGGAAATCGTTATTGTTTCTATACCGATGCCCCAAAGGTCTGCTCTGCGCAATTGGATGCGGCATTATGTGAAAGCTATCATTATCAGTATTGCCGTCAGCTTGGACAGCTTGCCTGTGCTGAAGTGGTACGGGTCTGCGGGCAGCCGCAGGAGGGATATCTGAAACGGCTGATGGAAGAAGGCATCCGGATCGGTGATATCAAACCGACCTATCTGACAAGATACAGCGGATGGAAGCAATACTTTGAAATCAGCAAGGAAAGGAACAATCGCACATGTTAAAAATTGCGTTGCTTGCTCCTGCCGGTGCAATGCATCGGTATTCGGGCAGCTTTGGAAAATCGTTGCACTATGCGCCTTTGACACTTACGACACTTGCCGCACTGGTACCTGAGGAGCTGGATGCACAAGTAGTGATTTATGATGAAACTGCTGAAAAAATACCACTGGAGATTGATGCAGAGCTGATCGGCATTACCTGTATTACGGGTACAGCACCTCGGTGTTATGCCTATGCAGATTATTTCCGGAAAAAGGGAAAAACCGTGTTTATGGGTGGTGTACATCCCTCCATGCTGCCGCAGGAGGCGGCACAGCATGCTGATGTGGTATTCACCGGTTTTTCTGAGCAAACCTTTCCACAGTTTCTTTATGATTACAAAAAGGGCTGTCATCAGAAGTTTTATCATCAGAACAGCGATTTTACAATTGCAGGTCGTCCCACACCTCGTCGGGAGCTGCTGAATTCGAAGCGATATATCACTACCAAAACCGTTGAGGCAATTCGCGGCTGTTGTCATACCTGCAGCTTTTGCGCTTATCCGGCGGCATTTGGCAGATGTGTCTACAAACGTCCCGTGAAGGAAGTGGTGGCAGAAATTGAAGCACTGCATACCAAGCATGTTACCTTCCCCGATGTAAATCTGATCACCGATCGTGCCTATGCCATAGAGCTGTTTACGGCGTTGATCCCACTAAAGATCATGTGGCTGGGACTTGTAACCTCCTCAGTGGGAATTGATGATGAGCTGATGACGGTGTTCCGCAAAAGCGGCTGCAAGGGACTTCTGATCGGGTTTGAATCCATTACACAGGAATCGCAGCAGTATATTCACAAGGGTGTCAACAAGGTAGATAGCTATGTAACCTTGATGGAAAAACTGCATGATAACGGTATTCTGGTGCAGGGCTGCTTTGCCTTTGGCGGAGACGAAGAGGATGAAAGTGTCTTTGACCGTACTGTTGAAATGATCATCAAAGCTAAGATTGATCTGCCTCGGTTTTCGATCTTAACGCCTTTTCCGCAGACGGAATATTACCGTCAATTGGAGCGCGAAGGCAGAATCATTGAGCGTAACTGGGCGATGTATGATGTGCAGCATTGTGTATTTACCCCAAAGCGCATGACCAAGGAGCAGCTTGAGGCAGGTACCGATCGTGCATGGCGTGCCACTTATGCCACCGGCAATATTATGAAGCGTCTGGCACCTTTTACACATAGTCCTTGGCTTTCTCTGCCGTTGAATTTGGGCTATAAGGGATATGCAGACAAATGGCACAAATTCACGCGAGAGGTGATGTGTGACAATTCCGATATTCCGATTCTGTAACCAAAGGGGCAGCTTCTATGAAAATTACATGGATTCTTCCGGCGATTGGCAAGAAACCCGGAAAAAAATATATCGGCACATGGAAAATGGAGCCTTTAACCATAGCAGTGCTCAAAGCCATGACACCATCCGATATTGAAACCGAGCTCTTTGACGATCGTTTGGAGCTGATTGATTATAACACAACAACGGATCTGGTTTGCATTACTGTGGAAACCTATACTGCAAAGCGCAGCTATCAGATTGCAGCCAAATTCCGTGCACGGGGAATTCCCGTGGTAATGGGCGGCTATCATGTAACGCTTTGTCCGGATGAGGCGGCTTTATATTGCGATAGTATCATTGTCGGCAATGCAGAAACAGTGTGGGGTACCATGCTGCAGGATGCACGAAAGCATACTCTGCAAAAGCGCTATCAAGGCGGAGTGGGCTCTTATGATGTGCAGCCGGACAAAAGCATTTTTACCGGCAAAGGATATTTGCCGGTATCCTTGGTGGAAACGGGAAGAGGCTGCTGTCATAGCTGTGAGTTCTGTTCGATTTCCAAGTTTTACTGCAGCAAATATCATTGCAGGGATCATCGGCTGATCGTGGATGACATCAAAAACGCTTCGCATCGATATACCTTCCTTGTGGATGACAATCTGGTGGCAGACCGTAAAAATGCTATGCAGTTATTTGAGGACATCAAGCCCCTTGGGATTAAATGGGCAGGGCAGGGAACACTCTCTATGGCAAAGGATGAAGCTATGCTCAAGGCAATGAAGCAAAGCGGCTGTGAGATCATTCTGATCGGTTTTGAGAGTCTGAACAAAGAGAATCTCAAACAGATGAATAAGTCTTTCAATTATGCCCTAGGTGAGCGTGATGAACTGGTGAAGCGTATTCATGATGCAGGCATCGGCATTTATGCAACCTTTGTATTTGGCTATGATAATGATGATGAAAGCACAGTGCATGAGGCATTGGAATTTGCCAAAAAGCATAAGTTCTATACCGCAGCCTTCAATCATCTGCTGCCATTTCCCAACACGGCGTTATATGATCGCTTACAGGCAGAGCAGCGTTTGATCTATGACAAATGGTGGCTTGCAGAGGGCTATCATTACGGTGAGCTTGCCTTTCATCCGAAGCGGATTTCGGCAGAGCGCATGAGTATGCTTTGTCGGGAGGCAAGAAAAGAGTTTTCCTCTGCCAAAACCGTGCTGAGCCGAGGCTTTGCTTCGTTAGGCAGAACCAGCCCTCTGATGTGGGGATTGTTCTGGGGTATGAATCTGCGGCTTGGTGAGGAAGTGGATCAGAAAATGCATGTTCCGATTGGAGAGAATCTTGATGAACTTCCAAAATGATCGCTATACGCTGCGCTTTGCCGAGCCCTCTGATGATGCCGGCATTCGTGCGATTTTTGAAAGCGGAAGCTTCCAAGGCGGTATCAGTGTGCAGTATCTTCGCAATCCTTCGCCCTATGCATCCTTTTGTGCGGATGGAGAGCGCAATCATATTATGGTGGTGATTGACAACAGCAATGGTGTTACTGCTGCTGTGGGCGGCGCTGTGGTGCGTACAGAATATGTCAACGGCAAAGAAGAACTGTGCGCCTATCTGACAGGCCTCAAAATCCATTTTGATTACCGCAAGAGAATCGGCTTTATTGCGAAGGCATATCAGTTTTTGCGGGAGCACATTGCAGATTGCACCTATTGCTATACGACCATTCTGGATGATAATGCCGAAGCCATTGCACTGCTGGAAAAGCCGCATCGGAATATGCCGAAATACCACTATCTGGGGCATTATACGACCTATTGCTTTCATGGAGGCAAGGAAATACTCTCTTTGGAAACGAATCATACAGAAGGCTTTGGCGCATTGATGCAATCGCATTTTGCAAAGCAAAGCCATACACCTGTGGCGTATGATTGCAAGGGGTTTGGCGATACTACCTTTTTCTGTCTCAGAGAGCAGGGCGAAATCATTGCCTGCTGCTTTGTATGCGATCAGCAAGCTTATAAGCAATATAAGCTTTGCAGCTATGGCGGAATGTATCGGGTGCTGTCAAAATTGCCGACGAAGCTTTTGGGATATCCGGCATTTCCCAAGGCAGGTCATTGCATTCACTATGGTGTGGTTTCCTATTTATACATCCGGAATCAAGATCCAAAGCTGTGCTCGGATTTTCTGCGAACAGTTGCCGCAAAAACTGATTTTGCATTGCTGCTATGGGGTGGATTTGAAAACAATCCGTTATGCAAAGCGCTTGACCGTATGAAAACCGTGCATTATGGCAGTCGTTTGTATTCGGTGGTGTGGGGAGACGATCATCCACAGATCCCGGATGGGGTGCTTGGGATTGAGGCTGCTCTGCTTTGAGCAAAAAGAGAGCCTGTATCCCTGAAAACAGATGAGGAAGGAGAGCATATGAAGATCAAAACAGTATTGGCGTTGCTTTCTGTGATGGTACTGCTGTGCGGTTGTACCAAGGCAACCGGACAGAGTTCTGTGGGATCATCCATAGAGTCAGTAGCAATGGACAGCAGCTCCATACAAGCGGAGCATTCTACACCGTCTCAAAACGTGACAGAATCGCAAACCGATCCCATGAAGCGATATGAGGGGATGACTGCGGCTGAAATCACAGCTTCCATGACATTGGAGGAAAAAGCCTGTCAGATGCAGATTCCCGCAATCTATCATCAGGAATCCTATCAGATGGCAACTTCCAATTACGGCAGTATTCTGTCTACGATGGGGCTGGTTCGACAGACGCCTGCGGATTGGTGTGAGATCATTGAAGAGTATCAGCGTGCTGCACTGCGTGCATCTGCTCCGATTCCTTTTGTGTATGGACAGGATTCGGTGCATGGCGTGAATTATGCCTTGGATACGGTAATTTTTCCGCATAATATCAACATTGGTGCTGCCAATGATCCGGATTTGACGTATCAGATGGGTCTTGCGGTTGCCGATGAAATGAAAATGACCAAGATGATCTGGAACTATGCACCTTGTGTAGCGGTTGCATCAGATCCGCGCTGGGGCAGAACCTATGAGAGCTATTCTTCCGATGCAGGCATTGTCAAGCATCTTGCGGCACAGTTTACCAAAGGTCAGCTGGATGGCGGTGTGATTGCCTGTACGAAGCATTATATCGGTGATGGCAGTGTAGAGTTCGGTACCGGAGAGTTCAGTGAAGGAACCGATCGGTTGATTGATCGAGGCAATGCCACATTGACAGATGATCAGATTGCAGAACAGCTTGCCATTTATCAGGCGCAGATTGATCTGGGCGTACAAAGTATTATGATCAGTCACAGTGCGCTCAACGGCATTAAAATGCATGAGAATCGGCACTATATTCTGGATGTGCTGCGAGGTGATCTGGGATTTGAGGGTGTTGTGGTCAGTGACTGGGAATCCATTCAGAATATCAACGGTGCCAATACGCTGAAGGAGCAGATCATCCTTGCGATCAATGCCGGTATCGATTGGTTGATGGAACCCAATGATTTCCGGCAAGCAGTGCAGTATATTGTAGAAGCTGTGCAGGAGGGTAAGATCTCGGAAGCACGTATTGACGAAGCGGTGACTCGTATCATACAGTTAAAGCTGGATGCCGGTTTGTTTGCGGATCCCTATCTGGAGCAGCTCACTACAATGCAATCAGAGCCGGGCTCTGCGGCTTATCGGGATCTGGCAAGACAGCTTGTGGAAAAAAGTCTGGTGTTAATCAAAAATGAGCAGGAAACATTGCCGTTGCAGCGTGGTGCTACCGTATTGGTGCTTGGTCCGGCAGCCAATGATACGGGCGTGCAGTGCGGCGGATGGACCAGACAGTGGAATGGTATGACGGATCAACAGAACAACGGCAAAAAGGTGATCGAAAACGGTACTACCATTCTGGAAGGCTTGCAGGCTGTGGCAGAGGAATATGAACTGACGATTGTAACCGATGCAGAACAAGCCGACAATGCAGATGTCATATTACTCTGTGTAGGCGAACAGCCCTATGCGGAATGGAACGGTGATACCGCAGATCTGTCGCTGACAGGTGCCTTGGGACTTCCCGGCAATCAGGAGGCGATTACCATTGCCGATACACTGGATCTTCCTACTGTAGCATTGATTGTGGCAGGCAGAAATGTCATCATTGATGAATATGCGGATCAATGGGACAGTATTGTGATGTGCGGTTTATTTGGCAGCGAGGGCGATGGGGTTGCCAATGTATTAACCGGAAAGAGTCGTTTTCAAGGTGCACTTTCAATGCCATGGTATACATCCATTGAGCAGCTGGAGGAAAACCGTCCGTGGCTGGAAGTGGGCTTTGGTTTGAAAAACTAATGGCTGCAATACGCACTCAGATTTGAAATGGAGGTTTCTTATGAATGGAATGGAAATGTTATTCACCAGAAGAAGTATCCGAAGCTTTCGACCGGATCCGATCCCAAAGGAGATCTTGGACAAAATTCTGGAGGCAGGAACCTATGCTGCTACAGGAATGAATCGACAGTCTCCGATCATGATAGCGGTCAGAGATCGGGCGCTGCGTGATCGGCTTTCGGCGATGAATGCAAAGATCATGGGTGCTGATATGGATCCCTTTTACGGCGCACCTGTAGTGATCATTGTGCTTGCGGATCGATCAATTTCAACCTATTTATACGATGGCAGTCTTGTGATGGGAAATCTGATGCTTGCAGCACATCATTATGGCATCGGAAGCTGCTGGATCCATCGTGCCAAAGAGGAGTTTGAGAGTGAGGAGGGCAAAGAGCTTCTCCGCAGTCTTGGCATTACAGGGGATTACGAGGGCATCGGACATTGTGTGCTGGGATATGCGGAAACGGAAGAAGGAGAGGCAAAGCCCAGAAAATCAGATTATATTTATTATGTAGATTGATCAGATGCATGATAAAAATGAAACCCCAGCAGAAAATATATTTCTGCTGGGGTTTTCGTATGAGAAATCATGGAGAATGCGGTTGCCGCTTATTCTGCAGGAATCAACTGATCCGCATTGATCAGACCTGCCAAATAGGACAACAGATGGCTTGCATCATCTGCATTGACATTGGGTTTGCCATCGCAGTTTGCATTGCGCACGCCGTCAGAGGTGATTTGAATGCTGGTGTCCTCACCGATATAGCGATTCATGAGCACCACATCATCAATCTTGATGACGCCGTCACAGTTGACATCGCCGGGTGTAACGTTGCTGACAGGAGGATCCACGGGGGGAACTACAGGAGGTTCGGCTTCAGCAGTCAGAGCCAGCAGATAAGTCAGCGGAGAGTTCCAATAAATCGTGATTTCATTGGTAGAGTAGCTTTCCCAATTATCTACATAGCACTTTGCAGGAGGAGCAGAGCTCAGATAAGCCTTTGCAGCACTGTCTTCCAAGTCGGAGTTGACACCGCCGACCAGCATACCGATCATGGCTTCGTTCTTTGCCATAGAGGGTCTGTGGTGAGGATTCTTGGGAGCAACGGTACCATAACCGGTTACATAGCAAGTTGCATTGGGGTTACGGCCCAGCAGATAATGCAGATTGGCTTCTGCAGTGTCGAAATACTTGGTATCGCCGGTCAGATCATACGCTACCGCCAAAACGATACCGGCATTGGCAACGGTCATATTGCTGCCCCAGTTGAAGTCGTTAATGGATACGCCATAAGGACTGTTCTTGCTGGCAGTTGCGAAGGAATCTGCCTGACGAAGCAGTGCGGATTTTGCATTGCTGTACACATTGGAGTTGGTATCAATGCCGTTCATGGTTACCAGAGCAATGTTGCCGTAATCACCGACAGTTGCCCAATCCAGACCGGTTTTTGCGCTCATGCTTTGCAAAGCGTTCAGATAAGCAGCATCACCGGTTGCGCGATACATCTGTGCGGCAGCCCAATAACGCTCATCCGCATCGGTCTTGTCGCCATATTCACCGGTAACGATACCGGCAGGATTTTGGAAAATGAAATTGGGATTCTGCTGCAGGAAGCCCCAAGCTTTTTTGGCAGCATCGAGACAAGTCTGTGCAAAGCCGCCGTCGATATCCTTATAGAATTCATAAGCCATAGCCATAGATGCACAGAAATCTGCGGTTGCTGTTGTAGAAACAGGGGTTACGATCAGTTCATCGGTCTCATTTTCAGGCATGATATAGCCGGGGAAGGAAGCACAGGAAACCTTGTGATATACACCGCCGTTTTGTGCCTGCATTTTCAGCATCCATTCCAGTTCAAAGCGAACTTCATCCAGAATGTCCGGCACGCCGTTGCCGCTTTCGGGAATTCCAATGCTGTCGCTGTAAAGAGAAGGATTCTTTTGATATGCAAACAGCAGATCGGCAATGGATTTTGCAGCAGGTACGATGTATCTGCCGTAATCGCCTGCATCGTGCCAGCCGCCGCTGACATCAATCTTCTGCGATGTGCCATATACAGTAGCCATAGAGTTATGGCAGGCGACATGGCCAAATTTAGAATCCTGAACTGCGGTACCGCAGCGCTGGAGATACAGCATTCTGATGGAATCATCCAGCATCTTATCGTATACAGTATCGTCAATCACAAAGGAATAGGAAGGATCCAGATTGCCGCAAGTGATGTAATAAGTACCCGGTGTGGTTACGCTGGAGAAATCACCGAGATAATCGGTCTCATTAGCGGAAGAATTCTGGGTTTTTCCATAAAGATCACCGGTATAAACGGTTTGCTTGGTTGTGGCATTGACCACAGAGAACGAGGTTTCCGAAGTCACATCACGGAATACGGCGATCTTCTGGCCATTGGGACGATAACCGACCTGATCGGTCATGATGGAAGGTTCATAGGGCATAAAGGAATCATACTTCACGCCGCTGTCATCCACAAGCTCCAGCACAACATTATCGAGATAGATGGTGTGCTGCTGCAGAGCGCTGTCCTTCTCCTGTTTACCGCAGTTAAACACGAACTTTGCCATGATATCGGTATCCGCAGTCATTGTAAAGGTGTAATCCACCTTTTGTGGAGTAGAGGTCAGATCAAGACCTTTCCAGGTATAGGCCTGGTAGGTGCCGCCGTTCTGCTGAAGCATAGCTTCTACAAAACGATTCTGTGAACAAGAGATTTCATAGCTGAGATGATACACACCGTTCTGATAGAGCGGCACGATATCGTAATACAGCTGTGCAGCATAAGTGACAGAACCGACATTTGAAATTTTCATAGCCAGTTTGCCGTTTTCGGTAGAAAGGGTAGCACTGCCGCCGCTTTCTGTGTAGATTGCCCAGTCATAGGCACTGGAATCGAACGTAGAGTTCGAGATGATGTTGGCAGCTGCACGCACCCCCTCAGGTTGTGCAGCGATGCCTGCTGACACCAACAGGCAGGAGGTCATAAATGCAAGACCTCGTTTGATAAAACTGTGGCTCATAATTAATATACCCCTCTCATTCTGTGATAAACACAGCTAATACGTTCAGTATAACAGATTTTTTGACATAAATCAATGATATATTATGCTGGTTATCACACATTTTGCGCAATTTCTTCGGAGCAATTTTGTTTGATTCTGTATTCGGTAGGTGTGACATTGGCTGTTGCCTTGAACTGACGGACAAAATGCGCGCAGCTATGATAGCCGCAATGGACAGCGATTTCCGAGATGGTCAGATTGGTGGAGATCAACAGCATTTTGGCATATGAGATTCGACTTTGGATGAGATCCTGCATAAAACTCACACCGAATTGTTGTTTATATTGATGTTGAAAGGAGGAACGGCTCATACGAACGGCATGCGCCGCACTTTCGACGTTCACAAATTCATAGGGTTTGCTGTAAATGGTACTGCGGATGGTGGAAAGCATTTCAAATTTCGTATTGGGAATGGTATGCTTTGTTTCCTGCATTGCTTCTTCCACCTTGGAAAACAGCAGAGCAAGATAGCACGCAATATTTTTATCTTTATTGAGATGGTTGGTATAGTTTTCGTAGGCAATGGATTTGATGCAGAAGCTCAGAAAGTGCAGATGCTTCAATGGAATGGGCGTATTATAAGGGATATGATAGGATAAAAACTGCGCTTCCTCATCGTCCTCAAACAGAAAATGGATCCAATCGTTGAGGAAGGTGTGCTGGGGCATGCAGCGATAGTGCTGCGGCGTTCCTTTTTGATAGAGAAAAAAGGAGTTGGCAGGGATCTGTATTTCTTTTCCGTCTAAGGTCATAAGCGTATCACTTTTGAGCAGCAGCAGCAGGTAGTCGCCGCTTCCTTGGGGACGATCCACAAAGAAATCCGCATCATGATTATGGTGATAGCCTACATTGTGGATGATCATACACTGACACCTCCGTTTTGATATCTTTGGTACTATTATAATGTAAAGTTTTGCAGTTGTCAAGGCGAAATGCACAAAAGAAACGTGCACAGCTTTGTAAAAAAAGCGGTGCACGTTTTGTGATTATCCGTTGGGGAACAAGGCAGCAACCTGTTCAGCGCTCAGTCGGAAGAAGGCGATGAACTGTGCTTTTGCCACGTCACGGCGATTGGCACATACTTCTTCCATAATGGTGAGATTACGCTGCCAAGTGGAATAGGAGGGACGGTTCCAGCGCTTTGCATGGAGCTGTACCTCGGCATCAATGGCAGATGCCATTTGCTGAAAGCGTTCTGTGAGGTGCTCAGGTTGGAATACCGTATTCAGCAATTCGGCGTAACGATTGATAAATTGTGTGCGGAAGCCTTCGTTTTCCAGCAAACCGCATTGAATGGTGGTGTAGAACATATTATCCACACCATGTCCTGAGGGGTTGAACATTTCTCTGATGGAGTTGAAGCCGCCCTTCAGACCGAAATCCTTCCGCATGGCAGTATCCATGTCAAAAAGAATCCAGCGCCATTTTCCGCCGTCAGCATTGCGATAGAATTTGATATTGCCGGTATCGGTATTGCAGAAAAAGATTTCAGCGATGAGATAGTCGATATAGTTTGCTATATCAATCTGCGAATCCACATAGGCATACACTTCAGGATCGGAAAGATCGTGGCTGCGGACATATTGCCGCAGCGTGTTGTATTCCTCTAAAGAGCCTGCCAACAGGATGCTGTTTCCTTTGATAATGGTAATCTGATCACGGTCAATGTTTTCATTGGATTCAAAATAATCCTCATTGATTTTTTCTCGCAGATCGTAATATCCATAATATTGACCATTGAGATACAGCGCAGTTGGCTGCCAATCCATGCAGGCAAGATCGCTGTATTCGGAAGTGATCTCTGCACAGAACGCATCACGCAATTTTGTTCCCTGCTGATCCTGGCCTCCGGCACGCAGCACCAGTGAGGAAAACTCTGTTTGGGGATTTCCCTCAAAAAACGGATAGGTGACCGAAGCATTGCCATATTCGCCTCGAAAATGGATTGACAGACTTTTTTGCGCCTGTGCTCTGGAATATTGTCCGAACACCTTGATTTCGGCATTGCAATCCAGCTGTCTGCTGCCATCGGGAGTAAAATATTCAAAGGAAGCCATTTTGCCCCAATCCTGCCAGAAATTTGCACCCACATAGGGAAAAACAGGATCATAGTGGTAGCCAAAGGCCAAAATGCCCCGCTCATTGCTGAACAAATCTACCGGATCGCAGGATAATGCCACAAAGGGGATATCGTGCGTTTCCTCCGTAATATAGGTAGCACTGAAGGTGCGGCTGGGGAGATATCCTTCTTTATAGGCTTTCCAGCGGAGGATACAGTTGGTTTCGCCAATGGTAAAGGATTCAAACACAGGATCATCGGGATCCGGCTCAGAGCCGTCGGTAGTATATCGCAGGATCACATCAGATTCGCACTGTGCGGTGATGATATCACCGCTCTTTGCATAGCCGCCCTGTTGTGAAATCTGCGGCAAGGGTGTATAATCGGTGAATTGTTCTTCCGGATTGGCAGCACATGGTGTAGGCGCTGCAAAATAGCCGAACGTTCCGTGATCAGCGGTACGTCCGCAGGTGTTGCCGCCGAGGATCCATCCGCTTTCAAAGGCATCATAGCATTCGCCTTGGGGATTGAATAAATAGAGACGGTCTCCTTGCTGGCTGAGCTTGAAGGGCAGATACACAGCATCGGATTTGCCGGATTTTCCATCCCCTGCAGCATATAGCAGATGATACCCTTGGGGCGGAATGGAAAGTGAATCAAAGAGATATTCGGGTACCAGCGGGTTTTGTCCGATGCCCCATCCCTGCAGATCAATTGCCTGATCGGTGGGATTATGCAGTTCGATCCAATCGAAGGATTCCTTGGTTTTCCCACAAGGCAGGGGAGCAGCTTCGGAAATATATATGGTTTTTTCTTGAAACGACAAAGAGAGCATGGTTCCGGAATACCCTGTATCGGGATTGGGCTGCCGGGGTGTTGGATTTCCAAAAAAGACATAATGCTGTTGTGCATCCAGACCGTAAGAGAGATCCTTCTCCAGAGGCGGCATATCGACTCGGAACACACAAAGTCCGTTCTGATCGGTTAACATGATGCCGTCATCCTGCGTGCTGAGCCGAAAGCCGCTGTGGATTTCGTTGTTCTGACAACGATCCAATCCATCCATCCAGAGCAAAAGGTAGTCGTTCGGCTTCAGCGTAATGCCATCCGGAAAGACCCATTTGTTGGGTGTATCATATTCATCGGTCAATGTCATGCCGTCCAGTGCAATGGTCTGATCACTTGGATTATACAGCTCGATCCAATCAGAGGAAGCGCCGTTTTCATCGAGAATGGTGTCTTGGTTTTCGATCATATATTCATTCAGCACAAGTGCCGTTGGAGCACCATCAAAAATGGCAGTCAGATCGGCAGAATGCTGAGCATCGTTTTGGGCAAAGATCGTACCGCTGCAAAAGTATTCATATTGTCCGGCACTGCTGCCTGTCAATACAAGACCATAGGCATAATCGGGCGGCATTGCAGGTACATAAACTGCCTGTGCAGGCTGGTTGGGGGCAGTGAGATAAATGGTTTCTCCCGTACTGCTCACAGAAAAATTCGTATGCAATGCCGGTATGGATTTGCTGCTGCCGTCTGCGAAGATGGTAAGAAAGGCGTGTGCATCCATTGTAATATCGGGGAACTGCCATTTTTCCGGCTCATCCTCATCATCGGACAGGAAAAAGCCCGCAAGAGACATTGGCTTGTTTTCCGTATTCAGCAGTGTGATATAATCCGGCGTATTGCCGTTGAGATCGCTCCAAGTTGTTTGATTGTTTGCCATGACTTCAGCGATCACAATTCCTTGTGGTTCCAGATCAAATTGTGTCTGCAGCGAATCCAACGATGGAAGGCTGCTGCTGTCGTGATTTGTTTTCCAAGAGGCTTGACAGCCGCTCAAAAGAGTGCAGGAAAGTAGCAGTGCTGTGCAAAGAGAAGCTGTTCTGTTTTGTTCCATACTGATTAACATCCTTGATTTTTGTCTTGAGGAGTTCGTTTATCCATATGATAGCACAGTTTAGGCAAAATAGCAACTATTATGATACCAAAAAGTAAGCAAACGAATCGCCTCTGTATATTAGTACACATCAGAGCAGCCATTTCGTCCCTGTATTTTGAATTTTGTGGGACTGCACAAAGAATCTCTCTTTTGTTTGTGCGTTCTGCCGAGAAAAAACAAAACAAGATGAAAAACACCTTTGATCCGGATTCGAATCAAAGGTGTTTATAAGCAATCAGGTTGCCAACAAGTTTCAGGTGTTACGGCATTGTGAAGCCATTGAAGCCTCTGTCAGTAATCAGGGATTGATAATCCACATATCCATAATTCAAGTCAACATCGCCGGCGATGCCGTTGACTTTTCCGGTACAGCTGTATTGCCAGATTCCGTAATCGCCTTGATAATCCGGCTGCGGTTTGCCATACTGTGCAACCCACACATCATACTTTGCTTCGATTTCGGGTGTCAGCAGATGATTCAGCGGCCAGGAGGAGGTATAGATCATCACATAATAGCCGGCTTCCTCCATGGTAGTGCAGAATGCTTCAATGATTGCGGAAAACTCTTCCGGTGTGAGCTCCCATTGGAAGGGCTCTTCAATATCAAATGCAATGGGATATGTAAAGGTGCGATCGCCCAGAACGGAAAGACAGGTGTTCGCTTCTCTTACAGCATCCTCCGGAGAATCCGCATAGGAATACCAATAAGCACCAACAGGGATACCGGCTGCAGTTGCATTCGCATAATTCTGTGCAAAGCTCGGATCTTCCTGTGTGATTTCGCGTCCGTATCCGGCACGGAGCATTGCGAATTGAACACCATCGGCTTTGACAGCTTCCCAGTCGATATCACCCTGCCAACGGGAAACATCAATGCCCCAATGACTGGGCTTGCGGATATTGCTGTTGTCGCTGCCATCACCGGCGAGTACAGATACAGAGCCTTTTCCCAGCAGAATCGAGGACATGATTTCATAGTTGCTGTCGGTAAACGTAGCATCCCGCAGGGAGATGGTATAATTCTTACCAACTTCTGCATGCTCGCTGACTGCAAACTGCATGGAAAGCAGCAAACCGTTTTCGGTATGCAGTTCGGCGTGGTTGGTCATCAGCAGCATGGAACCCTTCACACCGGAAGGCATGATGGTCAGCTCGGTTGGCTCTAAGATCTCGCCCATGGTATATTGAAGTGTGTTGTCGATTGCAACGGGAGTCAGTGCGGTATCATATTCCAGCAAAAAGCTGAAAGAGGTAAAACCGATATTGTTGGAAAGCTGCAATTGGATTTCAATGTTCTCTCCGGGCTTTACCTGTCCGCCGGAGACCTCTAATTCCAAAGGATTGGAAGCAGTAACGCTTTCTCTTTTTGCAAGCACGAGGTCGAATACATTGATGATGCCATCTCCGTTGATATCTTCCAAATCGGAAGAAATCGCATATGCAGGCATAGCAAGGATTGTTCCGCTTAATAGTACGCACAACGCCGAGCTGCACGCTTTTTTGAATCCCAAACTATTCATAATGGAAACCTCTTTTCATGAATTTGCAATGCTTCAGCTCAGCTTGTCTTTCTTTCGAGGAAGCGAGGCGTGTTCCCCGCACGTCTTGCATGAGACTATTTTAGCACATCTCCGTTCACACTTCAATAGTTTCGGTGCATTTTCATCGTTTTATCTAATAATGAAGAAAATTTTTATGCAAAATAACAATTCTCCCTGTTTTTCGACTTTTGATAAAAAAAAGCTTGACATTTTGAGATGGATGTAGTATAATTATAAAGCAGTCAGCGAGAGCGTGTTTCCTGCAGCGAAAACTATGCTGTTTTAGCTCAGTTGGTAGAGCACATCCTTGGTAAGGATGAGGTCGCCGGTTCAAATCCGGCAAACAGCTCCATCTATATGTGACGAAAAAGATCACATGCCAAAAAGCCACGCATTTGCGTGGCTTTTTGCGTATCAGGTGCCGGAAATTTTATAGTAAAAACCGTGGATCACCTAAGGCCTTGTTCGAGTGGTTTTGGGACTTGAACGGGCGTTTTTTCATTTTCAAAAGAACCCAGAGCAGATTTGGAGAGAAATTTCCGAAGTCTGCTCTTGTTTTATAAGCGATTTATGCTAAATCGCCCGAAAAACTTTCACAAAGTTTCCGACAGTTTCTTGTTCGTTATGCCGAACCCGTTGAGAGTCACTACTCTCGATTGGTTCGGCATTTTTTGTTTCCCCTATACATTATAAAGGAAAGCGAGATGATGCTGATGAAGAAAATCACATTCAATGCTCTGCTCAATCACAAGGCTCATAACTATAAGCCGATGCAGATTGAAGTGGAGAAAGTTATT